>JBEDUR010000134.1:0-37336 GCA_040414865.1 Acidimicrobiales bacterium
ACCTAGCCCGCGACCTGGGTGATCCAAACGGACGCTCCAGCAATCGATGCCGCGTTGTTGAAGTTGCCGTTGTTGATGACCACGACCGCGGTGCTCGGGGAGTAAACAAAGGCGAACTGGAAGGTGAAGGTGGAGAGGGTGTCACGTGGGGGAAGGACGGTTCCCATCTCGGCCGCCAGCAGGTTCTCGCAAATGCTCATTTGATGTCCCTTATCTTGAAAAAGCGCTTGTGCGCCAAGCACGCGGCTCAGGGCACCCGACGCGTATTGCGACTGACGAAGACTTCTCACCGGCATTGAGGGGTGCACCCTCCAGCCGGGCGAGTGCGCATCAGCACGAGAGCGGCCCGAACAGCCGCCCTCGCGCCGATGCATCTTGGGTGTGGGTCAGAGCACCGTGACGTTGCCGACAACCTGGAGGACTGCGACGTCCGAGCCAGCCAAGTTGGTGACGTTGTTGCCAGCGGCCTCGTTGACCACGGAGATGACCGCGTTGTTCGAGTGAACACTAGCGATGACAATGTTGAAAATGAACATGGTGTCGCGAGACGGCAGTACCGCACCGGCCTCAAACTCCAGCTCTGCCAAGCTAAGCGCCATTCCGATTTCTCCTTGTCTTGGGCGGACACGCGCTGAAGTGCCCGGTGTCTGAATGGGGCAAGTCTGACTATATTGAAGTTGAGGTTACTTTGTCAATGTATTTTTGGTGACTTCTACGAAGTTACCGGGCCGAGGCGAGAGCGGGGACAAACAAGGCTTGCGTCGTTCTCCCTTGCCAGGCCGCCGATGCCGGACTTCGACGGCCTTCGAACAGCTGTACCGCCCCAAATCGCTGGTGGTCTTCGCCGTTCGGCGAAGACCGCGCCTCAATCAAGCCGCCGCAGATGCTCGGGACTTTGTCGGCGGACCCACGACGAGTGGTGCCAGCCTAGGCACCGTCGAGATCTTCGACGTTCCATCGACCGGCACTATCGGATGACAAGAAGCGTGCGTCCCGTGCTCAGTTGCGCAGAACGTCGTTGATAGCAGCAAGGACGAGATTCCCTCGGCGCAGATGCATGGTGACGTGTCCCACCCCTTCGACCGGACGGCACTCCCCCTTCGGTATGGACGAGGCAAACTGCTCGTACAGGCGGTGCCGACCGTCGATCTCCTGGGCGAAGACTTCCTCGGACATCCCGCCAGCAACCGCCCGGCGAAAGTCATCGACGCCCATTGAGCAGAGCACGATCATCGGCAGGTCCGGGAGCGGGCCTGCTTCGCGAATCTCCCGGTAGAGGTCGTCGAGGTTGGTTGCCTCCAAGAAGCCGACCTTGAACCACTCCGGGCTGACGTGGGCGTCGATCAGCGGGGCCCGGACCGCCTCGGGCCAGCCGGTCACCTCGGCTTCGAACAGCATTCGGTAGAAGGCGAGGACCTCCTCGGGCAGTTCAAGGGCCATGGCCTGGTCGGTGGCGGCTTGGGCCTGGGCCATGCGGTCATCCTTTGAGTCCCGCAGCTCCTCGGGCATGAACGCGTCGTAGTCCTCGTGGGCTGGGTCGAGCAGGACCAACCCGGACACCATCTCGGGAAAGCGGGTGGCGAAATGCCGAGCATAGAGACCGCCTAGGGAGTGCCCAACCAGGAGGTAGGGCGGATCGATCCCGACCACCGCAAGCAACTCAGCCAGCTCGTCAGTCACCTCGGTCGAGCTGCGTGGCAACGGGACCCGGTCGCTCCAGCCGGTCCCGGCACGGTCGTAGACGATGCTCTCGACGACCTTGGCCGCCCCCTGCTGGACATTGAAGTAGTCCAGCCCGACCGCGCCGGCCCCGGGCAGGATCACGACCGACGGGTCGCCGCTCCCGGCGCGATACACCAGCAGGCGCCGCCCCCCGATCTCGTAGAACCGCCCGAGGGGTGGAGCCGGAAAGGTGGCCGATCGGGCCTCGTTGTCCTCCGCCATCGGGCGCTCCCTTCTCCGTCTCGGCCTCGGCCGACGATGTAATCTCAACTTTGCGAACGGTATCAGTTCTGAGAACATAGGGCAATGGACACGCTCGCACTGCTCCTGCATCCGGTCCGCCTCCGCATCGTCCACGCCCTCCGTGGGAAGGCCCGGACGATCGCCGAGCTCTGCGAGCGGCTGCCCGACGCCTCCAAGGCGACCGTCTACCGCCAGGTGAACGTGCTGGCCGATGGGGGCCTCATCGAGGTGGCCGACGAGCATCGGGTCCACGGAGCCGTCGAGCGGCGCTACCAGCTGGTCCGCTCCGCCGTGGCGGTCGACCCAGCGGCCGGGGCCGCCATGTCGGCCGACGAGCACCGGGAGGCCTTCGCCACCGCCGTCGCTGCCCTGGTAGGGGACTTCAATGCCTACCTGGACCGGCCGGACTCGAATCCCTACCGAGACCGGGTCGGCTACACCCAGATCCCGCTGTGGCTCACCCGAGCGGAACTGGTCCAGCTGCAGCGGGTCCTACGCGACGCGGTCCTCGTCGCGCGGAACAACCCTCCCTGGTCGGCTCGGCGTCTCCACCTGCTGAGTCCGATCATCTTCCCGATCGAGGACGCTCCCGATGAGACGACGCCAAACGGCGAGCCGGGTCACGGGCAGGTGGACCGCAACGACTCGTGACCCCGGAACGGCACCCTCCCGAGGACGGTCAGGCGTGGAGTTAGCTGGGCGTCAGTTCGTAGTGGATGGTATCGAGGTGGCGGAGCCGGTGGATGAGGGGGACGAGGCGACCCTGGAGCACCGGGTACTTCTTGGCGAAGGCGGCTTGGATCGGTTGTTCCTCCTCCGAGCCGAGCAGTCGCGCCCTGGCCGACATCGCTGGACCGATCGGTTTGCCTCGGCTGTCGGACGGGGCGATCAGCAGCCGAGGATCGCGTCGGAGGCGCTTTGCCTTGCCTGAGGTCGCCCAGGTGCGGAGGTAGGCGTGGTCACCATCGACGACGACGTGGACCGCAGTCGGAACTCCGGTCCCGTCGCGCTTGTACGTCGTGACAACCACGGTTTTCTGTTGAGCCAGGCGGTCGAAGTCACTCACGCGGCGAGAATAGACCGGGCTCTTGAGGTTGGAGACCCTCGCATCGGCATCTGACAAGAGGGGTCTCGAAGGATCACGCGGCTCGGCACACCACAAAGTGCAAGCTTCCGATTCCTGGCGCACATACCTCGGAGCGTGAACCAGTGATACGAGACGTCGCAGGCAGCTCCGGGGGAGAGATTCGAACTCTCAACCTAGCGGTTAACAGCCGCTTGCTCTGCCGTTGAGCTACCCCGGAACGAGGGTCGAGACGCCGAGCACGTTACCACCCGACCCCTGACGCAAGGCCGAGACCGGTCGAGTCACGCCTCTTCGAGGTAGTCGCGCAAGAGGTACGCGGCATCCGGCCGTCGCAGCTTGGCCAGGGTCTTGGACTCGATCTGCCGGACGCGCTCCCGGGTCACACCGAAGGCCTTGCCCACCTCCTCCAGGGTCCGGATCTTGCCGTCCTCCAGTCCGAAGCGCATCCTGACCACGTCCTGTTCCCGGTTGGACAGGTAGGCGAGGGCCTCCCGCACGGCTTGATCGAGCATGGCCCGCGTGGCGGCGTCGTCGGGGACCACCGCGGCGCGGTCCTCGATCAGGTCCGACAAGCTGAAGTCGTCCTCCTCGCCGACGGGCTGCTCGAGCGACACGGTGTCCTGGTTGATCCGTTGGATCTCCCGCACCCGCTCGATAGGGAACTCCACCCGGTTCGCAATTTCCTCGGCGGTCGGCTCACGCCCGAGCTCCTGGAGGAGCTGTCGCTGCGCCCACACGACTTTGTTGATCGTCTCGACCATGTGCACCGGGATGCGGATGGTGCGGGCCTGGTCGGCGATGGCCCGGGTGATCGCTTGGCGGATCCACCATGTCGCGTAGGTGGAGAACTTGAAGCCCTTCGTGTAGTCGAACTTCTCGACCGCGCGCATGAGCCCGAGGTTCCCTTCCTGGATGAGGTCCAAGAACGCGAGCCCACGGTTGCGGTATCGCTTGGCGATCGAGACCACCAACCGCAGGTTGGCCTCGATGAGGACGTCCTTGGCTTGCTGGCCTCGACGGACCAGCCGGCGATCAGTTGCTGGGTCGGTGCTCGCCTCGACCGTGTCCCCCTTTTCCAGCGCCTCCAAGCGCGCCGTGGCGGCCAACCCGTCCTCGATGCGGCGGGCCATCTCTACCTCGAGCTCGGCGCTCAAGAGGGCCACCTTTCCGATCTCCTTCAGGTAGGTGTGAACCGGATCCTCCGAGGCGCCCGAGCCGTAGTACTCCGCGTTGCTCCGGGCTCTGGATCTGGTCGCCGTGGGCCGTGTCTGGGTTCCAGTCCCCTCGGCGCGGTCCTGGGCGGCACCCCGTTTGGCCTTGAGCCGGGAACGATCGTCTGACGTCTCGGCGGCGACGGTCTCCATCACCGCCACGGCGCTGTCCTCGGTGCGGAACTCGATCCCTTCGTCGCCCACCCGTCGCATCAACTGGTCGATGACTTCCCGGCTGAGCTCGACCTCTCGGATCGCTTCGATGAGGTCATCTTCGGTGAGAACTCCCTGGCTCCGGCCACGCTCGAGGACCGCCTCGAAGACGTGGGCCTCGATTCCCGGTGGGAGGGGGGCGGAGCTCACTGTCCGCGTGTGGTCTCTTCCCGACTCCGGATGTCGCGTGGGGCCCGGCCGGCCATCAATCCTCCCGACGCTGATCGAGAAGCCACGCTAGCAACCGACGCGCGGCCTCGCTGCCATCGGAAGGGTCGTCCAGCTCCTCCAACCAGCGCCGGACTCGGGCCGTTTCCTGCCCCGTGGTGTCGAGATCTTTCGGGTCGGTACGGGCACGAATCTGGAGGTCGGCGAGCGCCCGGCGGGTCGCCACCCGCACGAGTTGGCTGACCACGGCATTGACCGGGTCAGCCTGCCCGTCGTCGGGCACCACGGGTTCTTCGACGGCGACCCGTCGTAGGAGGTCGGCGACCGCCGGGGAGGCGCCGTCGATGGCCTCGTGCAGGTTCTCTGCCGAGCACAGGGCCAGGAACGCTCGGCGCTGAAGCTCGTCACCGAAGAGCACTGGCTCCATTCGCTCCGCCGCCTGCTCCGGACGATGCACCGCCAAGCGCAGCGCCTCGAGGCCCGGGCGCGACGAGGGGTCCTCGACCGGGTCCCTGGGGGCCGGCGGTGTCGGCGGCGGCGGGACGGCGTGCCCCTCAAGCCGGGGCTCCGGGCCGGCCCGTGCACGCCCGCGGCCGTGGTCGACTACGCGACCGGTCGGCGTCGGCCGACGGCGCGCGTCCTCCAGGTGCCGGCGGACCACCTGGGGCTCGATCCGGCAAAAGTCCGAGACCGTCATCGCGTACTGGTCGCGGACCAGGTCATCAGGATGCTCGGCGACCACGGCGATGGCGGCCTCGGCCGCCTTCGCCCGGCCCTCGGGGCTCGTGAGGTCCGCGCCCTGGAGCACCCGATCCAGGCGGAACTGAAGAAAGGGCCGGCTCTGGGCCAGCGCCTCGGCCAACGCCCCCGGGTCGGTCGTCGCCAGGTCGGCCGGGTCGGTGCCGGCGGGAAGGCTGGCCACCGCGACGTCGACCTCGTGGCGCCGCTCCCACTCGTAGACGCGGGCCGTGGCCGTCTCCCCGGCGGCATCGGCGTCGTAGGCCAAGACCATCCGCCGACCGAAGTTGCGCAGGAGCCGAAAGTGCTCTTCGGCCAGGGCGGTGCCACAGGTGGCCACGGCCCGTTCGATGCCGGCCTGGAAGAAGCCGATGACGTCGGTGTAGCCCTCGCACACCACGACCTCGCCGGTCGTGACCACCTCACGCTTGGCCCAATTGAGCCCGTACAGCGTCCGGCGCTTGGCGTAGATGGGGGTCTCGGGCGAGTTCTTGTACTTCGGCTCGGCCCCCCGGTCGCCCTCCGGCAGCGCCTGCCCCGCTCTCGGCGGGAGGATCCGCCCGCCGAGGGCCACCGGGCGACCAGAGGGGTCGCAGATTGGGAAGATGATCCGACCCCGAAACGCGTCCTGACGGCGGCCCCGCCGATTCACGAACCCGAGCCCGGTCGCCGTGAGTACCCGCTCGGAGAGCCCGAGCGAGCTGGCCAAGGCGTCCCAGTCCTCCGGCGCCCAACCCAGCCGGAACCGCCGCACCACGTCGCCGTCGTAACCCCGGGAACGCAGGTACTCCCTGGCCACTCCGGCGTCCCGACCCGAGAGGAGCCGCTCGTGATACCACGACACCGCCCGCTCCATGGCCTCGAACAGGTTGGCCCGCCAGCCGGCATCCGAGCCTCGGGCGGCTTCCTCATGCAGGACGATGCCGGCCCGGGCCGCCAGGCGCCGGACCGCCTCGGCGAAGTCGACCGCCTCGGTGGCGCGCACGAAGCTGATGGCATCGCCCGAGGCCTGGCAGCCAAAGCAGTAGTAGAGCCCCTCCTGGGCATTGACGCTGAACGACGGCGTCTTCTCGGCGTGGAAGGGGCACAACCCGACGAAGCGCCGGCCCTGCTGTCGCAACGCGACCTGCTCGCCGATCAGCGCGACGATGTCGGTCGCCGACCGGACCTGGGCGACCTCATCGACGGGGATGGCCACGGAGGGACGGTACCGCGAGGCTCCTTGCGCCGCCGGGACGCTCAGCGGCCTCCCGTCCTCCGGTCCGAGGCTCCGCTCTTGGTGCCGGGGCGTGCGCCGCGCCCGGTGGCCGAGCGCTTCGGAGCCGCCGGCTTGCCGGCTCGTTTGGTGACCCCGGTGGTGGCCGGTGACGTGGCCGCCCGGACCCGAACGGGTCGGCTCGATGTCGCCCGCCGGCTCGAGCTGCGTGCCCGACCCCGTGAGGTGGCCGACGCGTTCGGCGACGGCGGGGCCGAGCTCAGGACTGCCTGAGCAGCGGCCAGCCGGGCCACCGGGACCCGGAAGGGCGAGCAGCTCACGTAGTCCAGCCCGGCGGCGTAGAAGGTCGCGATCGACGCCGGGTCGCCTCCGTGCTCGCCGCAGACCCCGATCTTGAGCTCGGGGCGAACCGTCCGCCCTCGGTCCACCCCCATCTGGACAAGCTCGCCGACCCCGTCGGGGTCGACCACGTCGAACGGATTGCGGGGCAGCAGCCCCTCCTCGAGGTAGGCAGACATCATCCGGCCCTCGACGTCGTCCCGGCTGAACCCAAAAGTCATCTGGGTGAGGTCGTTGGTGCCAAAGGAGAAGAACTCGGCGTGCTCGGCGAGCTCGCCGGCGCGCAGCGCGGCCCGTGGTGTCTCGATCATCGTGCCGATGCTGACCTCGACCCGACGACGCTGCCTGCCGGCCGAGGACAGCTCGCCAGCGATCGCCTCCTCCACCCAGCCCCGGGCCAAGGCGAGCTCGGGGCCCGACACGGTGAGCGGGATCATCACCTCGATGATCGGACGGCCACCCTCGGCCAACCGCTCGGCGGCGGCCTCCATGAGCGCGCTCACCTGCATGCCATAGAGGCCGGGCTTGATCACCCCGAGGCGCACCCCCCGGGTGCCAAGCATCGGGTTGGCCTCCCGCCAGGACAGCGCGGCCTCGTAGAGACGGCGCTCCTCGTCGTCCAGGCCGACAGTCGCCTCCTTCACCGCCAGCTCCTCTGTCGAGGGCAGGAACTCGTGCAGCGGGGGATCGAGCAGCCGGATCGTCACCGGCAAACCGTCCATCGCCGCCAGGATCTCGACGAAGTCGGCGCGCTGCGCCATACGGAGCTCCTCCAAGGCGGCCTTCTCCTCCTCGTCGGTATCGGCCAGGATCATCCGCCGGACGATGGGGAGCCGGTCCTCGGCCAGAAACATGTGCTCGGTCCGGCACAGCCCGATCCCCTCGGCCCCCATTGCCCGGGCGTTGTTGGCATCGGGTCCATTGTCGGCGTTGGCCCGCACCGCCAGATGTCCTCGGCGGATGTCGTCAGCCCACGCCAAGATCGTGCGGAACTCCTCGGATGGCTCGGCCTGGGTGAGGGGCACCCGGCCGAGGACGACCGACCCCTCGGTGCCGTCGATCGACAGCCAGTCCCCCTCGGCCACGGTGACGTCGCCGATCGTGACCGACCGATCCCCGAGGCGCAGGGCCTCGGCCCCGACGACCGCCGGTTTGCCCCAGCCCCGGGCGACCACGGCCGCGTGACTGACCAGACCGCCTCTCGCGGTCAGGATCCCCTGCGCGGCCAGCATGCCGTGGACATCCTCGGGCGAGGTCTCCGAGCGGACCAGGATCACTTGCTCGCCGCGCTCGGCTCCTGCGGCTGCGTCGTCCGCGCTGAAGTAGGCCCGGCCGACCGCCGCTCCCGGTGACGCGCCGAGGCCCCGGGTGAGCACCTCGAGGCTCGCCCCGGCGGCGAACTGGGGGTGCAGCACCGACTCGAGGTGGTCCTCGGTGATCCGCTGCACCGCCTCGGCCCGGGTGAGCCGGATCGGGCGCTCCCGGGTCATATTGACCGCCATCTTCAACGCCGCCCGGCCGGTCCGCTTGCCCACCCGGGTCTGGAGCATCCAAAGGTGGCCCCGCTCGATGGTGAACTCCGTGTCGCACATGTCGCGGTAGTGGCGCTCCAGGTGATCGAAGATCCGCATGAGCTGGCGGT
This sequence comes from Acidimicrobiales bacterium, assembly GCA_040414865.1. Classification (GTDB taxonomy): domain Bacteria; phylum Actinomycetota; class Acidimicrobiia; order Acidimicrobiales; family RAAP-2; genus Palsa-461. Next base: position 8,580 of record JBEDUR010000134.1, read on the forward strand.
AGACCCCAGGGAACCGGCGCTGCAGGGCCGAGAGCGGCTCGGTGTTGCGAATGCCGGCCACGACGTCCTCGCCTTGCGCGTTGACCAGGAAGTCGCCGTAGGCGCCTCGCTCGCCGGTGGCCGGGTCCCGCGTGAACCCGACCCCGGTCCCCGAGCGGTCGTCGCGATTGCCGAACACCATCGCCTGGACGTTGACCGCGGTGCCCAGGTCGTGGGGGATCTGCTCCCGCTCGCGGTAGGCGCGCGCCCGGGCCCCGTTCCAGCTCCTGAACACGGCCTCGATGGCCTCACGCAACTGGATGTCGGGGTCCTGGGGAAACGGCCGCTCCGTCTCGCGCTCCACCATGCGCTGGTAGTCGGCGACCAACTCCACCAGAAGCTCGGTCGGGACCAGCGCGTCCGAGGTGACGCCGGCCCGCTCCTTGGCCACTTCGAAGCGAGCGTCGAAGGGTTCGGGGGGCAGGTCAAGCACGATGCGGGCGTACATCGAAACGAAGCGCCGGTACGAGTCGTAGGCGAAGCGCTCATCGCTCGTCTGGGCCGCCAGCCCGAGGACCGAGTGATCGTTGAGGCCGAGGTTGAGGACGGTGTCCATCATCCCGGGCATGGAGAACTTGGCGCCCGAGCGGACCGAGACCAAGAGGGGATCGATCGCGTCCCCGATGGCCTTGCCCATCGCTCGCTCCAGTCGGCGGCGGGCGCGGCTCACCTCAGCGTCGAGGGACGCCGGCCAACTGCCGCTCATTGCCGCCCGGCAGGCGTCCGTCGAGATGGTGAAACCGGGAGGAACCGGGAGACCCAACACCGACGTCATCTCGGCCAGGTTCGCCCCTTTGCCCCCGAGCAGGTCCTTCATGTCCATCGGAGGCCGGCGGTGGGCGTGGTCGAAGTCGAAGACGTAGGGCATGGGGGCCTCCTCGCCCGCTCTCTCGGTCGGAAGACGCAGCCTACCGGCAGCATCGCGACCTGTCGGAAGGCCACGATCGCGACAGCGGGTTTCCGGACGCGGCGGGACGTCCCGAGGCCGGCCCTAGTGTGCAAGCCGTGGCCGCCGACCCCGCCATTGAGGTCCACGACCTCACCAAGGTGTTCGCCCGGGGCCCGGTGCGGGCGCTCGACGGGCTGAGCTTCGAGACCCCCCCGGGAACGGTCCTCGGGCTCCTCGGACCCAACGGGGCCGGGAAAACGACCGCGGTGCGCATCCTCGCCACCGTGCTTCGCCCTGACAGCGGCCGGGCAGCGATCCTCGGGCTCGACGTGGTCCGGCACCCAGCCGAGGTCCGGCGCACGATCGGCCTGGCCGGCCAGTACGCCGCTGTCGACGAGAACCTCTCGGGACGCCAGAACCTGGTGATGATCGGCCGGTTGAGCCATCTGCCGCGCTCGGTGACCAAGCGGCGAGCCGATGAGCTGCTCGAGCAATTCGGCCTGACCGAAGCGGCCTCCCGCTCGCTGAAGACCTATTCGGGGGGGATGCGCCGCCGGCTCGACCTCGCCGCTGCCCTGCTGGCCGATCCGCCGGTCCTGTTCTTCGACGAGCCGACCACCGGCCTCGACCCCCAGACCCGCCAGGACATGTGGGTCTGGACCGAACGGTTGGTCGCCGGAGGGACCACCGTCCTCCTCACCACCCAGTACCTGGAGGAGGCCGACCGGCTGGCCGACACCGTGGTCGTGGTCGACCACGGCCGGGTCATCGCCCAGGGGACACCGGCCAGTCTGAAGGCGGAGGTCGGGACGACGGTGCTTCTGGTCAGCCTGGAGGACGGCGAGAGCGCCCGGCGGGCGGCCGGCGTGCTCGCCCCGTTCGGCACCCAACGCCCCACGGTCGAGAACCACAGCGTGGCGATGAACGTGGAAAACGGGGCCAAGGCGGGCAGCGAGGCGATGCGGGCGCTCGACGCCGAGGGCATCGTGGTCTCGGGATTGGTGCTGCGGGAGCCGAGTCTCGACGACGTCTTCTTGCAGCTGACCGGCCACCGGCCCGAGCTCGAGTCCGCCGGATCCACCTCCGGGGACGGTCACGCACCGCCGGCGACCCGGATGCGGTCCGAGGCGCTGCGCTCGTGAGCACGACGACGCTCGCTCCGAGCGCACCCGTTCACGGGCCGGCCTGGATCGAACGAGCACGATGGCTGGTCCACGACTCCCTCACCATCGCCTGGCGTTGGCTGGCGACGATGGTCCGGATGCCCGAGTCGATCGTCTTCGCCGCGATCCAGCCGATGCTCCTCGTGCTCATGTTCCGCTACGTCTTTGGCGGCGCGATCGCCGGCGTCCACGGTTCCTACGTCAACTACCTGATGCCCGGGATCTTCGTGCAGACCGTCATGTTCGGCGCGGTCACCTCGGCCGTCGGGATGGCCGAGGACCTGCAAAAGGGGGTCATCGAGCGGTTCCGGGCTCTACCCATGGCGCGGGCGGCAGTGGTGACCGGGCGCACCCTGTCCGACCTGGTCCGGAATCTCGGCTCCATCGTGCTCATGACGGCGCTCGGGTTCGCGGTGGGCTTCAGGGTCCAGACCAACGCCGCCGCGTTCATGGCCGGCCTCGGCCTGCTGCTCCTCTTCTCCTGGTCCATCACCTGGGGCTTCGCCCTGCTCGGCCTGGTGGTGAACAACCCGGAGACCGCGCAGCTGGCGACGTTCCCGGTGCTCCTCCCCTTCACCTTTGCCTCCTCGGCCTTCGTGCCGGTCGCCCTGATGCCCGGCTGGCTGCAGGCCTTCGCCAAACATCAGCCCGTGACGCAGGTGGTGGACGCCTGCCGGGCGCTCATGATCGGCGGACCGACGGCCCGCCCGGTGCTCATCGCCCTTGCCTGGAGCATCGGCTTGCTGGCGGTGCTCGCGCCGTTAGCGGTGCGACGCTACGTACGGGTCGACTGAGCGAGCGCCCGTGGCTCAGCAGGTGGCCCGGCTGGCAAGCTCGTCGAGCAGCCCGGACACTGGCACCCGAACCTGGGCGGTCGTGTCCCGGTCGCGCACGGTCACCGCGTCGTCCTCGAGCGAGTCGAAGTCGATGGTGACGCACCAGGGGGTTCCGACCTCGTCCTGTCGCCGGTAACGCCGGCCAATCGACTGGGTGACATCGAAGTCGCACAGGTAGTGGGGCTGGAGCATGCCGAGCACTCGACGGGACAGGTCCTCCAGGTCCGCCTTGCGTGACAGCGGCAACACCGCGACCTGGATCGGAGCGAGCCGCCAGTCGAGGTGCAGGACGGTCCGGGGCTCGCCGGCAACTTCGTCCTCGCCGTAGGCGGCGAGTAGGAAGACCATCATGGCCCGTGTCGCCCCCAGCGCCGGCTCGATCACAAACGGCACGTAGCGCGCGCCGGTCGACTGGTCGAAGTACTCGAGGCGCTCACCCGAGGCTTTCGAGTGGGCCCGCAGGTCGTAGTCCCCCCGGTTGGCCACGCCCTCGAGCTCGTCCCAGCCCCACGGGAAGCGGAACTCGATGTCGACGGTCTGGGAGGAGTAGTGCGAGAGCTCGTCGGCTTCGTGGTGGCGGACCCTGAGCAGCTCGGAGGGGATGCCCAAGTCGGTGAACCATGAGAGGCGCTGCTCGACCCAGTACTCGAACCACTTGGGAGCGTCCTCGGGCGGGACGAAGTACTCCATCTCCATCTGCTCGAACTCGCGGGTCCGGAAGACAAAGTTCTGCGGGGTGATCTCGTTGCGGAAGGACTTGCCCACTTGAGCGATCCCAAAGGGGGGCTTCTTGCGGGTGGTGGTGAGGACGTTGGCGAAGTTGGTGAACATCCCCTGCGCGGTCTCGGGTCGGAGGTAGGCGACGGTCGCCTCCTCCTCCACCGGGCCGGCGTGAGTCTTGAACATGAGGTTGAACGCCCGGGCCTCGGTGAAGTCGGTGGAACCGCAGTTCGGGCAGACCCCGTCGATCTTGTCCGCTCGCCACCGCTCCTTACAGTTGCGGCAGTCGACGAGGGGGTCGGCGAAGTTCTGGAGGTGGCCCGAGGCTTCCCAGATCGCCGGCGGCGACAGGATCGCGGCGTCGATGCCCACCACGTCATCGCGCAGGCGCACCATCGAACGCCACCAGGCGTCCTTCACGTTGCGCAACAGGTTCACCCCGAGCGGTCCGTAGTCGTACGTGGAGCGGAACCCCCCGTAGATCTCGGCCGACGGGAAAACGAGCCCGCGCCGCTTGCACAAGTTGACGACCTTCTCCATCAGGTCGCCGTCGAGGGCGCCAGCATCGGTGTTGGCCGCGGTCATCGGGGCAGGATAGGACATCGGCCGATCGGCTCGGTCACGCTCGGGACGCGGCCGCCCGAGACTCGACCCGCAGGCGCAGCGAGACCTCGTTGGCCAGCAGCCGCCCGGCGACGGTCAGGGTGGCCCGACCCCCCGACCACTGGACCAGGCCGGCAAGGTCCTCGTCGAAAGGCAACGCCCCGGCCGGGACCCCCCTCGGCGTCCGCAGAGCGAGGCTCAGGGTCTCGAATTCGCGCTGGTCGTCGGTCAGCGTCTCGGATCCGGCCAAAGGCGAAACCCCCGACCGGATCCGGTCCAGGTAGCGCTCCGGCCGGCGCACGTTCCACCACCGCCGGCCGCGCACATGGGAGTGGGCGGCCGACCCGAACCCCAGGTAGTCCCCGCCCGACCAGGCGATGTTGTTGTAGGCGCAGCAGTGCCCGGGCCGGGCCCAGTTGGAGATCTCCTCCCAGCGATAGCCGGCGGAAGCAAGGAGCGTCTCGGCCATCTCGTACCGCCGCGCCTGGACGTCGTCGTCGGGGTGTCGGCCGGGGTCGGCCGCGAGCGGGGTGCCCGGCTCGACGGTCAGCGCGTAGGCGCTGACATGCGGCGGGGCCAGACGGAGGACCGCGGCCAGTGTGGCGGCCCAGTCGGCGTCGGTCTCGGCGGCCGCGCCGTAGATGACGTCGACGTTCCAGCTTGCGAAGTCGCCCGCCGTCACCAGCTCGGCCGCCGCCTCCACCTCGTCGAAGTGGTGGTGGCGGCCGAGCGAGACGAGCACGTGGGGGGCGGCCGCCTGGGCACCGAGCGACAGGCGCGTCACCCCGGCCGTGCGATACGTGGCCAGCCGGGCTTCGGTGACGTCCTCGGGATTGCACTCCACAGTCACTTCGGCCCCGGGGGCCAGCGGGATGGCGGCCAGGACCGAGGCCAGATCTTCGGCCGGCAGCCGGGACGGAGTCCCCCCTCCGAAGAACACCGCCCGGGCCGAGCCCAGTCGACCGGCGTCGACCGCGGTAGCGATCTCGCTTTCCAACGCGGCGACGTAGTCGGCCGTCAGGTGGTCGCGGTCGACATAAGTGGCGAACGCGCAGTAGTCGCAGCGCCGCCGGCAGAACGGCACATGCACGTAGACCCCGAGTCCCTCGGCGGCCTGGATCATCGGCTCACAAGCCGGTTGCCGCTCGCACGCTGCGCAGCCGGCGGTCGAGGTGCGCCTCCATCGCCTCGGTGGCCAGCGCCACGAGCTCGGCCGAGCCGGGTGGCGGGGGCTCGGCCAGGATGGGCCCGAGCTCGCCGCTCAGGATCCGGCGCATGAGCACCAGCGCATCCTCACTCATCGGACGGCCTCGGCGGCACCCCCGGCACAACGCGCCGCCCTCGACGAGGTCGAAGGCGACGAGCTCTACCTCCCGGTCGCTCCGCCCGCACGAGGCACAGGCGTCCAGGACCGGTCCGGCCCCTTCGAGCACCAGCGCCTTCAGGAAGAAGGCGGCCGGGACGAGGTCCGCCTCGAGTCCCGGGTCGGCCAGCGCACGGAGCGCCCCGACGAGCATGGCGTAGAGACGGGGGTCGGCCTGCCCTTCCTGGGCCAGCTGGTCGACGACCTCGAGCATCGACAGCCCCTTGGCCATGCCGCCGAGGTCCTCACGGACCGCCCGATAGTGGTCGACCACCTCCACCTGGTTCACGACGTCGAGCTCACCCCGGCCGCGCCAGGCCAGGAACGCGACGTGGCTCAATGGCTCGAGTCTCGACCCGAACTTGCTCGAGGTCCGCCTGACTCCCTTGGCCACGGCCCGGACCTTGCCGTGGTGCTCGGTGACCAGGACCACGATCCGGTCTGCCTCGCCGAGCTTGTAGGTGCGGAGCACCACGCCGCGATCGCGATACAAGCTCATGCCGCTCGCCCCGGGGGCCGGCCCGAGCCTCGGGCCCGGCCCGCGCTCGAGCGCCCTCGCAGCGCGCTTCCTCCGGCGACCAGGCCGACCAGCACCACCCCGGTGATGAGCAACGGAGCGGCTGGGGGGAACCCGATGATGGCCAGCCAGAACAGGCCGCCCAGGGCAGCCAGGCCGAGGAGCCACGCGATCCTCGTGAACAGCACCTAGACCCCGCCGTAGCGGCGGGTGCGCCGCTGGAATTCGAGGATCGCTTCGTAGAGGTCGATGCTCGAGAAGTCGGGCCAGTACCGGTCGGAGAAGATGAGCTCGCTGTAGGCCAACTCCCACAGGAAGAAGTTGGACAGGCGGAACTCGCCGGAGCTGCGGATGACGAGGTCGGGGTCGGGCATGTCCGGGAAGTACAGGCGCGAGGAGATGGCTCGCTCGTTGACCTTGGCCTCGCTGACTCCATCGCGCACGATGGCTCGCACGGCGTCGACGATCTCGGCGCGCCCGCCGTAGTTGAAGGCGAGGGTGAGGGTCATCGCCCGGTTCGCCTCGGTGAGGGCGGTCGCCTCGTCCATGGCCCGCTGGACCCGTCGAGGGATCCGGCGGTCGGGCCGGCCGGCAAAGCGGATCCGCACGCCGCGGCGGTTGAGCTCGTCGCGCCGCCGGGCGAGGAGCGTCTCGTTGAAGTTCATGAGGAAACGGACCTCGTCGGGGGGCCGCCGCCAGTTCTCGGTCGAGAAGGCGTACACCGTGAACCACCCCAACCCGAGCTCGAGCGCGCCGTTCACCACCTTGAACAGCGCCTCCTCCCCGGCGATGTGGCCCTCGGTCCGGGGCAGGCCCCGTTGGGCGGCCCACCGCCCGTTTCCGTCCATGACGCAGGCCACGTGGACCGGTAAGCGGTCCCGGTCCAGCTCAGGGGGGACCGGAGCGGGCGCCTCGACCGAAGCAAGCACCCGAGCCCCGTCCGGGGCACCGTTGACCGCGCGATCCGATCCCGTCGTCCCCAGCGATCCCAGGCGTCGAATCACACCGGCGAACCTACTGCCGCCCGCTGGGGTCCCGGCATCCGGCCGCCGGAGAACCACGCCCACACGGTCGCGCCCGGACGGTACCGTGCGCTCGGTGACCGAGCCCGCACGCGAGCGACGCCCTGCCCCGCCCCCGCCGGTCGAGGACCCGGCCAGGGCAGCCACCGCGCTGCTCGCCCGCGTCGTCGCTTCCCTGCCCGGCGGGGGCGAAGAACGGTCCGGCCAGACGGAGATGGCGGCGAACGTGGCCCGGGCCGTGGCCACCGGGACCCACCTCGTCGTCCAGGCCGGCACCGGCACCGGCAAGTCGCTCGCCTACCTCGCCCCGGCGGCAACCTCGGGCCGGGCGGTGGTGGTGGCGACGGCCACAAAGGCCCTCCAGGACCAGCTGGCCGAGAAGGACCTCCCGCTTGTGGCCCAGGCCGTCGACGGACCGTTCTCGTGGGCAGTGCTGAAGGGCCGGTCGAACTACCTGTGCAGACAGCGGGCCGGCGAGCTGGCCGACGCCGGCGACCAGCGGTCCTTCGCCCAGTCGGCCGATGAGCGGGACGAGGAGGACTGGGGCTCGGGCAACCCCGGCCACTTGGCCGACGAGCTCCGGCGAATCCTGCGCTGGGCCGGACGGACCAGGACCGGGGACCAAGCCGAGCTGGCCTTCGAACCCTCGCCGCGGGCGTGGGCGGCGGTGAGCGTCGGTCCCCGCGAGTGCCCGGGCGCGTTCCGTTGCCCGTCGGGCAGCCGCTGCTTCGCCGAAGCCGCTCGCGACCGGGCCCAGGCGGCTGACGTGATCGTGGTCAACACCCACCTCTACGGCGCCCACCTGGCCGCCGGCGGCGAAGTCCTCCCGCCCCACGACGTCGTGGTGTTCGACGAGGCCCACGAGCTCGAGGAGATCATGACGGCCAGCCTGGGGGTGGAGGTCACCCCGGGCCGATTCCGGGCGCTGGCCGCGGCCAGCCGGCCCTTGCTCGACCCCGACGACGCCGGTGTCGCGTCCGCGCTGGGCGAGGTGGCCGACCGCATGGCCGAGGCGCTGGCCGCCCATCTGGGCGACCGGGTGTCACTCGCCGGCCGGCTCCGGCCACCCCAACGCGATGTCGTCGACCTGGTCACCTTGGCCCGGTTCCGCCTCGACGAGCTGACCGGACGACTGCGCGCGGCCGAACGCGATGCCGAGCGCGACGACCAGGCCGCGCTGGTGCGAACGCTCAGCGCTGCCGGACACCTCGCCGATGACCTGGCCCGGCTCCTGGGCGAGTCCGATGGTGAGGTCGCCTGGGTCGACGGCGACCGCCGGGCGCCCGTGCTGCGGTTGTCCCCGGTCGACGTCTCGCTCGAATTGACCGAGTCCCTCTGGGACCAGCTGAGCGCGGTACTGACCAGCGCGACGATCCCGCCCGGCCTCGACGCCCGCCTCGGGCTCGAGGGGTCAGGCGCCACCCACCTCGATGTCGGCAGCCCGTTCGACTTCGCCGACCACGCGCTCTTGTACGTTGCCAGGCACCTGCCCGATCGTCGGCGGGCCGACGCGGAGCCGGCGTTGATCGAGGAGCTGGCCGCACTGATCGAGGCGGCCGGGGGCCGGACGCTGGCCCTGTTCACCTCGAGGCGGGCCACCGAGGCCGCCGCCACCGCCCTGGCCCCCCGCCTCCCCTATCGCCTCTTGGTCCAGGGGGAGCGGCCCAAGCCCCGTCTGCTCGAGGCGTTCAGCGCCGAAGAGTCATCCTGTCTGTTCGCCACCCTCGGCTTCTGGCAGGGCGTCGATGTGCCCGGCCGCTCGCTCTCGCTCGTCACCCTGGACCGGCTGCCCTTCTCGCGTCCCGGCGACCCGGTGGCCGACGCCCGCCGCGAGCGTGCCGGCGACGACGCCTTCCGGCTGGTCGACCTGCCCCGGGCAGCCACCCTCCTCGCCCAGGGGGTCGGCCGGCTCATCCGGAGCGCCGAGGATCGCGGGGTGGTCGCGGTGCTCGACTCGCGCCTGGCCACGGCCGGCTACCGCAACACACTCCTGGCCGCCCTGCCGCCGATGCGCCGGACGACCGATCGCCGGGTCGTCGAGCGGTTCCTGGCCGAGGCGCTGCGCCCCTGAGTCCGGCCTCGGCTCCCGGCTACGGCTCCCGGTTGGCGAGCACGAGCGTGCCCGAGGCCGCGAACATGCCCCCGACCCCGTGGGCGACGCTCAGCTCCACCCCCTCCACCTGGGCCGGGGCCGTGCCTCGGAGCTGGCGCACCGACTCTTGGATGGCGAACATGCCGTACATGCCGGTGTGGGTGTAGGAGAGCCCACCGCCATTGGTGTTGAGCGGGAGCCGGCCCCCCGGGGCGGTATTGCCAGCCTCGATGAACGAACCCGCATCGCCGCGCCCGACGAAGCCGAGGTCCTCGAGCCCATAGATCGGCAGGTGGGCAAAGGCGTCGTAGATCATCAGGTGGTCGACGTCGCCGGCGGTGATCCCGGCTTCGGCGAAGGCCTTGCGCCCCGATACCCGGAACGCCTTGGAGGTGGTGAAGTCCTCCATCTGGGAGACCATCGGAGTCTCCGAGGACTCACCGGTGCCGACGATGTACACCGGTGGATGGCCGAGTTCCATATCCTTCGCCCGCTCTGCGGTGGTGAGGACGAGGGCGCCGCCGCCGTCGGTCACGAGGCAGCACTCGAGCAGGTGCATCGGGTAGGCGATCACGCGCGACGACAGAACGTCGTCCACGGTGATCGGGTCGCGCATCATGGCCCTTGGGTTCTTCGCTGCCCAGGCCCGCTGAGCGACCGCAACCGAGGCCAACTGCTCGTGCGTGAGGCCGAACTCCTTCATGTAGCGCAGGACGCCCATGGGGAAGGTGCTCGGCGGGCCAGTCGGGCCGTAGGGGGATTCGAACTGGCCCTGGAGCGAGGACGTGTCCCCGCCCCGAAAGCCACCGCCCATCCCGACCCGGGACCGACCGGACTGGCCGTGAGTCACGAGCACCATCTCGCACATCCCGGCGGCGAGGGCGGCGGAGGCGTGCCGCACGTGCAGCATGAACGAGCAGCCCCCGACGCTCGTTCCGTCGAGGTAGGTCGGGGTGATGCCCAGGTAATGGGCGATGCCCACCGGGTTGCCGGCACAGGCCACCCCGTCGATGTCGGCGATCGATATCCCGCTGTCGGCGATGGCGTTGCGAGCGGCATCGGCGTGCAGCTGCAGCTCGGAGAGGTCCGGGATCACGCCGAGCTCGGTCGTCTCGGCCGCCCCGATGATGGCGACGGCCCCTTTTACGCTGGCCGGGCTCACGCGTCCGCTCCGGCGCTGTTGGCCGGCGTGAACAGCGGCAGCATCACCGAGCCCCGCTTCTCGAAGCTGACCTCGAGGGGCATGTCGAGCACCAGGTTCTCCGGGGTGTTCTCGATACCGACGATGTTGGACATCATCCGGGGTCCCTCCTCGAGCTCAACGACGGCGATCGCGTAGGGCGCATCCTCCTCGAAGCCCGGGGCCGGGCGGTGGTTGATCAGGTAGGTGTGCAGCCGGCCCCGCCCGCTCACCGTCCGCCACTCGACCTGGTCGGAGAGGCACCGGGGACAGAAGGGTCGGGGTGGGAAGTAGAAGCTCGCGCATGGCTCGCAGTACTGCACGCGTAGCTCGCCGCTCGCACAGCCATCCCAGAAAGGCTGGGTCTCGGGTGTTGGTCGGGGTTCGGATTTGGTTGGACTCACGTCGGCACTCTTGCGAGGCGGCCAGCGCGGGTCAAATTGCCCCGTCAGCCGAGCGGACCACCGCGGTTGGCGGACCGGCTCGGTACCGCTTCAGCGAGCGCCTGTGCCGCGCTCGCCGACCGGACTTGGAGCGGCCAGCCGTGCCGAGCGCCGGTCGGGGCGCTCAGGGCCGGGGCGACTCCACCGGAGGCCAGAATCGGCGGTCCGCCTCGACCGGGCTCATGAGGCCGACGTCGTTGCCGTCGGGATCGGCGACGATCGCGTAGCGGGCGCCCCAGTAGGCGTCGAAGGGGGGCTGGCGTCCGGGGTGTCCGGCCGCGGTCAGCTGGGCGTAGAGGTCGTCAACCCCCTCCCGGCTCGGGACCGTGAACCCCACCACGACGCCGGCCGAGGACGGGTCGGCTCGCCATCCCGCGTGCCAGCGCCGCACCGACTCGGCGGTGTCGAGCTCGAGGCTAAAGCCGCTCGGCATCCGCAACTGCACGTGCGGGCCGGCCGCGTCCGAACCCGCCGGCTCGACGCCAAGCGCGCGATAGAAGGCGAGGCTCGCGGCCATGTCGGCCACCACGACGTTGAGCATGTGCAGGTCGGGGTGCTCGGCCACGGGGCATTCTCCCTAGAGGCCAAGTCCCCGCTCAAGTGGCGCCGTCGACGGCGCTTGGCTCAACGGGCGATCGCTCCCAGCTCGCGCAAGGCCGTGATCTCGACCTCGGTGTAGCCGAGTTCGCTCAGGACCTCCTCGTTGTGCTGGCCGAGCGTCGGCGGGGGCCGGCGTACGTCCGTCGGGGTCCGGTCCATCTGGATCAGCGGTCCGACCATCGAGACTGCGCCGGCCGCCGGGTGGTCGAAGTGGACCACCAGGTCGTTGGCCACCACTTGGGGGTCGTCGAGGAGCTCGGTCACCCGATTCACCGGGCCGGCGGGCACCCCGGCCAGGTCGAAGACCTCCAGCCACTCGCCGGTGGTGCGCTCGGCGAACCGCTCGATCGCCGCGGCCGTGACCGACCGGCCCACCTCGCGGCCCTCCTCGGAGTCCCTGGCGATCGTGCGCTCGTTGCGCACGTCGTGCACACCGATGGCCTCGGCCATCTTCCGGCGCAGGGCCGGGGTGAGGCAGGCGACCGCGATCATCGAGTCCTTGGTCCTATAGACGCGGTAGTAGGCGTTGACGGCGCGGGCGTCCCTGCCCGCCGCGTTCGCCTGGGGGCTCGGCGCACCCACTTCGGTCTGCATGAACGACGCCGTCTGGAGGGCAAGCGAGGTTCCGAGCAGCGTGGTGTCGACCTTCTGGCCGAGCCCGGTCTGCTCCCGGGCGAACAGCGCCGCGCACACCGCCATCGCGATGACCAGGCCGGTCGCATAGTCCCCGATGGCCGGGCTGACCGGCACCGGCACCCCGTCGGCGTCGGCCCGGCCGCCGGTGAGCATGAGGCCGGTGACCGCCTGGGCGATGAGGTCGTACCCGGGCCGGTGGCTGTGGTCGCCCCGGGCCCCCATGGCCGTGTTCTGCACGTAGACGAGCCGAGGGTTGAGCGCCGACAGGGTCTCGTAGTCGATGCCGAGTCGCTTGGGGACATCTGGGCGGTAGTTGACGATGACCACGTCCATGTCGGGGACCAGCTTGTGCACGACCTCCTGGGCCTCGGCCCGCTTCAGGTCCAGGGTGATGCCGCGCTTGTTGCGGTTCAGGGAGAGAAACGTCCGGCTCTCGTTGGGCGCGAACTCGGTCGAGTGGCGCCAGGGGTCCCCTTCGGGCGGTTCGACCTTGAGCACATCGGCCCCAAGATCGCCAAGGTGCATCCCGGCGAAGGGGGCGGCGATCATCTCGGAGAACTCCAGGATCCGGACTCCGGACAGGGCGCCCCCGCTCACCGCTCCTCCGCGTACAGCGGCGAGGAGGCCTTCATCCATCGCAGCTGCATGCGCATCGACACCGCGACCTCGCCGGAGGTGTCGACGGCCCGGCTGTCGTACCAGACGTACTCGGTCTTGGGGCTGGCCCCGACGGCCACCACCTCGCCGCTCACCTCGTAGGTGGTGTCGCATCGCAGAGGCCCGGACCCGAAGCGCAGCTCGATCGCGCTGAACAGCCCGACCGCGTCGCGGATGTGAGGCCCGAAGTCGTCCCGGCCATTGCGGATCAGCTGCACGATGGCCGAGGGGGGCACGATGGGGGGGCCCCAAGGCGAGCGCCCCGTGTACCACGGCAGCGGCTCGGTCATGGCGCCGTCCTCGATGCGTGTCCGCTGAGCGGCGGCGTCGACGCTGAATGTGCGGGCGGCGATCGGGGAGCCCGGCGCGATCCCGGCCAGGAGGCGAAGCTCGTCGCTCGGACTTGGCCGCAAGTCGATGGCGTACAGGTGGGTGGGTTCGGTCTCGCCCACCCCCACCGTGCCCTCGGCCACGTTGAGGCCGTCGGTCCGCTCCATCCGCGCCGGCACCTGGTGGGCACCGGTCTCGGGCACCCTCACGCTGGCGACGACCGGCTCGGCGTCAACCGTGGCGTTCTTGAAGGCGAGCGAGATCGAGCCGGCCTCGAACCAGCGCTCGGAGAAGGCGGCCATCACCACCGGCGGGAACTGATCGAGGTGGATCGAGCCGGCGATGGTCCCACCCCGAAATCCGAGCGACTGGGCCGTCTGGTCGTCGTGGATGCTGCGCGCCGAGGACGCCGGGCGCTCGGCGGCTCCGCCGGATCGCTCCCGCCAGGCCGCGCTGGCCCGATTCCGGGGGGTGCGGACCGGTCCGACGTAGAAGCCGTCGACCACCCGCACCTCGGTTGTCTCAGTGCTCATGTCGCCTCCCTCTGGTTGGCCTCAGCGCGCACCGTGCCCACCTTGAGCTCGCGGAAGGGCACGTCCCGGTCCACCTGGGGTTCCCTGGGCAGGCCGAGCACTCGTTCGCCGAGGATGTTGTGCTGGATCTCGTCGGTCCCCCCAGCGATCGAGCTCGAGGGGGCCTGCAGGGTGGAATGGGCGATGGCTCCGCCGTGGGGGGCGTCGGGCCCGGCCAGCATTCCGGCCGCGCCGAGGACAGCCGGGCCCACGTCCCGGTTGAGACGCGTCGCCACCGAGCGGGCCAGCTTGGTGATGGAGCTGGCCGGACCGGCGCCCTTGCCCGCCGCGGTCTCGGCCCGGGCCCGCTGTTGGGTCATCGTGTTCACCCGGGACTGCGTGTAGTAGCGGATCACTTGCTGGCGGAGGGGGTCGGTGTGGTTGGAGCCGGGCTCGCGGATGAGCGACACCGGGCTCAGGCCCCCGGCGACGCCGGGGTTGCGGGCGTCGGCCGGGGCGGCCGCGCGCTGGGACCCGCCCCGCTGCAAAAGCTCCCCTAGCTTGTGCGAACGCACGTCCCGCCGGCGCTCGCCGCGTTCAGACCGCTGCACGATCCCGGCCCCGACCACGCCGGCCCGCCCGCCGCGCTCATACGCCAGGGTGGTGACGGCGGCGGCCCAGCCGTCACCGGGCCGGCCGATCAGCTCGGCGTTGGCGACGCGGGCGTCGGTGAAGAACACCTCGTTGAAGTTGGCGTCACCGGTCATCTGCTTGAGCGGGCGGATCTCGATGCCCGGTTGCTCAACCGGGATGATGAAGTAGCCGAGCCCACTGTGCTTGGGCTGGTCCATGTCGACCCGGGCGAGCAGCATGCCGCGGTCGGCCGTCCGCGCCCCCGACGTCCACACCTTCTGGCCGTTCACCACCCATTCGTCCCCGTCGCGTACTGCCCGGGTCTGGGCGCTGGCTAGGTCCGAGCCCGACCCGGGCTCGCTGAAGAACTGGCACCAGGACTCCTCCCCCGAGGCGAGACGCCAGAGGTGCCGCTCCTTTTGTTCGGCGTTGCCATGGCGCATGACGACCGGGCCGCCCATCGTCTGGCCGAGGCCCCCGGGCGCACCGACGACCCCGCGCTCGCGGAACAGTTCGGAGAGCACCCCCAAGCCGTCGCTGTCCAGGCCCCGTCCGAACCACTCCGTCGGCCAGGTCGGGAAGCCAAAGCCCGAACGGGCCAGCCGCTCCCACCACTCACCCAACGTCAGATCGAGGTCCCAGTTCTCATCCAGGAAGGTCGCTGCCTCGTCCCGCAGCTCGTCCAGCTCGCTCGTCCCCGCCACGGCGCTCCTTCTTTCCTCGTCGACTCCTCGGCCAAGGCCCCGTCGCTCGGGCAGGCGACCGCCGGCCACAGCGGCGCGGGGCGCGACGGGAACGATCCCACATCAAGGAGCCGGCCGTAAAGGACTGTCCGGCCCGGGCCGGCTCAGTAGCCGAGGCGATCGAGCGCGTCCCGGCGTCGCTGCCAGTTCGGCTCCACTCGGACGAACAGCTCGAGGTAGGCGCCCTCGGCCAGCTGGGCCCGCACGGTGCTACCGACTTGCTTGAGGCGACGTCCGCCCGTGCCGATGACGATCGGCTTCTGGGACTCCCGCTCGACCAGGATCTCGCACCGGATCCGCGGCCACTCCCACTCGGTGACCACGCAGGCGATGGAATGGGGCAGCTCGTCCCGAGCGGTGGCGAGCAGCTGCTCACGCACGAGCTCGGCCACCGCGGTGGCCTCGGGGAGGTCGCTCACCGTTCCGGCCGGGAAGTACGGCGGGCCTTCGGGCAGACGATCGAGAACCGCTTCAACCAGCGCGCCGATCCCGTCCTTGGTCCGGGCCGAGACCGGGTAGTACTCGGCCCCGTCGCCGGCGTCAGCTCGGGGCCCGGTGGCGAGCTCCTCCACCGCCCCAGCCGCCTGCGCGAGACGTTCGAGCACTTGGTGAGGCCGGGCCAGGTCCACCTTGTTCACCACGACCAGGAGATGGCCGCCCTCCCCCAGCGCGCCGAGCGATCGGTCCAGCACCAGGCGATCGCCGGGTCCGACCGGTGCGGTCGCGTCGAGCACCGCCACCACCACATCGACGTCGCCCAGGGCCCCGAGGGCGGTGTCGTTGAGGCGGCCCCCCAGCGCGTTGCGGGGCTTGTGCAGCCCCGGGGTGTCGACAAAAACGGCCTGAGCCCCCTCAGCGTGCAGGACGGCGCGCACCGAGAAACGGGTGGTGTTGGGCCGCGGCGCAGTGATGGACACCTTGGTCCCGACCATCGCGTTGAGAAGTGTCGACTTGCCGACGTTGGGCCGCCCGACGATGGTGACGAAACCCGAGCGCACGCTCAGCCCGCCGGGTCGTCCTGGGCCTGACCGGCGACCGGTTCGATACGCACCCGCGCGATTCGGCGCCCCTGCACCCGGTCGGCGACGAGGCGGAAGCCGTCGACGGTCACCGACTCTCCCTCGGCCGGCACCCGGCCGGCCAGGTCGAGCAGGAGGCCGCCCACGCTGTCCCACCCCCCTTCGGGGAGGGGGGCGCCGAGGAGCTTGCCGGCATCGTCCACCGGCATGCGTCCGGCCACCACGACCCCCCCGCCCTCCAGTCGCTCGATACCGGGCTCCTCCACGTCGAACTCGTCGGTGATCTCGCCTACCAGCTCTTCGATGAGGTCCTCCATGGTGACCAGCCCGACGGTCCCGCCGTACTCGTCGACCACGATGGCCAGGTGGAACTTGCGGTCCTGCATCTCGCTCAGCATGGACGACACCCGCTTCTGCTCCGGGACGAACTGGGCCGGCCGCACGTGGTCGGACAACGGCTCGCCCCCTCTGCCGGCGTGCTCCGACTCCATGAGGTCCTTGGCATAGGCGATGCCGACCACGTCGTCGATGTTCTCCGAGTACACCGGAAGACGGCTGTAGCCCGCAGCAAGAGCGTCGCGCAGCGCATGGGAGACGGTGATCCCTGCCTCGGCGGTGACCATGTCGAGGCGGGGCACCATTACCTCGCGCACCACCGTGTCTCCGAAGTCGATGATCGAGTGGATGAAGGCCCGCTCCTCAGTCTCGATGACGTCCTCGGCCTGGGCGACATCGGCCATGGCCAGAAGCTCGGACTCGGTGATGTTCTGGGGTTCCGCCTCGTCACCCTGTCGGCGGCCGATCAGCAGGTTGGCCAGGCCAATGAGGACCACGGAGGCGGCCCGCACCGGCGGGAACCGGACCAGGGCGGCCACCAGCGGCGCGCTGAACAGCGCCGCCGACTCGGCGTTGTGCACCGCCCAGTTCTTGGGAACCGCTTCGAAGAGCACGAAGATGACCACCACTTCGAAGACGGTGCCGATCACCACCCCGATCGGCCCGAACCACTGCTCGGCCAGCACCCCGACCAGGGTGGCCGAGACCAGCTGACAGATGAGCACGAGGAGCAGGATCGGGTTCAAGAACCTCTCGGGCCGCTCGACCAATCGGGCCAGCGGGCGCGCGCCCCGGCGGTGCTCGTCGACCAATGCCTTGGCCTTCACCCGGCTGGTGCGGACCAGGCTGGTCTCAGCCAACGCGAGGATGCCCGAGCCGATGAGAAGCACGACGATCAGCGCTACCAGCGCGGCGTCGAACGGCCGCCACCCAGTGGTGGCGATGGTCACCGCGGGTGGTAGAAGGCGTCGAGGAGCTGGCGCTCCAGCGCCTCCATGGCCTCGGCCTCGGCGTCGACCTCGTGGTCCAGCCCGAGAAGATGCAGCAGTCCGTGGACGACCAGGAGCGCCATCTCGTCGTCGAAGGGGACCGAACGGGCCATCGCGTTGCGCTCGGCTACGGCCGGGCAGACCACGACGTCACCCAGGAGCAGCGGCGGATCGTCGTCAGCGTCGGTGCCGGGACCGGTCCCGCCCATGTCCGGGAACCGGCCTGGCGCCACCGGATCCTCCTCGAGCGGGAAGGCCAGGACGTCGGTCGGCCCCGTCCGCTCCAAGAAGCGCTGGTTCAAGGCGGCGATGGCGTCCTCCTCCACGAAGAGCAACGACACCTCGGCATCCCCTTGCACGCCGCGGGCCTCGAGCACGTTACGAGCCAGGGCACTCCAGCGGTCCAGCTCCACCGGCGACACTGACTGCTCGTCGGCGGCGAAGACGTCAACGGCCATCGTCGGGGCCGGAGCGCTCGGCGTGCTCGTAGGCGTCGACGATGTCGGCCACGATCTTGTGCCGAATCACGTCGCGCCGGGTCAGGTGCACGAAGGCCATGTTCTCCACCTCGCCGAGGACCTTCTCCAAGCCGACCAGGCCCGAGCGCCCGCCGGGGACGTCGATCTGGGTGACGTCCCCGGTCACCACGCACTTGGACCCGAACCCGATGCGGGTCAAGAACATCTTCATCTGCTCGGGTGTGGTGTTCTGCGCCTCGTCCAGGATGATGAACGACGAGTTGAGGGTCCGTCCCCGCATGAAGGCCAGGGGCGCGACCTCGACCGTGCCCCGGTCGAGCAGCCGCTGGGCACCCTCGGGGTCAAGCAGGTCGTAGAGGGCGTCGTAGAGGGGTCGGAGGTACGGGTCGACCTTGGCCATGAGGTCGCCGGGCAGGAAGCCGAGCCGTTCGCCGGCTTCGACCGCCGGACGGGTCAGGATGATCCGCTTCACCTGACGCGACTGGAGCGCCTGCACCGCCAGCGCGACGGCCAGGTAGGACTTGCCGGTGCCGGCCGGACCGATCCCGATGGTCACGACGTTGTCGGTAATGGCGTCCACGTAGCGCTTTTGCCCGGCTGAGCGCGGCCGGATGGTTCGGCCCTTGGCCGAGCGCAGCACTTCGGCATTGAGGACCTCCGAAGGCGACAGGTCCTCGCGCACCATGTCGAGGGTGCGGGCCACCTTGGCCGCGTCCAGTCCCTGGCCGGACTGGAGCACCCGGACCAGCTCGTCGAAGAGCCGCACCACCGGGGTGGCGTCGGGTCCCTGCGCCACGATCCGGTTTCCCTGGACGGTGATCCTCGTATCGGGGAACCCCGACTCGACCACCCGGAGCAGCTCGTCGTGAGGGCCGAGGAGCCCGGGCATCAGGTGGTTGTGGCTGACCAGAAGCTCGGCCTCGGTCTCTTCGAGCTCGGAGACGGTCTCGCCGAGACCTCCGCCCGAGGCCCGTCCGGACGCGCTCACCCGGGCGGCCAGCGCATCGGGCGTCCACCGATGACATGTAGGTGCAGGTGGGGCACGGAGTTGGCCGAGTCCCGGCCAACGTTGAACACCAGCCGGTAACCCCGCTCCTCGTTGGCGATCCCGTTGGCGTCAGCCACCTCGCGGGCCGCCACCACCATTGCCGCCAGGTCCTCGGCGTGCTCGGGGCCGATTGACGACGCGTTGGTCAGGTGCTGACGGGGCACCACCAGCACGTGCAGCGGCGCCACCGGAGCAATGTCCTCGAAGGCGACCGTGCGGTCGGTCTCGTGCACGATCGCGGCCGGCACTCGACCGGCCACGATCTCGCAGAACAGGCAGTCATCCATGCTCGGGCGCCCCCTTGCGCGCCGGGTAGAGGTGCTCCAGACTTCCAGGCTCGATGCGCCGGGACTCGATGAAGCTGTCGACATCCCCTTCACGCAAACGGATCACCCGACCAAAACGGTAGGCGTCGAGCGAGCCCTCGTCGATGAACCGGTAGAGGCTGCGCAGGGTGATCCCGAGGCGGGCCGAGGCCTCCTTCGTGCTCAGCCAACGGATGCCCTCGGGCATCACATCCGCACTTCCACTGATAGGAATCTACCCAGTCCGGCCTTCTCCGATTTGCGCACGTCAGGTCCAGTATTCCAGGGCCACCAGTGGGCGCTGCGGCATGGCTGGTCGGGGTGATTCCGGGAATTGTGAGCTTCCTGTGAGACCACCTACGCGAAGGGACCTCGGGGCTCCGAAAAAAGCTGAGGACGATTCCGGCCGGGGCGGACCCTTAACGCTCGTCGTTCGACGACTCCAAGGCCGCACCGCACCTCGGGTGCTTGATCGCTGCTGCGGTAGCGGACTGGCCAACCAGCGCTCCTTGCAGTCCAGCACTGGCTCGCCTGGCAGCCTGATCAAACTTCAGGAGGCGCTTGCCACGCTCGCTGGCCCGAGACGCCCAGCCGGCCACCCCAACGTTCATCTGTGGCGCACCATGCCAGACTTCTCTTTGTATGAAGGCCGTCGTCTATGACCGCTACGGGCCGCCCGACGTCCTCCGAATCGAGGAGGTGCAGCGGCCGACTCCCAGGGACGACGAGCTCCTCGTCCGAGTCCGCTGCACCACCGTCAACCGCCTCGACTGCCACACGCGTGAAGCCAACCGCAGCAACGGCCTCGTCATAAGCGGCATCAGTCGGCTTGTCTCGGGCATCGGTCACCCCCGGCAGCGGATCCTCGGCAGCGAGTTCGCCGGCGAGGTAGTAGCGGCCGGTGCGGCGACGGGCAGGTTCGCGATCGGCAACCGCGTCTTCGGTAACACGGGCCTTCGGTTCGGCTCTCACGCCGAGTTCGCCTGCGTGTCGGAAACGGCTCTAATTGCGCCGATACCTGAGGGCATGGCTTTCCAGGAAGCGGCGGCAGCTACCGACGGTGCTCTCAACGCTCTGTGGTGTCTGCGGCTAGCGGGCCCGCTGAAGGGACGGCGAATCCTGGTGTATGGCGCTTCCGGCGCCATAGGCACAGCGGCTGTGCAGGTGGCCAGATTCTTCGGCGCCGAGGTCACGGCGGTCTGCGGGCCCAAGGGGGCGGAGGTCGTGAAGGCCATAGGCGCCGACCGCGTGATCGACTATACGAACGAGGACTTCACCTCTGCTCGCGAGCGGTACTTCTCGGTGTTCGACGCCGTCGGCAAGGAGTCGTTCGCCCATTGCCGGGACTTGATCGAACCGGGCGGAACCTATCTCGCCACCGACGGCTTCCGGAATCTGCTGCTGAATTTTTGGACCTCGCGCTTCGGAGACCGCAAAGTCGTGTTCAAGTTGCCGCCTCGCTACACCCAGCAGGACGTCGTCCTGATCAAGGACATGATGGGGGCGGGCAGCTACCGGCCGGTGATCGACCGGGTCTATCCCATCGAAGAGGTGGTCGAAGCGGTCCGGTACGTGGAGACACAGCAGAAGATCGGCAACGTCGTCCTGACCGTCACCGACGGCTGACCACGTCCTGACGCGGTCGATCAGCGCCCGCACACGCGGCGGCCTCGTCTTCACCACTCCCACGGTGAGCCGAGCCCGTTGGGGTGACGAAGCGCTTCAACCGGAGAGTGGCGGCGCTGAACGATAACGTCGTCCGTCGGGTCCAATTCGATGACCTGACGCACTCCCCCAATGGGGCGACCCCACGAAGGACGCCTGAGCGCCTCGGTCACGGCTCCACCAACTTCGACCTTGAAGCAATGCGCCCACGCGCTTTCTCGCGAGCCGCTGCGGCGGCGTCTGCCGTGCTGGCCGATGCAACGGCGAGGATTCGTGCGATTCCGGCCCACAGTGGCCCTCCTCACCGGGAAACGTCATACCGTCTGCACTTCCATCCCGGCACCGCCCACGAGCCGAGGCAGCTCAGCGGTCACGTCTCCTCCGCCGGGGCGACACGGCCGGCCCGCAGCGCCCCGAGCAGCGCGCCGAGCGCCACGGCGGCGGTCTCGGCCCGCAAGATGGCATCCGACAGCCCGACCCGGCCGAGCCCGAGCGCGCGCTCGGCCTCGCTCCAGCCACCTTCGGGCCCGACTGCCACGATCGGATGCTCCAGGGTTGGCGGCCCGCCCCCAGCATCGGCCAGAACCACGCCGGCCGCGGGGTCCGCCGCGGCCACCAGATGCTCGAGAGTCGAGGGCTCGGCCACCTCGGTCAGCCAGGGCCGCCTGCTCTGGGCGGCGGCCTCGCGGGCCACCCGGCGCAGCCGCTCGACCGCCTTGACCGAGCGCTCCCCCGGCCAGCGCACCACCGAGCGCTCGGTCACGAGCGGCACGATGCGGTCCACACCGAGCTCGGTCAGCTTCTGAACCACCCACGCCGGCCGGTCCCCCTTCCCCGGCGCGAAGCCAACGGTGATGGCCGGGGCGGGCCGGGTCGAGCGCGACAGCGATCCTTCGGGCTCGAGCAGCGGGCCCGACCCGGTGAACCGGCACGCGAGAAATGCGCCGCGGCCGTCGGCGGCAATGACCACCTCGCCCGGTCGCAGGCGCAGGACCCGCAGCAGGTGGTGACGGTCCTCCACGGAAAGCTCGGGGTTGGCCGGATCGACCACGAACACCTGGGCCGCCGCTCGGGGCGGGCGCCCCGCCACGATCAGGAGAAGACGGACCTGATCTTGGAGAGCACGCCTTCGCCTTCGTCTCCGCCGATCACCTCGCCGCGCTCGGCCGCCAGCTGGGTCAACAGCTCGCGCTGTCGGTGAGTAAGGCCGCTGGGCGTGTCCACCACAACATGCACGAAGAAGTCGCCTCGGCCCCGGCCACGCAGGTGGGGCACGCCGGCCCCCCGCAACCGGACGACATCGCCGCTCTGGGTCCCGGGCGCCACGGAGATATCGGTGGACTCCTCCATGGTCTCCACGGCCACTTTGGTGCCCAGGGCGGCTTGGGCCATGCCGACGTGCACCGAGGTGTGCACGTCGTCGCCGGAGCGCTGGAACCGCTCGTCCGGCTGCACCTGGAGTTGCACGAACAGCGAGCCGTTGGGTCCGCCGCGGGGCCCGGACGGTCCCCGTCCGGCCAGTCGCAGCGTGGCGCCGTCCTCCACCCCGGCCGGGACCTCGACCATGAGCGTGCGCTGTTCCATCCGCCGACCTTCTCCCCCGCAGGCCCGGCAGGGGCTCGGGGTGAGCTCGCCCAGACCCTGGCACCGACTGCACGCCATCGTCGTGACCACCTGGCCGAGGAGCGACTGACGAACCCGGCGAATCTCGCCAGCTCCCTGGCAGTCCGGGCAGGGCACGGCCTGGGTGCCCGGCTCGGCCCCCGAGCCTCGACATGCCTCGCAGCGCACGGGCATCCGGAGGCTCAGGTCCTTGTTGACCCCGAAGACGGCGTCGGTGAAAGCGAGCCTCAGCCCGACTTCGGCGTCGGCCCCGGGCATCGGCCCTCGCCGCTGAGGGCGCGACCCCATCGCACCGAAGAACGCCTCGAAGATGTCGCTCAGCCCAGTCTCGAAGTCAAAGGGCATGCCCCCCGGACCCTGGCCGAAGATCCCTTCAGGCCCGTAGCGGTCGTAACGGGCCCGGCGCTCGGGGTCCCGAAGGACCTCGTACGCCAGGCCGACCTCCTTGAAGCGGGCTTCGGCGGCGGCATCGCCGCCGTTGGCGTCGGGGTGCAGCTCGCGGGCCTTGCGGCGGTAGGCCCGCTTGATCTCCTCGTCGGTCGCGTTGGGGGACACGCCGAGGATCTCGTAGAGGTCAAGACCCTCAATGGCCGCCATGGCCGCTCCCCTGCTTCTCGTTCCGTCGCCCGAGGGCATCGTTCATCCGTTCGCTCAGCTCCGAGCTCACCACATGGGCGGCCGCTAGTGCCTGGGGGTAGTTCATCCGTGTCGGCCCGAGCAGGCCGACGACTCCAGTCTCGTTGTCACCCGCCGAGACCGGCGCGACTACCACCGCGCAGGATGCGAGCGGCTCGTACCCGTGCTCGGTGCCGATGGCCACCGAGAGACCCCGGTCGAGCACGTCGCGCAGCAACGTCACCACGACCAGCTGCTGCTCCAGGATGCTGAGCACCGAGCGAACCGTCTCGACCGCGTCGAACGACTCGGCCAGCCGAGAGGGACCACCCATGTACACCTCATCTCCCTGCTCGGCCCGGGCGATCTCGCGCAGCGCGCGCGACACCGACTCGATCAGCGCCGGATTGTCAGCGGCGGCCAAAGGGACCAGGTCGGGGGCGTTGGACAGATCGCTGCCGACCAGACGCTGGCAGAGACCGGCGCTGAGCGACGCGAGCTCCGACTCGCTCAGCTGTGCGGTGAGCTCCAAGGTCCGCTTCTCCACCGCTCCATCGGAGAGGACCACCACCAAGAGGACATGTCGGGGGGTAAGGGAGACCAACTGCACCGAGCGCAGCGTGGCCAAGCCGTGTGACGGGCTTACGACGACGGCGGCGTATGGAGTGAGCTGGGCGAGCAGCGTGGAAGCGCGCTCGAGCATGTCCTCCATCTCGCCGTGCACCCGGTCGAAGAACTTCTTGACCCGCTGGCGCTGAGGGGTGCCAAGGGTCCCGGCCGGGGCCAGATGGTCAACGAAGAATCGGTAGCCCTTGTCCGTCGGGATCCGCCCGGCACTGGTGTGCGGCTGCACCAGGTACCCGTCGCGCTCGAGGGCCACCATGTCGGCGCGCACGGTCGCCGAGGACACGTTGACCCGAGGGGCCCGGGCCACGTAGGCCGAGCCGACCGGGGTGGCCGTCCCCACGTACTCGGTCACCACCGTCTCCAGGATGGCGGCGCGCCGGGGCCCGAGGTCGTCGGTACTGGCCCTGCTGGGCCCATTGGTGCGGGTTTTGGCAGGCATGGGATCTGGCACTTGAT
The DNA here is from genome assembly GCA_040414865.1 of Acidimicrobiales bacterium. Taxonomy (GTDB): domain Bacteria; phylum Actinomycetota; class Acidimicrobiia; order Acidimicrobiales; family RAAP-2; genus Palsa-461. The sequence continues at coordinate 32,720 of JBEDUR010000134.1, forward strand.
TCTACCGACTGCCAGTTTCTTCCGGCGGAGGGGTTCGCGCTTGGCAGGCGGGACGGGCAACCGACCAGATCACCGGCCCAGCTCAAGCGTTGCCTCGTCAGGAAGACAGGCCCTCGGGGGCCGCCTAGGGCGCGATCTGCAGCACGATCTTGCCGCGCGTGTGGCGCCCCGCGACCCACCCAAGCCCTTCACGGGCCTGCTCCAAGGGCAAGACCTCGACGTAGAGCCGGAGTTGGCCGGCATCGACCAGGCGGCCCAGCTGCTCCAGACGTTGCCGGTCGACGTGGGCGGCGAACGCCTCGCCGGTGATGCCCCGTTCGAGCTGGGCGGGTGGACCTTGCAGGACGATGAAGATCGCCCGGCCGCCATCGCGAACCGCACCGAGGGCATGGTCGCGGGTCTGGCCGCCGGCGCCGTCGAACAGCAGGTCCACGCCACCGGGTACGGCGGCACGTACTTGCCCGGCCCAGTCGGCGGCGTGGTAGTCGAAGACCTCGGTGGCGCCGAGGCTCCGCAGGTAGTCGTGGTTGGGCGGGCTGGCCACGCCCAGTGGGCGGGCCCCGATCGCCGCCGCGATCTGGACGGCGGCGCTGCCCACGCCCCCTGCGGCGGCGGTGATGAGCACGGTTTCGCCGGCCTTCAGGCGCCCCCGGTCGATCAGACCCTCGTAGGCGGTCCCGCCGGCGATCACCAGCCCGGCCGCCTCGGCGAAACTCGCCTGGCTGGGCATGGGGGCCAGGCGGTCGGCCGAGGCCAGTGCCAATTCGGCAAACCCGCCACCCGCCGGGAACAGACTCGCGAAGACCCGCTCGCCCGGCTCGACGCCGGCCCCATCGCCGACCGCTTCGACGACTCCGGCGATTTCTTGGCCGGGGACGAACGGCAGGGCAACCCCGGGAAATCCGCCACTGAGGAACCCGACATCCCAGAGGCCGACGCCAGCGCCGTGAACCCTGACCAGCACCTGTCCCCCCGTGGGGGCTGGGTTCGGCCGCTCAACCAACTCGACGCGATCGATCCCGCCCAGCTCCTCTGACAGCGCTACCCGCACGGCTCCTGCCTCCCCATCCTGGGCCCGCCGGCCACCTGTCGCGCGCCGCGCCCATCCGGCCTGCGTTCGGCCGATACCTGGCGGCTAAGTCGGCCCCACGGCCGACACACCCGCGTGACCGCCGAACTCCCTCCGGCGGCGCGCTCGACGTGTTGCAGATCAGCTGGCCAACGGTGACGCATCTCCGACCAAAGACCGGCGGCCATCGTTCAGCCCAAACTTTCTGTCTTCTAATCGTCCATCCGGAGGACCGAGATGAACGCCTCCTGAGGGATTTCGACCCGGCCGATGCTCTTCATCCGCTTCTTTCCCTCCTTCTGACGCTCGAGCAGCTTGCGCTTTCTCGTGATGTCCCCTCCGTAGCACTTGGCCAGCACGTCCTTGCGCTTGGCCTTGACCGTCTCCCGGGCGATGATCCGCCCGCCCACACCCGCCTGGATGGGCACGTCGAAAAGCTGCCGGGGGATCATCTGGCGCAGCTTCTCGGTCATCCGCCGGCCGTAGGCGTCGGCCTCGGAGCGATGGACGATGGTCGAGAAGGCGTCCACTGAGATGTGGTTGATCAGGATCTCCACCCGGACCAGGTTGGCCGCGAGATAGCCGGCCGGCTCGTAGTCCAAGCTCGCGTAGCCCTTGGTCCGGCTCTTCAGCTGATCGAAGAAGTCGACCACCACCTCGGCAAGGGGGATCTTGTAGACGAGTTCGACCCGCTCGGGTGAGAGGTACTCCATCTTCTCGAGCTCGCCCCGCTTTTGCTGGGACAGCTCCATAACCGTGCCGGTGTACTCAGCCGGGGTGAGGACCGTGGCCGCCAGCATGGGCTCCTCGATGTGGTCGATGCGGCTCGGGTCGGGGAGCTCTGTCGGGTTGTCGACATCGAGGACTGATCCGTCGGTGAGCAAAACCCGGTAGGCAACCGAGGGGGCGGTGGCGATGAGCGACAAGTCGAACTCGCGCTCGAGCCGCTCGCGCACGATCTCCATGTGCAAGAGCCCGAGGAAACCACAGCGGAACCCGAAGCCGAGCGCGTGGGAGGACTCGGGCTCGTAGGTGAAGCTGGCGTCGTTGAGCTTCAGGCGATCGAGCGCGTCTCGCAGCTCGGGCAGCTGGTCTCCCTCGATCGGGTACAGCCCGCAGAACACCATCGGCTTGGGGTCGCGGTAGCCGGGGAGGGCCTCGGTGGCCGGGCGCCCGGCGCTGGTCACGGTCTCGCCAGAGCGGGCCAACCCCACGTCCTTGATACCGGCGATGAGGTAGCCGACCTCACCCGGCCCGAGCTCGCCGACCGGGCGGACCTCGGGGGTGCGAATCCCGATCTCCTCGGCATCGTGCGCCGCGCCGGCTTGCATGAACAGCAACCGGTCGCGGGCCCGGATCACTCCGTCGACGACGCGGATCGAGCTCACCACCCCCCGGTACTGGTCGTAGGAGGAGTCGAAGATGAGAGCCCGGGCCGGCGCCTCCCGTTCACCCACCGGCGGCGGGATCCGTTCCACCACCGCGTCGAGCAGTTCCACCACGCCCTGCCCGGTCTTGGCCGAGATGCGGAGGATCTCGGCACGAGGGATCCCGAGAACCTGCTCGATCTCGGCGGCGCAGCGCTCGGGGTCGGCCGCCGGCAGGTCGATCTTGTTGAGCACCGCCACGATCTCAAGGTTGTGCTCCATGGCCTGGTAGGTGTTGGCCAGGGTCTGGGCTTGGATCCCCTGGGAGGCGTCGACCAGGAGCACGGCTCCCTCGCAGGCAGCCAGTGACCGGCTGACCTCGTAGCCGAAGTCGACATGGCCCGGCGTGTCGATCAGGTGCAAGACGTGGTCCCGGTACGGGACCCGGACGTTCTGGGCCTTGATGGTGATCCCCCGCTCCCGCTCGAGATCCATGGAGTCGAGGTACTGCTCGCGCATCAACCGCGGGTCGACCGCGCCGGTCAGCTCGAGGATCCGGTCCGAGAGCGTGGACTTCCCGTGGTCGACGTGGCTGATGATCGAGAAGTTGCGGATCCGCTCCGTCGCGACCGGTCCGGTTGGCGTTGCGGAGGTCACGGTCTGCCAATCGTATCGACACGGCCCGCCAATCAGGTCTCCTGGCCGGGCGGCCGCGAGACTCCCGAGCCGGCTACTCAGGACCAGCGGCGGCGCCGCGAGCGCCCAGACGACCTTGGGCCGTGGCGGCCGTGGCCGTATCGACGTGCCTCCGAAGGCCAGCCGAGGGCGGTCACCACCTCCTGCCAGCGGCTCCCATGGTCAGCGTTGGGGACGAGCAGGTGGGCGTACTCGTGCCAGAAAACCCGGGTCAGCCGGCCGGACGGGGTGAAGAGGTGCCGCTCGTCGACGAAGCAGATCCAGCCGTACGCCTCGTCCTCTTCATGATTGTGGGCGTGGGCGTTGATCGACCCACTGGTAAATCGGTGGTCGGCCCCTTCTCGGGCCCGGCAGCCCCCCACGGCCACCCCCCGGCAGACCCGGCGGTCCACCCCGAGCTCGCGGGCCCGGTACAACCGCACGCCTCGAATCACTTGCATCTGCCCTCATCGGCTCCTTCGACCCCGAACCCCCCGGCCTGCCCGAGACCGGTGGGCAACTACGCGCGCCGTGATTCATAGTCGGGCAGTCCCGGACCCAAGACAAGACCCCGACGCCATAAACGGGCGTGCACCGCGGCGAGTGGCTCGGGACATTAGTGGGCGGCCGCGACGCTCGCCCGGCGGACTAGCCGGAGAGTGTGGGTGAGCCGAATCTGATTTCGTTGCCATCGGGGTCGACGTGGACGCCCTCCCGGAGGCCGTAGGGGGTGTCGTGGACCGGACCGGTGGTGCCCCCGATCCCGGGTCGGCCCCACTCGGCCGCCAACGCGTCGGCATCGTCGACATAGAGGTAGGCGACCGCCGGCGCGAACGGGGGGTGGGTGTGGCCATCGTCGTGGTCGGGAGCCGCGGGGTCGGCGTGGTCGTGCTCGTGGTGAAGCGAGAAGTGGAGGCCGACGGCGTCGCGATCGGCGAACCCGTACCAATCTCCCTGCTCATACGCCCTGGTGGTAAAGCCGAGCATCCGGTAGTGGTCGATGGCGGCGCCCAGGTCCCGGACCGGGAATATGGGGGCGAACTGGTTGAAGCGGGTGGAGCTCATGGCACCTCCGTTCGGGACGATGGTGTCCGCACGCTAGATCCGAACTCGGCCTCGGGGACTCGGATCTTCTGCCACCCCAAGCTGACACCCCTGCTCGAGGTCTGCCCGGCCATGGGCCCGATGGCGACGAGCCCGCCTCGGTAGCATCGGGCCGACCGGTGAGCGAGGAGCCGACATGACCAGCGCGCTCGAGGCCGAGACCATCCGCGCCGAGGTGCGCTCGTGGCTGGCCGAACACTGGGACCCGAGTCTCGAGGAGCGGGTGTGGCGCGGCCTCGTGGTCGACGCGGGTTGGGCCTACCCCAGCTGGCCGGGCGAATGGTACGGCCGGGGACTGGACCGGGAAGGCTCGGCCGTCGTCGCCGCCGAGTTCGAGCGGGCCGGAGCACGCTTCGGTGCCCTCGACGTCACCGGAGGGTACGGCGGGATCGAGCTGCAGAT
>JBEDUR010000135.1:0-14060 GCA_040414865.1 Acidimicrobiales bacterium
GAGGTGACGCTCAAGCTCTACCCGAGGCCCGAGCACGCCGCGACCGTGCTGGCCCCCTTCCCCACCTTGGAGGCGATCACCCGGGCGGTGCCGCGCATCGTGGAGCGCGGCCTCGGACCACGGGTCCTCGAATACCTCGATGCCGCCACGATGCAGGCCATCTGTGCCGATGCCGGCGTTGAGCTCGGGGTGCCCGAGGACGTCCGCCACGGGGCGAGCGCGTATCTCATCGTGGTGCTCGAGTCCTCGCTCGGCGAGCGACTCGAGGCCGACACGGCCGAGCTGGCGTCGCTCCTCGAGGCCTTGGGGTCTCTCGAGGTCTTCGTGCTCCCGTCGCAGGCCGCCAGCCAGCTGATCGTGGCTCGGGAGCGGGCGTTCTTCGTGGCCAAGGCGGCCGGGGCGAACGAGCTCATCGACGTGGTCATCCCCCGGTCGGCCATGCACGCGTACTTGTCCGACGTCAATGTCGTGGCCGAGAAGTTTGGCTCCTACATCGGCGGGTGCGGGCACGTCGGCGACGGCAACGTGCACCTGTCGGTCTTCCAGCCGGACCCCGAGCGCTGTGAACAGACGGTCCGTGCCGTTCTCGAGCTGGGCATCGGCCACGGCGGCGCCATCAGCGGTGAGCACGGGATCGGCACCGCCAAGCGGAGGCACTTCTTGGAGCTCGAGGACCCGGTGAAGGTTGCCCTCATGCGGAGGATCAAGGCTGCCTTCGACCCTCGGGGGATCCTCGGTCCGGGGCGCATCTTCGACGCCGAGTCCTGATCGCCGGCCGCCTCGTTCCCGGTCCGAGGCTCAGCGGGGCCGTTCGGGGTCTCGACCGCCCATGTGCCATCCCTGGCAATAGGGGCACTGGTAGACGTTGAGCGCCGTCTTGGCCTCGGTGCGTCGCTCGGCCGCCGCATCCAGCGCGTCTTCGCGCGACGGGTAGCGAACTTTTGGCTGGCCGTCGCGGCGCCAGTGGGACGAGTCGAGGCGCAGCTCGCGCTCGGGCCGTCGCCGGCGGCGGGGCACGCTCGGGCTTACCGCGCCCGGCCTTGCCGGGACCCCGCCTTGCGACCCCTGTCCGGCTTGAGGGCCCGGGTGACGAGGAACCCTGGGAAGTAAGGCACGGTGATGTCGTCCTCTTCGTGGTAGTCCTCGTACAGGCCGGTGAGCACGAAGCCGGCCTCGAGCTGGCCGCCGATCTGATCCTCGAGAGAGTGACCGAAGCACAGCGGCTCGTCGGGCTCCAGGTATCGGGTGCGCTCGGCCGCGCTGAGCGAGGTCATGTCGGAGTAGGGCACCGAGTAGCGGAGCTCGAGGATGCCCTCTCGCTCCTTGTCTCGGTCGAAGCAGAAGAGGAGGGGGTTGGCGAACCCCGACAGGAGCGCCCCGCCGGGCCTGAGCACCCGGTAGCACTCCTGCCACACGGGCACGACCACCTCGGAGAAGCAGTTCGAGCACGGGTGCACGATCAGCGCGAACCGTTCGTCGGCGAATGAGGACAAGTCAGCCATGTCGCCGAGAACCGTCTCGATCTTGAGGCCCTCGCGCTCGGCCACCCGTTGGTCCTGGGCCAATTGCGCCGGGGAGTTGTCGAAGACCGTGACCCGGGCGCCGGCCGCGGCCAGGATGGGGCCCTGCTGGCCGCCGCCCGAGGCGAGGCAGAGGACCGGGGTCCGGCTCAGGGAGCCGAACCACCCGCGCGGCACCGGTCGATGCGGGGTGAGGATGATGCTCCAGTCACCCGCCCGGGCCCGGGCGATCTCTTCGGGGCCGACCGGCAGGGTCCAGCGGTTCCCGTTGGCCACCTCCTGGTCCCAGGCCAGGCGGTTGTGCGCTGTCGCGTCCACCCGGCGCACCCTACCGATCCGCAGGCTGCCGGAACGCTTCAATGCTCGGCGCCCTGCGCGGGCCACGTGCTCACCGGCCCTGATCGGCAGGTTCGGCATCCCCTGATCGGCTTCAGCCCGCGGTGCCGGCCACCTGTGGGGTCGGTCCGGTGATGACCCGTTGGGGGTGCGAGTAGACGACGCAGGTCCCCTCCCGCACGAACCCCACCAGGGTGATCCCGACCTCCTCAGCTAGGGACGCGGCCAAACTGGTCGGTCCGGAGACCGCCGCGATGAGACCGACCCCGGCCCGGGCGGCCTTCTGCACGATCTCGAAGGAGACCCGTCCGCTGACAACCAGCGCCGCATCGACGAGGGGATGGTGCCGCTCCAGGAGCGCCCAGCCAACCACCTTGTCCACTGCGTTGTGGCGCCCGACGTCCTCCCGGATGACCAGAGGGATCCCGTCCGCGTCCACCAGGGCGGCACCGTGCACCGAGCCGGTCGCCTCGAAGGTCCGCTGGCCGGCCCGCAGGACGTCAGGCAGCCGGGTGAGGACCCCGACCGCCATAGCCGGCCCCTCACCGATGGCCGGATAGCCGAGGCTCTGCAGGGCCTCGATGGAGGCCGTGCCGCGCACCACGCACGAGCTCGAGGTCAGGGTCAGGCGCTCCTGAAGACCGTGCTGGGGCGGGAGCCGCAGGCCGGCGGTCACGACATTGAATTGCTGATCGCCGCCCAGGGCGGCATCGACGCAGTAGCTGATCTTGTCGATGTCGTCCGCGCGTTCGACGAGACCTTCGGCCAGCAGCCATCCGGCGACCAGCTCGATGTCATTGCCCGGGGTCCGCATGGTCACGGTCAGCGTGCTCGGTCCATCGGGGGCGTCGAGGCGGATCTCGAGGGGTTCCTCGATGGCGAGCCGGTCGGGCCTGCCGGTCAGCCGGTTGTCCCGGGGCTCGTGGACAAGGACCCGACGGGCTCTCGGCGGACCACCGTCCTGGCGCCGGGGCGGTGGCGCTCCGAGTGCCATGGTCCCAGCCTATGGGCGCTCCGGGGGTCTTGGGGAGCCCGCCGGTACGATGCCGAGCCATGCCCCCAGCGAGCATCGACGAGGCCAAGTTCAAGGAGGTGCTCGGTCACTTCGCGAGTGGGGTGACCGTGGTCACCGCTGCGGCCGAGGAGCCGGTGGGGTTCACCTGCCAGGCCTTCGCCGCCCTGTCCCTCGAGCCACCCATGGTCTTGCTCGCCCCGGGGAAGAGCTCCACCAGCTGGCCCAGAATCGCCCGGGCGGGGGCGTTCTGCGTGAACATCCTGGCGTCGGACCAGGAGGCCCTGGCCCGCTCATTCGCCGTCTCGGGCGGCGACAAGTTCACTGGGGTGGCCTGGGAGCGTGGTGTGGCCACCGAAGCTCCGATGCTCGAGGGCGCGATCGCCTGGGTGGAGTGCGCCCTCGAGCAGATCTTCGACGCCGGCGACCACGAACTGGTCACCGGGAGGGTGCTCACGCTCGGCATCGGCCAAGGCCAACCGCTCCTCTTCTACCGGGGTGGTTTCGGCACCTTCTCCGCCTGAGAGCGAGTCGGCACCGTCGGTTGGGCACCTTCCGATGGCCGCTGCTAGCGTGCCTCTGAACAGGGATTTTGTAACCGAGAGGGCATTTGGCCCAGCCAGGGAGGTGGCGGCGATGGACGTGCGGGACCGGGTGATTGTCGTGACCGGCGGCGCGAGCGGCATCGGTCGGGCGCTGTGCCGGGCGTTCGCCGGAGCCGGGGCTGCCGCGGTCGTCGTGGCCGACATCGACGGCGAGGGCGCGAAGGCCGTGGCCGCAGAGTTCGGCGAGCGGGGCCGGGCAGTCAGGACCGACGTCGGTTCGGAGCCGGACATCGTTGCCCTCGTGCAATCGACCGAGAAGGAGTTCGGGCGCATCGACCTGTTCTGCTCCAACGCCGGGATCATCGTCCCTGGTGGGGTCGAGGTCGGCAACGACGCGTGGGAGCGCATCTTTCGGATCAACTATTTCGCCCACCTCTACGCCGCTCGGGCAGTGCTCCCGGGCATGCTCGAGCGGGGCGAGGGGTACCTGCTGTCCACCGCTTCGGCGGCTGGCCTGTTGACCCAGATCGGCTCGGCCCCGTACAGCGTGACCAAGCACGCGGCCGTGGCCCTGGCCGAGTGGCTCTCGATCACCTACGGCGACCGGGGGATCGGCGTCTCCTGTCTGTGTCCGCAAGGGGTCTGGACCAACATGACCGGGGGGGAAGGACGGCGCCGCGACCCCTCGGAAGTCGCCCGGTCGACCGCCGGACGCGACGGGTTCCTGGAGGCCGAGGAGGTGGCGGACATCGTGCTTGCCGCCCTGGCCGAGAACCGCTTCCTCATCCTGCCCCACCCCGAGGTGGCCACCTACGAGGAGCGGCGGGCCGGCGACCGTGAGCGCTGGCTCCGGGGGATGCGCCGGGTCCAGGCCTCCATGCGGCCCCCCGCACGCTGAGCCCGGCTTAGGAGGGCGGGGCGCCCCCGGGCCGATTGCGGCCGCCGATCAGCGGGACCTTGCCGAGGGCCCGCTCGTTGGCGACCTCCTCCATGTGGGCGAGGAACTCGTCGGTGCCGGAGCGCTCGGCCGCCGCCCGGGGCATGGCCGGGAAGGCGTAGTCCGGGGAGGGCAGCGGAGGGTGGTCGTCGGCGGGCTTGCGGGCCAGCACCTTCTCGACGATCGGGGCCAGGCGGGCCTCCTTCTCGGCGCTGAGCTTCTCGTCACGTTCGGCGAACTCGGGGAGGACTTTCGTCCCGAACAGCTCGAGGCTCTCCATGATGTCCTCGTGCCGGTTCCGCCCCGCCTGGCTGACGAAGACCACTTGGTCGACGCCGAGCTCTTCGTAGCGGCGGAGGTACTCGCGGATCTGCTCGGGGGTGCCCACCGAGCCCCGGAGGCCGCTGACCCCGGCCTCGACGGCACGCGCCCCGAGCCGTTCGGGGTTCTGGGCCGCCCGTCGGACGGCCTCGGGGTCGTAGCCCTGCTCCGCCCGACGGCGTTCGAACTCACTCCACACGTCGGTCACCCCGGGCCGGTGCTCGCCGAACAGGTAGTAGTGACCGAGCGAGTAGCCGAAGAAGTTGGCTCCGGCCGTCCCGCGCTCGATCGCCTGCTCCTCGGTCGGTGCGCACATGAAGGTGGTCACCGCGGCCACGTTGGGATTGACGGTGTCACCGATCGGGACACCCTCGCGCTCGAAGGTCTCGTAGTAGTCGCCCACCCAGTGCTGGGCCTCCTCGGGGTCGATGAAGGCGAAGGTGAGCGCGCCGATGCCCTTCTGCGCGGCCAGGTGAATGGTGTCGCGGCGGCTGCAGGCCACCCACACCGGCGGGTGGGGCTGCTGGCGGGGTTTGGGCACGACATTGCGGGGCGGCATGGTGACCCAGTCACCGGCATGGCCCGTGAAGGGAGTCTCGGTCATGCACCGCAGGGCCACCCGCAGCCCCTCCTCCCACATCGCCCGCTTCTGCGACGGGTCGATGAGGAACCCGCCGAGCTCGGCCTCGGAACCGGCCTCGCCGCTGCCGAACTGGGCCCGGCCGTCCGAGACGAGGTCCAAGGTGGCGATCCGTTCGGCCACCCGGGCCGGGTGATTGAACGGCGGGGGTGTCTGGACGATCCCGTGCCCGAGCTTGATCCGGGTGGTCCGCTGCGACACTGCGGCCAGGAACACCTCGGGCGCTGAGGAGTGGCTGTATTCCTCCAAGAAGTGGTGCTCGACCTCCCAGACACAGTCGAACCCGAGCTTGTCGGCCAGCTCGCACTGCTCGAGCGCGTTCTGGAGCAGATGGAACTCGGATTCTTCCTCCCAGGGCCGCGGGAGCTGGTGCTCGTAGAAGATGCCGAACTTCACGAGGTCGCCGGCCGCCGCTCGCCACTCATGGCCGCATTGGGGGCGGCCTTCTCGACCAGGTCGGGGACCACCTTGCCCAGCTCGGCTGGGTCCCAGCGGTCACCCTTGTCGACGCCGGGCCCGGCGTGCCAACCCTCGGCCACGCTGATCCGGCCGCCGGAGACGTTGAAGACCCGGCCGGTGATTCCGGCCGACTCGGTGGAACCCAGCCAGACGACCAGCGGAGCCACGTTGTCGGGAGATCGGGCGTCGAACTCGTCGGGCTTCACCTCGGGCCGGTCGGGCCGGAGGTTGGACGTCATCCGGGTGAGTGCGCCGGGAGCGATGGCGTTGGCGGTCACCCCGTAGCGACCCAGCTCGATGGCGGCGATGATCGTGAAGGCGGCGATCCCGGCCTTGGCCGCTCCGTAGTTGGTCTGCCCGGCGTTGCCGTAGATGCCCGACGCGGAGCTGGTGTTGATGATCCGGGCGTCGTTGGTCTCCCCCGCCTTCGCCCGCTCCCGCCAATAGGCGGCGGCGTGGTGGGCCGGTGCATACGTGCCTCGCAGGTGGACCCGGATGACCGCGTCCCACTCCTCGGGGGTCATGTTGATGAGCATGCGGTCCCGCAGGATCCCTGCATTGTTGACGAGGACGTCGAGACCACCGAAGGTCGAGACGGCCGACTCGATCAGCCGCCTGGCCCCGTCGAAGTCGCTGATGTCATCGCCGTTGGCGATGGCCTCGCCGCCCATGTCCTTGATGGCGGCCACAACCTCGTTGGCCGGGCTGGTGTCGGCCCCGCTGCCGTCCACGCTGCCGCCGAGGTCGTTCACGACGACCTTGGCGCCTTGGCTGGCGAACTCGAGGGCGTGGGATCGGCCGATGCCTCGTCCTGCCCCGGTGACGATGACGATCCGTCCGTCACAGATTCCGGCCATGTTGTCCTCCTGTGTTCGTTCTGTGTTCGTTGCGGTTGGTGGGTCTCGGCGGCCTCACCGGGCCGTCCGGGTGTCTTCGTTCGAGGGGTCCTTGGGCAGGCCGAGCACGCGCTCGCCCACGATGTTGCGCTGGACCTGGGCGGTGCCCCCCCAGATCGTGACCGATCGGGTGCTCAGGAAGTCCGACTGCCAGCGGTCCGGCTGGTACTCATCAGGCTTCTGCTCCGGCATGACCATGGCGTCGGCTCCGCGGATGCCCATCAGGATCTCGGCGAACCGCTGGGCGTACTCGGACCAGAACATCTTGTTGATCGACGACGCCGGCCCCGGCTCCTTCTTGGCGATCACTTCCGAGAGGAGCCGGAGGCCCTGGAACCGCATGATCTCGGTGCGGGTGAACGCCCAGGCCAGATCCTGGCGGACGAGGGGATCGTTCTCCATTCCTCGCTTGCGCACCATGTCCACCGCGTCCCAGAACTGGCGGGTGTACTGGACGTGCTGGGTGGTCGCGTTGCCGCCCCGCTCGTTGCCGAGCGTGGTCATGGTCACTCGCCATCCGTTGTTCAGGCCGGCGATCACATTGAACAGCGGCGCCCGTGCCTCGGTGATGAAGGTCTGCGTGAACCCCGCGCCGCCGCTCATCTGCTTGATCGGGCTCAGCTCATAGCCATTGGAGGAACCGTCCTCCCGCTGCATAGGCACCAGCACGTAGGAGATCCCCTGGTGCTTCTCCACGTCGGGGTCGGTCCGGCAGAGGCAGAACATCATGTTGGCCATCTGGGCCCCCGAGGTCCACACCTTCTGTCCGGTGATCACGATCTCATCCCCGTCGACCACGCCTCGGGTCTTGAGCGAGGCCAGATCGCTGCCGGCGTCGGGTTCAGAGAACCCCTGGCAGTAGAGGTCGGTTCCGTCGATGATCCGGGGGAGGAAGTGCGCCTTCTGCTCGTCGGTGCCCCACACGATGATGGACGGGCCGACCAGCCACTCGCCCATGCCGCGGGTGATCCGGGGCACACCCGCCCGGGCGAACTCCTCGTTCATGACCGCGACCTCGATCCCCGAGAGTCCCCGGCCGCCGTACGCCTCGGGCCATCCCACGCACAGGTAGCGCGCCTCGTGCAGCTTGTCCGCCCACTGGCGCCACTGGTCGCCCGTGCCCCGACCGCGCCGGCCTCGGCGAGGAGTCTCGGCCATCGAGTCCGCCTCGATCGACGCTTGGTCCTCGGGGTTGGGCTTGTTGGCCTCGAGCCACTCGCGCAGCTCGTCCCGGAAGGCCTTGGCCTTCGGGCCGAGGTCGAGCTCCATGGTGCTGGTCACGCGGATCCTCCTCGGGGATCGGACTCGGTCTTGCGTCCGCCACCTTTGATGGCGCCTCGGGGTTGCCCGAAGGCGAGGTCGATCACCTCGACGACGGCCGTGACGCTCACCGGCGGGTGGCGTCAGTGGAGCTCTTTGCGGTCGTTCTCGTCGGCGCCATGGGCCCCCTCCGCCTTGTCGTCGGTCGCCGCTGGGGCGCCGTGTCACTCTACTGTGACAGCTTGGCGGTCGACAAGGTAACAAGCCCGATAGCGTGGGGCGATGGGGTCAACTGAGCCCACGGTGTCGCTGTTGCACGAGCAGCGGCAGTTGGCCAGAGACCGGATAGAGCGCGCTGCGGTGCAGGTGCTGGCAGACAAGGGCCTCAGCGCGACGGTCGAGGAAGTGGCGCTGGCCGCCGGGGTGAGCATCCGAACCGTGTTCCGCCACTTCGGCACCCGCGATCACATGATCGCCACTGCTCTGCGGTCTCAGCTCTATCACTACCCCGACACGTTGCCTGTGCCCGCGTCCGGCACCACCCTCGAGTCGTGGCTCCCCAAGCTCCTCGAGCGGGTCCACCGGGTGAACGCCGAGCTCGGTCGGGCCTACTGGGAGCTCGCCTCGCTGGGCTACACCCTGAGCGGAGAACTTGGCGAAGTGGCTGCGGAGCGACTGGCCGGGCGAAAGCGACTGGTGACCTCGCTAGCCCGCGGGGCTTGGCGGCTCGCCGACAACCCGTCGGAGCCCCCCTCATGGCTGGTCGACCTGTTCGCGATCCACGTCAGCGCCTTCACCACCCGGGAGCTTGTCTCCGATTTCGGGCGTTCCATCGAAGAAGTCGCACTGATGTCCTCCCGCATCCTCGTGAGCGCCGTCAGCTGGGCCACCGCGGAGGCGACGAGGGAGACGTAGTTCGCCCGGGACGGTCAGGACGGCAGCGCCCCGCGGCCCGCCCAGCTCCAGCCGGGATCCGGCTCGGACCGGAGTAGCCTGGTGCCGTGGTCGTCATGGTGATGTTCCGTGCGCGCCAAACCGGCGCGGCACTGGGGGTGGCACCGACTCGATGAGCGTTGGGCGGCCCGCATCGTCGCAGCCGCCGCAGTCGCACCCGGCAACCTCGTCCTGGACGTCGGTGCCGGGGATGGTGTCCTGACCGAGGCGCTCCTCAAAGCAGGGGCGCGGGTGGTTGCCGTTGAGCTCCACCCCAAGCGGGCGTCGAACCTGCGGGGTCGCTACGGCGACCGCGTCCAAGTCGTCGTGGCCGACGCGAGCGATCTGAAGCTGCCGCGTCGCGGCTTCTCGGTGGTGGCCAACCCCCCGTTCGCCGCCACGATGGCTTTGCTGCACCGGCTGGTCGCTCCGGGGAGCCGACTGGTTGCTGCCGATGTCGTCGTGCCGCGTCACATCGCTCAACGATGGTATGAGGGTGGATTGTCTGGCGCCCGGCGATGGAGCCAGCACTTCGAGGTCGGCGTGGGCCTTCGAGTACCCGGGCACGCATTCCATCCCTCGATTGCGCGGGACCCGGTGGTGCTGCGGCTTCGAACCCGCGCGACGCCCGCAGCGAGGCGGCACCCGGCGTCTGCCAGGAGGGATCCACCGACCGGCTAACCCCCGCGGCCAAGCTCGACCACGGTGAGGAGGCGTTGGCGGCGGCCGAACCCGGCGCAGCTCCGCCTGTTCGACCTCGACCGCGAGCGGGTCTCCGGGGTGCCGCCGGCGCGGAGATGGACCGAGGGGGAGCTGCTCTGCTTCGACCTGGAGACCACCGGGGTCGATCGTTTTAATGACGTCCCGGTCTCGCTGGCGCTGGTCCGAGTACACGTTGGCGTGGTGCTCGAGCGGACGGTGCGCATCGTCGACCCGGCGAGGCCCATCCCGGCCGAGGCGACCGCCGTGCACGGTATCGACGACGAGCGAGCCCGGCGCGAGGGGATGGCCCTCGACGAGGCGGTCGACCTTCTCGCCTCGACCCTGGTGGCTGCGAGCCGTCGGGGCGTACCGGTGGTGGGGGTGAAGCTCGATTTCGACCTGACGATCGTGGAGGCCCTGTGCCGACGACTGGACATGGCCGGACTGATCGAGCGCGGGTGGACCGGGCCGGTGCTCGACGCTCTCGTCCTCGATCGCCACGTCGACCCTTACCGGCCCGGCCGCCGGACCCTGGTCGATCTGTGCCAGGTCTACGGGGTGACCATCGGCCAGGCGCACCGGGCCGAGTGCGACGCCGAGGCCGCTGCCGCGGTGCTCCTCGCCATGGCTGATCGCCACCTGGCGCTGGCGGCCGCTTCGGCGCACGAGCTGCATGTCGCGCAGGTCCAGTACCACCGGGACTGGGTGGCCTCCTATGACCTTTGGCTGCGGAGCCGCGGGCTTGCGGGTGTGCACCCGAGCGAGGCCATGTGGCCGATCGCGACCGTGACGGACGCCCGGGCCGGCGCCGCGTAGCGCCCGCGCGACGATGGGCCGATGCGGGCGTGGCAGGTCGTCCAGCCGGCGGCGATCGACAAGGGGCCGCTCGAACTGGGCGAGATGCCCGACCCCGAGCCGGGGCCAGGCCAGGTTCGGCTGCGGGTCCGGGTGTGCGGGGTCTGTCGGACAGATTTGCACGTTGCCGAGGGCGACCTTCCCGTCCACAAGGCCCGGGTCGTACCGGGGCACGAGGTGGTGGGTATCGTCGACGCCCTGGGCCCGGGCGCCCGCCGCTTCGTCCTGGGGGACCGGGTGGGGGTGGCCTGGCTGGCCTCGACCTGCGGCGCCTGCCGGTTCTGCCGACGGGGCCAGGAGAACCTGTGCCCGAATGCCACCTTCACCGGGTGGGACCACGACGGCGGCTACGCCGAGGCGACGGTGGCCGACGAGCGGTACCTCTACCGCCTCCCCGAGGAGCTTCCCGACGATCAGGCCGCGCCGCTGCTGTGTGCCGGCATCATCGGTTACCGGGCGCTCCGTGCCGCTCGCCTGGCACCGGGCGGGCGGCTGGGCCTCTACGGCTTCGGCGGCTCCGCCCATATCACCGCCCAGATCGCCCTCGCCGAGGGGGCCGAGCTCTTCGTGGCCACCCGGTCACCCGAGGCCCAGCAGCTCGCGGCCCGCCTCGGGGCGCACTGGGTTGGGGGAGCGGCCGACCGGCCCCCAGAACCGCTCGACGCCGCGGTCCTGTTCGCTCCGGTCGGGGAGCTCGTTCCGGCCTGCCTGGCTGCCCTCGATCGCGGAGGCACCCTGGCGATCGCCGGGATCCACCTGAGTGACGTTCCGGTCCTCAACTACACCGGCCACCTGTTCTACGAGCGCTCGGTGCGGAGCGTGACCGCGAACACCAGGGCCGACGGCGAGGAGCTGCTCCGCCTCGCCCCCCGACTGGGCGTGGTGGCGACCACCACGACCTACCCGCTCGACCGGGCTGACGCCGCGCTCGGGGACCTGGCGCACGACCGTCTGGTTGGGGCGGCCGTGCTCGCGCTCGGCCAGGCCGGTTCGTAGCCCTCAGGGGCCCGGCCCGGCGGCGGGGAGGGGTCCAACCCGTGGTGAGCGTGGGTCAGAATGGGTACAGCCTCCCCCCGAAAGGCGACCACCCCCTATGACCGGCTCCCGCAAGACGCTTGTGCTCGCGGCGATGATTTTCGCCGTCTCGATGACGTTCATCGATCAGACCATCGTTTCGATCGCGGTACCGAAGATCCAGGAGGAGCTGCACCTGAGTTCGGTGGGGGTGCAGTGGGTCGTCAACGGGTACCTCCTCGCGCTGGCCGCATTCTTCGCCTTCGGCGGACGGCTCGCCGACACGGTCGGCCACGCCAAGATGGTGGTGATCGGGGTGGTCGTCTTCGCGGCGGCGTCGACGATGTGCGGGCTGACCCCGGCCAACGGCGCCGCCGAGGCGTGGATCGTCACCTTCCGGGTGGTACAGGGGCTGGGGGCCGCCATGATGTACCCGGCCTCCCTCGCCATCGTGGTGAGCGTCTACGAGCCACGTGAGCGAGGGCGGGCCCTGGCCATCTTCTTCGGGGTCGCTGGCGGGCTGACGTCGATCGGCCCGATCCTCGGGGGCGTCCTCAGCCAGTGGACGTGGCGGTCCATCTTCTGGGTCAATGTGCCAGTCGCCATAGTGGCGCTCTTCCTTACCTGGCGGGCCCGGCCGCGCACCGAGACCAGACCGGGAACGGTCGACCTTCAGGGCCTCGTCCTTGTCGTTCTGGGTGTCGGGCTCAGTGTGCTCGGGCTGCAGCAGTCCCAGGTGTGGGGCTGGAAGAACGGAGGGACCATTGCCCTGATCGTGGTCGGCGTCGTCCTGCTGGTGCTGTTTGGGTTCGTCGAGCTGAGGAAGGACCATCCCCTGATCCAGGTGAGGATCTTTGCCATTCGGGCCTTCCTGGTCGAGAACCTGGTGCTGCTCGTCTCGATGATGTGTTTCATCCCGATCTTTTTCTTCGCCAGCGTCTACGCGCAGGGGGCCCTTGGGTTCGGTCCGAACAAGGCAGGCCTGTTCCTGCTCTGCCTCTTCTTGGGCTTCGCCCCAGCCGTCCAGATCGGAGGCCGGATCTTGGATCGCCAGGGCGCCAAGCAGGTGGTGGTCGCGGGCTGTGCCGTCGCCGCGGTCGGCTTCGCGTTGTGGGCCAGCAAGGTTACGCACCTGACGTTCGGCGCACAGTGGTACTTCGTGGCCCTCTCCGGGTTCGGGCTCGGGCTCATGTTGGGGCCGGCCAACACTGATGCCGTCAACCAGGCCGGGCGAGCGTCGTACGGCGAGGCGACGGGCATCACCCAAACCACTCGGAACTTCGGGGCCAGCGTCGGAATTGCCGGTCTCGGGACGCTGTTCACCGCGATGATCGCCAGCCGGCTCACCTCGGACCTCGTGCGTGAAGGGGTCTCGAAGCCGAAAGCTACTCAGATCGCGTCAAGCGCCTCCCAGAGCCAGCTCGGCGGCACCAAGGGTGTACCTGGCCATCACTCGCCCCAGGCGCTGGCCATTGCCCACGATGCCGTCGCATACGGGATGCGATCGGTCCTGATCGGGATGGCGGTGATCATGGCCGTGTCTTTCGTGGTCGCGCTGGTCGGCCTGCGGCGGGGTCTGCACTACTCGGCCGACGCCGAGGAACCCCCGGTCGAAGAGCCGACCGAGCGGGGGGTTGCCAGAGCGGCAGAGGGATAGGCTGGACTCTGGGGCCGTTGGCGCAGCTGGTAGCGCACTTGCATGACGCGCAAGGGGTCAGAGGTTCGAGTCCTCTACGGCCCACCAGGTCAGATGGGGCAAGGGAGGACAGCCCCCGCGGCCCGGTCAGAAGCGCACACCGGAGATGGTGGGTGGGGGGGTCTCCGGTGGGAGGGTCGGGGTGTCGGGGTGATCGTCCCCCGAACCGGCGATAAGGGCGCACGATCACGACCGGTAACGGTTCCGGGTGGACGTCTCTCCGCCGGTGATGCCCCACAGGGCCTTCTTCAAGGGGCGCAGTCGACTAGCAGGTCGGGCGGCGGACCTTCGGGTGGAGCGCTTAGGTCGACGCCAGTGAGATCCTTGACTTGGCCACGGAACCAGGTCGTGAACTCGTTGCTGGTTGTGGCGAGATTCGTGAACACTTTCTCGATGTCAGGAGTCTCAAACCACACCAGTATGAGGCTTCCCATCGGGGTCTC
This sequence comes from Acidimicrobiales bacterium, assembly GCA_040414865.1. Classification (GTDB taxonomy): domain Bacteria; phylum Actinomycetota; class Acidimicrobiia; order Acidimicrobiales; family RAAP-2; genus Palsa-461. Next base: position 13,570 of record JBEDUR010000135.1, read on the forward strand.
CTGGAGGGCCCATGTCTCCCGGGTGATTTCGTCCGAAGTCAGCTGCTCCTCGAAACCCTTTCGGCGTTCCCCCATGCATACGGCAGCAAAATCTCTGCCTTCTTGTTCTTTGCCGGGAAGGATAGGGAACGCACCATTGAATACCGCCATTGGCTCTCCTCCTTGTTCGTCCGCCATAGCACTGGAGACGGCAAGATCCTGTCGCGGCAGCCAACCCTATACAACTGCGATTGCCTGGCCAGTCAGCATGCTGCTCGGACCGTGAATGGAAGTCATCTATCCGGCGTTCTGGGGCATCCGGATCCGATAGGAGTGGGCACATATCGCCCGCCTGGTCAGCCGGTTACAGCAAATAGACGCCAAACTCCAGGCACGCCCTTCAGCTCGTGCTCGCCTCGGTCCTCAAACTGGATCCCAGAACCGGCTACGAGGTCCTTGACCGTGGAGGACACAAGGACCTCCCTAGCGCTGCCCAGATCCGCCACGCGCGC
>JBEDUR010000136.1:0-2103 GCA_040414865.1 Acidimicrobiales bacterium
CGGGGTGGGCCGTCGGGAGGTAGTCGATGACCGGGTTCGCGACCTGCGGGAGCTCCGTGCCGTCGGGTACCACCGCGGGCGAGTCGTAGGACACCCCGAGGACCCGACCGCGGTTGCTGAACTGCTCTTGGCGTTGACCGTGGCCGCCCACATTGCGACTGGCGTCGTCCATCACGGCCTGCGCAAAAGGACGGCGCTCGAGGGCGTAGGTGTCGAGCAGTCCCAGGCCGGCCCAGCCAGAGAGATGACCGGCGAGCTTCCATGCAAGGTTGTGGACGTCCTGGATGCCCACGTTCATCGCCTGACCGCCGGTCGGGGGAATCAGATGGGCGGCATCACCGGCAAGGAAGACACGACTATCTCGAAAACGCTCGGCGACGGCCGACGATCCGTCCCAGGGCAACGCGGAGAGGACCTCGACGTCCAGGGCTTGGGCCCCGATCGCGGAGCGGACGAGTTGGACGCAGCGTTCGGTCGTGAAGTCCTCGACCCGCTCACCCTGCTCGGGGTTGAACGGAGCCATGTACAGCCAGAGGTCGGCCAGATTCACGGGGGCCATGACCCCGGGGCCTTCGGTGGGTGACAGCAGGTAGATCAGCGCCGGCCGGTGGCGTCCCACCTCGCGGAGGTCGGCTCGGAAGTAGATACCCATGCGGTGAAAAGGGGTGCCTGGTCCCCTCATTCCGATGTTGAGCAGGGACCGGATCTGGCTCTGGGCTCCATCGGCGGCGACCACCCACGCAGCGCGAACCACTGTTTCCTCGCCAGTCGCGCGTTCCACCACTCTGGCAGAGGCACCGTTGGCGTCCTGCTCGAGGTGGAGGAGTTCGTGGCCGAACCGCAGGTCGCCGATTCCGTAGGACCTAGCGGCCTCGAGCAGAATGGGTTCCAGCTTGTCCTGGGCGCAACCCATGCTGGTGGTCGGGCTGTCTACCTCAAACCGCTCACGATCACCGCCGTAGGGCACTCGTCTCACCTCAGGAGCCAGCAGCGTCGGAGCCCAGGCCACATCCCGAGCCCGATCCAGGCCCTCCGCCGCCTCTCGGACGGCTGACTCGAGACCCCAGACCCGCAGCAACTCAAGGGTGCGCACGTTCAGGCCGCGAGCCTTCGGATGGATCGACGTGCTCGGGTGCCGTTCCACGAGAAGTGAGCGCGCCCCATGTCGCGACAAGAGCAGTGACGCCGAAAGGCCGACCGGGCCCCCGCCCACGATAAGAACGGGCACATCGAGTTCAGGCTTAGCTGCCACCGTCCCCGACAGTAGTTGTCCCGTCCCTCCGACCAGCTTGTCGGTGACTAGCCCAAGTGCCGACTAGATGCGCGCAGAACGAGCGCCCCGAACATCGGATTGCAGGCCGGGGGCCGCGCCCGATCGACGGGTCGGCGCCGGCCCCGGGGCGTGATCCGAAGGCGGCACCAGCCCTTATTGTCAACCCAGAACGTTCCGGCTCGAACTTGATGCCGGGTGGCGGCAGGGACACCCGCGAAGTGCCGATCTGCGTCCTTGCGGCTCTTCAGGGATCCGGATTCCCGCGTGCGTGTTCTGTATCGCGCCGTTGACGGCCACGGTGCATACAGCTTGCGTGTCAAGCAACCAGAAGACTGTCTCCACACGGCACTTTGAGGGCGCGTTACGACAGAGGCTGGGACGGGTTATTGGGCGACTCAAACGATGTCCTGTGTGAGGGTAAACGAGGTTCGCGGTCCCTCACCTCACCGCACTTCCGCTTACGTTCACGCTCCAGCACCGAACTCTTCTTGCGAGGGCAGTAGGGCCAGACAGAAATGGACAAAAACCCAATTTGATTGCCCCTGTCGCCGCCGGGTGAATACTGACCCCTTATCGACGGGCGAATTTTGACCCCCCTCTTGTGGGTCCACCACTGATGGTGTTGGAGCGCGAACCCTGGTTGCGGGCGGAGTCCGGATCGGGGAGGAGCGAGTTGTTAAACGTGGAGGACTGGGCTGAGATTCGTCGGTTGTATTGGGCCGAGAGTCTGTCCATCAAGGAGATCGTCCGCCTGACCGGCATCGCACGGAACACGGTGCGCTCGGCGCTGCGCTCGGATGAGCCCCCGCTTATGTGCGGGGTCGGTCGGG
>JBEDUR010000137.1:0-5695 GCA_040414865.1 Acidimicrobiales bacterium
GACGCGGTCGCGGTCAACTACGTCCACCAGTTGATCCAGGCGCTCCGGGCCAAGGAGCTCTACCACCGGGACAAGGACTATCTCGTCGACCAGGGCGAGGTGAAGATTGTTGACGAGTTCACCGGCCGCACCCTCGAGGGCCGCCGGTGGTCAGAAGGGCTCCACCAGGCGGTCGAGGCCAAGGAGCGAGTGCGCATCAAGGAGGAGAACCACACCTGGGCGACCGTCACCCTGCAGAACTACTTCCGTCTCTACGAGAAGTTGGCCGGTATGACCGGGACCGCCGAGACCGAGGCGAGTGAGTTCGCCAACACCTACGACCTTCCGGTCGTGCCGATCCCCACCAACTTGCCGATGATCCGCACCGACGAGGCCGACCTGGTCTTCAAGACCGAACCGGCCAAGTTTGCCGCCGTCGTCGAGGACATCGTCGAGCGGAACGAGCGCGGCCAGCCCATCCTGGTGGGCACGGCCTCGGTAGCCAAGTCCGAGGTGCTGTCGCGATTGCTCGATCAGCGCGGGGTGAAGCACGCGGTCCTGAACGCCAAGCAGCACTTCCGGGAGGCCGAGGTCGTCGCGCAGGCTGGTCGGGTGGGCGCGGTGACGGTGGCGACCAACATGGCCGGCCGAGGCGTCGACATCATCTTGGGTGGGAACCCCGAGCTCCTGGCCCGGCACGAGCTGGCGGTCCGCGGCGTCGATCTGGAAACCGAAGAGGGGGCGACTGAGCGGGCCAAGCTCACCGCCGAATTTGAGGAGCGCTGTCGGGCCGAGGGTGACAAGGTGCGGGAAGCGGGCGGTCTCTTCGTGCTCGGCAGCGAGCGCCACGAGAGCCGCCGCATCGACAACCAGTTCCGGGGTCGCTCGGGCCGCCAGGGCGACCCGGGTGAGAGCCGTTTCTTCCTGAGCCTCGAAGACGACCTGATGCGGCTCTTCGCCACCGGCGCCATGAACTGGGTCATGTCCAAGGCCCTCCCCGAAGATGTGCCGATCGAGGCGAAGATGGTCACCAAGGCCATCGAGCGGGCCCAGAACACCGTCGAGGGGCGCAACTCGGAGATCCGCAAGGACGTCTTGAAGTACGACGAGGTGATGAACGAGCAGCGCAAGGTGATCTACGCGCATCGCCTTTCGATCCTTGAGGGTGAGGACCTCCATGACCGGACGGTTGAACTCATCTCCGAGACCATGGCTGCGCTCGTCGAGTCGGCGTGCCCACGCGACTACCCCGAGGAGTGGGATCTCGAGCGCCTGGTGAGCGAGGTCATCCAGTACTACCCAACCCAGTTCACCCCGGCCGACCTGGCCGAGGCGACAAGCGCGGCGCAGATCACCGAGAGCCTGGTTGCCGAGGCCGTCGAGTACTACGAAACGCGCTCCCAAGCGATGCCCGACGGCGAGGAGACTGCCCGCCAGATCGAACGAGACGTCATGCTTCAGATCGTCGACCAGCGCTGGCGGGACCACTTGGCCGAGATGGACTACCTGCGGGAGGGGATCAACCTCCGGGCCATGGGCCAGCAGGATCCACTGGTGGCGTGGAAGCAGGAAGGCTTCACGAAGTTCGGCGAGCTGATGGAAGGGATCGACGACGATTACCTCCGCTACGTGCTCCACGTCGAGGCCGTCGTCAACCCGGTCGCCGAGCCCGACCTCGCCCGGGCCACCTACGCGGCGGCTGACGACCCGGTCGCGGACTCCCTCGCGCTGGCCCCGGTGTTGCTGGCCGAGGAGGGAGCCCAGGTGGACCCGACCATGCAGCCGGTCCCGGACCAGGTCCGCGCCACCGACGGGGCGAAGCAGCCCCAGGCGGTGCGGCGATCGGAGAGCGGCGAGGAGACGCTCGTCCCCACGGTGAGGGCGCCGCACGAGAAGATCGGCCGCAACGCCCCGTGCTGGTGCGGGAGCGGAAAGAAGTTCAAGCTCTGCCATGGCGCCGCCTGAGGCCGGCGGCCCCGATCGGCGCGATCTCGGTGGCGAGCTCGAACGGCTGAAGGGGCGCCTCGGTGAGGCGCAGGGCTACCTGGGCATCGATGCCCTGAGGAAGCGCCGTGCCGGGCTCGAAGCCGAGGCGGCTCGGCCCGACCTCTGGGACGACCCGGAGCGGGCCCGGAGCGTCACGAGGGAGCTCGGACAGGTTGCCGATGACGTGGACGCCTTTGACAGGCTGCAGAGGAGCCTGGAGGACGCCGAGGTGCTGTTCGAGCTGGTCGATGAAGCGGCGTCGGCGGGGGCGGCGGACGAGGTGCTGGCCGTCGAGCTCGAGGAGGCGATCGCCGCCCTCGACACGAGGCTCGGACGCCTCGAGCTCCAATCACTGCTTTCGGGCGAGCACGACGAGCGCGACGCGGTGGCCGAGGTTCATGCTGGAGCCGGCGGCACCGACGCCCAGGATTGGACCGAGATGCTCCTGCGCATGTACACCCGCTGGGCTGAGCGGCGCGGCTTCACGGTCGAGATCGACGAGGTCACCGAGGGGAAAGAGGCTGGTCTGCTGTCGGCCACATTCATCGTGAAGGGGCGATTCGCCTTCGGCCTGCTCTCGGCGGAGCGAGGTGTGCATCGCTTGGTGCGAATCTCGCCGTTCGACTCCCAGAGCCGGCGCCAGACCAGCTTCGCCTCGCTCGACGTCATCCCGTTCTTGGAGGACCTCTCAGACGAGGTCCAGATCGACGAGAAGGACCTCCGCGTCGACACCTATCGGTCGTCGGGGGCCGGAGGCCAGCACGTCAACAAGACCGACTCGGCCGTGCGGTTGACCCACTTGCCGACCGGGATCGTGGTCTCGGTCCAGAATGAGCGCAGCCAGCACCAGAACAGGGCCCGCGCCATGCAGATCCTGGCGGCCAAGCTGGCCCAGCGGTCCCGTGACGAGCGGCAGGCGGAGATCGACCAGCTCTCGGGCGATCGAACCGAGAACGCTTGGGGGAACCAGATCCGGTCCTACACGCTGGCCCCGTTCCAGCTGGTAAAGGACGTGCGTACGAAGGTCGAGACCGGCAACGTCGACGCGGTCCTCGATGGGGATCTCGACCAGCTCATCGAGGCCGAGCTCCGCCGACGCCGCGCTGCCCCCTGAGCGGAGCCACGGCTGGACCGGCTCAATCCCTCGCTTCGCCTGACTGGTGGTCGAGCCCAGTAAGAGAACGGGCTTGGTCCCGCGGTCCTCGATCGTCGACATTGGTCGATGGCGTTGTTGGGGCGCGCTCGCTCGTTGCTCCCGGCGCGCCCCGATCGGGCTCGATAAGGTGAGTGCCGGTCCGATGCTCCTGCCCCACGGGTCCGCTCGTCATTCATTGTGACGGTCGTCGAGCTGGCGCGGGCCCCGCTCCCATGATCCGTTTCGACAACGTCACCAAGGTGTACAAAAACGGCACGGTCGCCGTTCGGAACGTCACCCTCGACATCCAAAAAGGTGAGTTCGTCTTCGTCGTGGGTCCATCCGGATCGGGCAAGACCACATGCATCCGCATGCTGCTGCGCGAGGAGCTCCCGGACCGGGGCCGGATCTGGGTGGCCGGCCGGGAGATCATCAACATGCCCAAGTGGCGCGTCCCCTACCTCCGCCGCAACGTCGGATGCGTGTTCCAGGACTTTCGCCTCCTGCCGAACAAGAGCGTGTTCCAGAACGTGGCGTTCGCGCTCGAGGTGATCGGGCGGCCGAAGAGCGTGGTTGAGACCCAGGTCCCCCAGGTGCTCGACCTGGTTGGATTGGCGAACAAGCGCGACAACCTCCCCAGCGAGCTCTCGGGCGGGGAGCAGCAGCGGGTGGCCATCGCCCGGGCCTTCGTCAACCGGCCACTCATCCTCCTGGCCGACGAGCCGACCGGGAACCTCGACCCTGGCACCAGCCAGGGCATCATGCGCCTCCTTGACCGGATCAACCGGACCGGTACCACCGTGGCCATCGCCACTCACGACGCGGCCCTGGTGGACTGGATGCGACGCCGGGTGGTCGAGCTCGACCAGGGCACGGTTGTGCGCGACCAGGCCCGTGGCGTCTACGGGCTCGACGTAGCCACCGGACCGGTGCCACGCGCCGAGATCGGTGTCCGCGGGAGCTGACGTGCCCGTTTCGGCCGACTACATCGTCCGCGAGACGACGACCAACCTCTGGCGCAACCGCATGATGACCATTGCCGCCGTGCTCACCGTGGCCGTCTCGCTCGCCCTGGTCGGTGCCGCTCTCCTTCTCAAGCAGGGGGCGACGAACGCCGAGTCCTACTGGCAGCGCGGCGTCCAGGTCATGGTGTTCATGAAGGGCGACGCCAGCCCGTCGGAGGTGGCCGCGGTCCGGTCGCAACTCAACCAGCTCCCCTATGTCCACGGTTGCTCGTTCTGGAGCCAGGCTCGCGACTACCGGGAGGCGAGGAAGCTCCTGCCCGCCTCGGAGTTCACCGCCCTCTCCCTGAAAACGACGCCGAGCTCGATCCGCTGCACGCCGAACCAGCTCGAGGACGCGATGGCGGTGTCCAGCCGCTTCGCCCGACAGCCCGGCGTGGACTCGGTCCAGTCACCCCAGTCAGCGATCCATGCCATGGAGCAGACCATCAGCGTCCTGCAGTGGGTGTTCGTCTCGGTCGCCTTGGTGCTCCTCCTGTCGGCGGGCGTCCTGATCTTGAACACGATCCGGATGGCCATCTTCGCCCGCCGCCGCGAGGTGTCCGTCATGAAGCTGGTGGGCGCGACGAACTGGTTCATCCGGCTGCCGTTCATGTCTGAGGGCCTGGTCCAGGGCCTCATCGGCTCCGCGGTGGCGGCAGCCATCGTCTTCGGTCTTCACGAGCTGCTCAACAGCCTGGCCAATCCCGATCAGCCGTTCTCGGTGCTGTCCCAGATGCGCCTGAGCGGTGTCCAGTTGTTCAGCACCGACATCGTCGTGGTGCTGATCGGCGTCTTCATCGGATCGATCGGCTCGGCCATGGCCATCCGACGTTTTCTCGACGTCTGAGTCGAGCCATCCATCGTCGTGTCATCAGCCGAACTCGTTCGCCGGCCGGTTTTTCGTTTGAGGGCGGTTCATCTTCGGGGTTGCCGGAGGTCAGCGCGCCCGCGTACGCGCTGAGCCCCGTCGCCGTTATCGCGATATAGGGCTGGCGAGCGAGTACCCGACACCGGCATCCTGCTCAGGCCGACGGCGACGGAGGCCGCGCAAGAGCGACGCGTCAACGACACCGAACAGGGTGGAGCACCGATGGGCTCCCCTCACTTCTGGAACAGCGGGTGGGTCAGCCGAGGCCGGATCTCAGCATGTCCAGCGCCTCTTCGTAGGACCGGCTCGCGGCCGACCCGTGGTAGGCGGGGCCGGGGACGGCGAAGCCGTGGTTGGCGCCCGCGTGGACCTCGGCCAAACCGTGTTCACCGAGCTCGCCCACTGCGTCGATCAAAGGCTTGTTCATCTCAGCCGACTGCATCTGGTCCTCGGCACCGATGCCCACGTAGATGTACCCGCCGAAGCCGTCGACCACGAGGTGGGGCGAATCCTCGTCTCCGGTGACACAGAACGACGGGTGAAGGAGGATCCCAACGGCGAACTGGCTGTGGTGAGCTCCGATGGTGCGCAGTACCGACCGAGCCCCGATGCAGTACCCGATGCATCCCATCGGGGCTGGACGGGCGGCGGGGTCCGTCTTCAGGTAATCGAGGATCGCCTGCACGTCGCACTCGACGTGGTCATCAGTCGTTCCATTGAAGA
>JBEDUR010000138.1:0-58486 GCA_040414865.1 Acidimicrobiales bacterium
GATTGATCGACGGCCTTCGCCAGAGTGCGTCGGGGCGCCCGGATTTGAACCGGGGACCTCGTGCTCCCAAAGCACGTGCGCTAACCAGACTGCGCTACGCCCCGCGTGGCGAACGGTACTCGGTGCCGGTCAGCTGCCGGGCGAGGTGGCTGGCCGTGGCCTGTGACCGGGAGTAGTCGGGACGGTGCAGGCGTCGTCACTCAGACCGAGGCGTCCAATGCCAATGTCCCGGCTGGCCCCTCGGAGATGAACGACGGCAATCAGGCCGAGCCGATCAGGCCGACGCCTTCTTCCCGAGAATCCGGTTCATCTTGGTGCCACAGGTGGGGCACAACCCCTGAGCGGCGCGACGTCCGTTAGCCAGATCGACCTCCTGGCCCTCAAACGTCCGCTTCTCGCGGCACTTCACGCAATACCCCTCATACGAAGCCATTGAGATGCCTCCTCGCGTTCTGGGTTCCCTGACCTGGGCGAACCCGTCGGGGACCCGACGAACCTAGTCGGGCGTGGTCGGAAAGGGGGAGATGCTCCCGATGAGAATGGCATGAAAAACATCGAAAGATAGTCACCGGGTTGGGCAGAGCGGCCCACGAGCTGGGGCTCTACCATGCGACGCGATGCCTGATCACAGCCCGGAAATGACCATCGCTGCGCTGGAAGAAGTCTGGACGGGAACCGGACAGATGTTGGGGGAGCTGCATCCCGACGCGTGGGATCGGCCGACCGACTGCCCTGGCTGGACCGTCCGTGACCACGTATCGCACGTGATCGGCACCGAGCTCACATTGGTGGGCACACCGGCACCGCCCCCACCCTCGCCGATGCCCGGGCACGTGCGGAACCCGATTGGGCAGTCCAACGAGGCGTGGGTCGAGGTCAGGCGTCGCTTGCCCGGCACCGAGGTGCTGGCCGAGTTCGTGGAGGTCACCGCCCGCCGCTTGGCCGATCTGCGCGCCATGCCCGCCGAGCGCTGGGCCGAGTTGGGATGGAGCCCGATCGGCGAGGCGCCCTACGCCGAGTTCATGCAGATCCGGATCATGGACTGCTGGGTCCACGAGCAGGACATCCGATGGGCGGTGGACCGACCGGGCGGCCGAGGCGGGCACGGCGAAGAAGTCACACTCGGGCGCCTGAGCGCGGCCATGGGCTTCGTGGTTGGCCGGCAGGTCGCCCCCCCAGACGGCACCACGGTCGTTTTCGACATCACGGGGCCGGTGCCCAGCGTGCTCGCCCTCTCGATGGAGGCGAAGCGAGCCAGGGCCCTCGATGCAGCTCCTGCCCAGGCAAGCGTGAGGATCACCGTGCCCGCCGAGCACTTCGTGCGGCTGGCCTGTGGCCGGGAGACGTCGAAGGATGCCTCGGGTTCTGGCGAGGTAGTCCTCCGCGGCGACGAGGAACTCGGCCACCGGGTCCTTGGGGCGATGAACATCATGGTCTGAACCCTGGCCCCGATCGTCGCGGGCCCACAGGCAGGCGCCGGTAGAGTGTGTCCTCCCGTATGCGTGCCACCGCCGAAACGCTCGAGGGGTCAAAGGTCCGGCTCTCTGTCCAGATCGATGAGTCCGAGGTCGACCGAGCCCTCGAGCAGACCGTCCGCAAGCTGTCCAAGGAGATCCGAGTCCCCGGCTTCCGACCCGGCAAGGTCCCGCGCCGGGTGCTCGAGGCCAGGCTGGGTGGCCCCGCCAGCTTGCGCGCCGAGGCACTGCGAGAAGCACTCCCCGACTTCTATGCCCGCGCCATCATCGAGACCGAGCTGGATCCCATCACCCCGCCTGAGTTCGATATCACGGGCGGTGAGGAGAGCGGCGCCGTCGACTTCGACGCGTTGGTGCAGGTTCGTCCGATCGTGGCCATCCCCGGTTACCAGGGGCTCCAGGTCACCGTGCCCTCGCTCGAGGTCCACGACGAGGACGTCGATCACCAGGTTGACCGCCTCCGGGAGAACGAAGGGGAGTTGATCACGGTCAGCCGAAAAGCCCGCGACAAGGACAACGTGACCATCAACCTGCATGCCAAGTCCCTCGGCGGGGAGGAAGTGATCGGGGTCGATGACTTCCTCTACGAGGTCGGGGGCGGGACCGTCGCCCCTGAGCTCGACGAACAGCTGCGGGGGGCGGGCACCGGCGACGTTCTCGCCTTCAACGCCCGCGTGAGCGGACGGGACGATGCCCTGGCGTTCTCGGTGTTGGTAAAGGAGGTTCAGGAGAAACGCCTGCCCGAGCCGACCGACGAATGGGTGGCAGAGAACTCCGAGTTCTCCACGCTCGACGAGCTGCGGGCCGACATCACCCAGCGTCTCGAGCAGGTTCGCCAACTTGAGGCCCGCCTCGCCTGGCGCGAGAACAGCGTGGCTGCCCTCGTCGAACTGGTCGAAGACGAGAACGTCCCCGAGGTCCTGGTGGACGAGGAGCTCTCCCGCCGGGTCCACGATCTTGGCCACCGGTTGGAAGAGCAGGGGATCACCCTCGACCGGTTCCTCGCCGCCACCGGCCGGAGCGGCGAGGGGCTCCTGGCCGAGCTCCGCCAGGACGCGCAGTTGGCGGTCAAGGCCGACCTGGGCCTCCGTGCGCTGGCCGAGGCCGAGAACCTCCAGGTCGGCGAAGACGAGCTGGCCGAGGGCCTGGCGTCGAGCGCCGAGCGCTTGCAGGTTGACGTCGGTGTGCTGCGCAGACAGCTCGACCGCAATGGGCGTATGGGCGAGGTACGCTCAGAGCAAAGGAAGGCTAAGGCGCTTACATGGCTGCTTGACCACGTGCAGCTGGTCAACGAAGAGGGCGGTCCGGTCTCTGCTGACGAGTTGCGGACGAACGTGAGTGATCGAGACGGGGGCGAAGAAGTGGAGGTTTCCGTGGAGAGTCAGCAAGTCCAAGACGCGGCGCCCGCAGGAGAAGCCTCCTCATGAGGGCCTCTGCCGCAGAAGGCCACCTGCGCTTCAACAACTATCTGGTCCCGACGGTTGTTGAGTCGTCCAACCGAGGCGAGCGGGCCTACGACTTGTATTCGCGTCTGTTGAAAGAGCGCATCATCTTCCTCGGCACTCCGATCGATGACACGGTGGCCAACTTGGTGTGCGCCCAACTCCTCTTCTTGGAGTCCGAGGAGCCGGACCGGGACATCCACCTCTACATCAACTCTCCGGGCGGTGATATCACCGCCCTTTTCGCGATCTACGACACGATGAAGTACTTGAAGTCGGACGTCTCGACGTTCTGCTTCGGCCAGGCCGCTTCGGCCGCAGCCGTCCTCTTGGCCGCCGGTACCAAGGGCAAGCGGTTCGCCCTGCCGCACGCTCGTATCCTCCTGCACCAGCCCTGGGGCGGTGCTGAAGGCCAGGCGAGCGACATCGAGCTGCAGGCCAAGGAGATCCTCCGGATGCGTGACCTGCTGAGCAAGATGCTCGCTGCCGACACCGGCCAGACCCTGGACAAGGTGGCCAAGGACACCGATCGAGACTTTGTCATGACCGCCGAGGAGGCCGTCGGCTACGGGGTCATCGACGAGGTGATCACAACAAGAGAAGACGCTCCGCTCGAAGCGGTCGGCGCTGCATAGGAACCGAACAGGCCGGCACAGGGACCGGGTCCTAGAGGGGAGTGGGCGTGGCGAAGTTTGGCGAAGGCGGCGATCTGGTCAAGTGCAGCTTCTGCGGCAAGTCCCAGAAGCAGGTGAAGAAGCTAATCGCCGGTCCCGGGGTGTACATCTGCGACGAGTGCATCGACCTGTGCAACGACATCATCGCCGAAGAGTTGACCGAGTCGACCGAGCTCAACTTCGAGGATCTCCCCAAGCCGCGGGAGATCTTCGACTTCTTGAATGACTACGTCGTCGGGCAGGAGTACGCCAAGAAGATCCTCTCGGTGGCGGTGTACAACCACTACAAGCGGGTGCAGACCCAGCCAAACGGCGACGAAGGCGTCGAGCTCTCCAAGTCGAACATCTTGTTGCTCGGCCCCACCGGCTGTGGCAAGACGCTTCTCGCCCAGACGCTGGCCCGAATGCTCAACGTCCCGTTCGCGATCGCCGATGCCACTGCACTGACCGAAGCCGGTTACGTCGGTGAGGACGTCGAGAACATCCTGCTCAAGCTGATCCAGGCGGCCGACTACGACGTGAAGCGAGCCGAGACCGGGATCATCTATGTGGACGAGATCGACAAGATCGCCCGCAAGAGTGAGAACCCCTCGATCACGCGGGACGTCTCGGGCGAGGGTGTCCAGCAGGCGTTGCTCAAGATCCTTGAGGGCACGACCGCCTCGGTCCCTCCCCAGGGTGGTCGCAAGCATCCCCATCAGGAGTTCATCCAGATCGACACGACCAACATCCTGTTCATCTGCGGCGGTGCCTTCGCTGGCGTCGACAAGATCATTGAGGGCCGCATCGGCCGCAAGAGCATCGGCTTCCGGGCCGAAGTGTCCGCGGGCGGCGGCAGCGACGACGAGATCCTTCGGAGGGTTTTGCCCGAAGATCTGATCAAGTTCGGGCTCATCCCCGAGTTCATCGGCCGCTTGCCGGTCGTCGGTGCGGTCTCCCAGCTCTACAAGGAAGAGCTGATCCGCATCCTGGTTGAGCCGAAGAACGCGCTGATCAAGCAGTACGCATACCAATTCGAGCTCGACGGGGTGGAACTGGTCCTGACCGATGACGCACTCGAGGCCGTCGCCGATCAAGCGCTGCTCCGAGGCACCGGAGCGCGCGGGCTACGCGCCATCCTTGAAGAAGTGCTGCTCGACGTGATGTATGACCTGCCCGGGCGCGAGGACACCGGCAAGTGTGTGATCGACCGCGCGGTGGTGCTCGAAGGGGTCAACCCGACGCTCGTTCCGCTGACCGAGCCGCGGGGCAAGCTTTCGCGCAGTCGTCGCGCCGCTTCGTAGTCTTCGGCCCGGTGGGTAGGCCGTGACCGGGCCTCCATTCATTTCGATGGACCAAGCGGTTCGATGGCTGGACGGCCACGTCGACTTCGAGTCCAAGATGCCCTCCCGGCGCGAAATACCGACGCTCAACCGTATGCGCGAGCTCGCCCACCTGATGGGGAACCCCGAACGTGCCTACCCCTCGGTGCATGTGACGGGGACGAACGCCAAGGGATCGACGGTGGCCATGATCGCATCGCTACTCGCCGCGATGGGCCTATCGGTGGGGACGTACACCAGCCCGAACCTCGAGCGAGTCAATGAACGGATCGCGCGCAACACCGAGCCCATCGACGACGAGTCGCTCGCCGCTGTCCTCTCCACCCTGGCCGGGCTGGAGGGACTTGCCAGTGACCAACCCAGTCGGTTCGAGCTGCTGACCGCGGCCGCCCTGTCCTGGTTCGCCGATGTGGCCGTCGACGCTGCGGTGATCGAGGTCGGGGTGGGCGGGACCTGGGACGCGACCAACGTGGTGGAATCCCAGGTCTCGGTGGTGACCAATATCGGTCTCGACCACACCGAGATCCTTGGGCCCACCCTGGAGGACATCGCCCTCGACAAGGCCGGGATCGTGAAGCCAGGAAGCATCGCGGTCGTGGGCGAGACGGACCCGCACCTAGCCTCGATGATCGAGACACGGGCCAGCGAGGCCGGGGCGGACGCGGTCTGGCTGGCCGGGAGAGACTTCGCCTGCACGACCAACCGGCTTGCGCTGGGCGGTCGCCTCGTCGGCATCGAGACTCGCGGCCGCACCTACCCCGATGTGTTGGTCTCCCTCAACGGTCCGCACCAGGGAGTCAATGCTGCCTGCGCACTGGCGGCAGCCGAAGCCTTCTTCTGTCGACCCCTCGAGCAAGAGGTCGTCGAGGACGCGCTTGCCTCGGTCCAGGTCCCCGGTCGGCTGGAGGTGGTCGGCCGCCACCCACTGGTCGTCGTGGACGGGGCCCATAACGTGGCCGCGATGGCGGCTTTGGCCGCCGCGCTGGAGGAGGGTTTCTCCGTCCCCGGCGCGACGGTGGCGGTCGTCGGAATGCTCGGCGGCCGCGACCCCGAGGCGATGCTCTCGGCACTTTCCCCGGCGCGGATCGGGCATCTGGTCACGTGCGCCCCGAGCTCGCCGAGGGCTTTGGGTGCCGAGGAGGTGGCCCGCGCCGGATGGGGCCTCGGTCTGGATGCCGTAACGGCCGGGAGCGTGGCCGAAGCGCTCGATGTGGGTCTCGGCTTGGTGCCCGAGGACGGCATGCTGGTGGTGACCGGTTCCTTGTATGTCGTCGCCGAGGCTCGGCCATGGTTGCTGGGGCGCGCCGGAGGGCACTGAGCGCGGCGAAGGGCGGCAGATCGCTGCTGGTAGGGTCCTCGACTCGTGGAGCGGACCCTCGTGATCGTGAAGCCGGACGCGGTCGAGCGCGGCCTGGTCGGCGAGATCCTGGGGCGTCTAGAGCGAAAGGGCATGCACTTCGTCGTTGCCGAGCTCTCCACGATGGCCCGCTCGGTGGCCGAGCGTCACTACGAGGAACACCGCGCCAAGCCGTTCTACGAAGAGCTGCTCGTGTTCATCACCCGCTCACCCTCGCTGGTCGTCGTGGTCGAGGGCCCAGTCGGCACTCAGGAAGTCGTCCGCGCCCTGATCGGGGCGACGGACCCCAAGGTGGCCGCGCCGGGCACCATCCGCGGTGATCTCGGGATCGAGCTCCCGGACAACCTCGTGCACGGCTCGGACTCCAGCGAGTCGGCGGCCAGGGAGATCGCGCTCTTCTTCCCCGACCTGGGGTGAGCCGCGCCTTCAGCCCCAGACCTCAGTGGCCACCTCGACGATCAGCGCCAGCTTGGCCACCTCCTGGTCGTAGGTGAGGCGGTTGCCCTCGACCGTGGACGAGAAGCCGCACTGGGGGGAGAGGCAGAGTTGGTCCAGCGGCACCACGTGTGACGCCTCCTCGATCCGCCGCTTGAGATCGTCCTTGGCTTCGAGCTCGCCGCGTTTGGTGGTCACGAGGCCGAGGACCACCCGCTTGCCCTTTGGTACGAACCGAAGAGGCTCGAAGCCGCCGGAGCGGGCGTCGTCGAACTCCAAGAAGAACCCGTCCACATTCAGGCGACCGAAGAGCGCCTCGGCCACGAAGTCGTAGCTCCCTTCGGCGGCCCAGGACGATCGGAAGTTGCCTCGGCACATGTGCGTGGTGATCGCCATGGACGCGGGCCTCTCCGACACTGCGTCATTGATCGTGTCGATGTAGATCTCGTGCTGGTGCTCGGGATCACCACCCTGCGAGGCGATGTACGCCCGCTGCGCCGGGTCGTTGAGGTAGGCCAGGCTGGTGTCGTCGAATTGGAGATAGGTGCAGCCGAGCCCGCTCAGCGCGGCGACCTCGGCCCGGTAGGTGGCGGCCAGGTCGGACCAGAACTTCTCGAGGTCGGGGTAGACCTCGGAGCTGATCGCGGCCCGTCCGCCCCGGTAGTGGACCATGCTCGGTGAGGGAATGGTGAGCTTCGGGACGGCAGTGGTGACCGTCGCCGCCAGAGAATTGAAGGCCGACGCGAAGATCGGGTGGTCGAGATGGAGCCGGCTCTCAACCGCCAGGCCCGAGGGCGTGAAGGACAGGGTTTCTCGCTCGTTGCGGAAGTCGACTGCGATCTTTCCCTCGGTCCGGGCCACTCCGCCCAGCTGGTAAATGAAGTCCATGTGCCACGAGGCGCGACGGAACTCGCCGTCGGTGGCCGAACGCAACCCGACCGACTCCTGCATCGCCACCACCTCGGCGATGGCTTGGTCCTCGACGAGAGCGAGGTCTTCGCCTGACAGCCCGCCGGCGGCGAAGCGCTCCCTCGCCGCCAGAAGCTCGGGGGGCCGCAGCAGACTTCCCACGTGATCCGCTCGGAACGGCGGACCCTCCTCAGCCATCGACCCCTCCTGGTGGTCCCCGATGAGAACCTACCGGGGCCACAGAGCCACCCCAACTGATTGGGAGAACCAGCATCGGCGGCGTGCCCCGTCGGAGTGCGCCAAGCCATGCTGCCGGATCCGGGCACAGCGGAGTTACACTGATGTGGTTCCAATCCAGTCGCCGTCTACACGCGGCGGCGGGCGCTGGTGCCCTTGTGACTCCGGCGTTGCTCCCATAGCCTTAGCCCGACTCATTGACGGTCTTTCACTCCGCCCAAAGGGAACGAGACCCTATGCCCGACAACCGCCTGTTCCTGCTCGGACGCGATATGGCGGTCGACCTCGGTACGGCGAACACCTTGGTCTACGTGCGCGGACGGGGGATCATTCTGAATGAGCCGTCGGTGGTGGCGGTCGACATGAAGGACGGGCGCCCACTGGCGGTCGGGGCAGACGCCAAGCGGATGATCGGGCGGACGCCGAGCAACATCCAAGCCATCCGGCCACTGAAGGACGGGGTCATCGCGGACTTTGAGATCTGCGAGAAGATGCTGCGCTACTTCATCCACCGGGTCCATCAGCGGCGTTTCGCCAAGCCCCGCATGGTGATCTGTGTCCCATCGGGGATCACTGGGGTCGAGCAGCGCGCCGTGATGGAGGCAGCGGAGTATGCCGGAGCCCGCCAGGCCTTCATCATCGAGGAGCCGATGGCGGCGGCGATCGGCGCCGGCCTGCCGGTGCACGAGCCGACCGGCAACATGGTGGTCGACATCGGCGGCGGGACCACCGAGGTTGCGGTCATCTCGCTCGGGGGCATCGTCACCAGCCAATCGATCCGCATCGGCGGTGACGAGCTCGACGAGGCGATCGTGGCGTTCGTCAAGAAGGAGTACAGCCTGGCTCTGGGTGAGCGCACCGCCGAGGAGATCAAGATGGCGCTCGGCTCGGCTTACCCGCTCGAAGAGGAGCTGCACGCCGAGATCCGCGGGCGCGACTTGCTGAGCGGGCTTCCGAAGACCGTGATCGTCTCCACCGAGGACATCCGTAGGGCCATCGATGAACCGGTATCGGCCATCGTCGACGCGGTCAAGACGACGCTCGACCGGACCCCACCGGAACTGGCCGCCGACCTCATGGAGCAGGGCGTGGTGCTCGCCGGCGGCGGGTCGCTGCTGCACGGGCTCGACGTCCGGTTGCAGCAGGAGACCGGCATGCCGATCGTGGTGGCCCGTGACCCGCTGAACTGTGTGGCGATCGGTAGTGGTCAGTGCCTCGAGGAGTTCGAGGCTCTCAAACAGGTCCTGATCACCTCGTCACCTCGCTGATCCGGCGAGGCGACTCGAGCGCGTGGCCAGGTCACGGCGAACCCGACGAACGCTGGTTTTGATTGGCGTACTCGTGCTGGTGGCGATCGCGCTCATCACGTTCGATGAGCGGCACGGGACCAGCCGGATCACCTCGGGTGTGAGGTCGGTCGCCCACGATGTCTTCTCGCCGATCGTCACCGGTGTTGACGACGTCCTCCGGCCGGTCGGGAACTTCTTCGCCGGATCGGTTCACTACGGCTCGCTCGAGCAGGAGAACCAGCGGCTGCAGGCGACGATCGGCCAGATGCAGCTGCAGCTGCGAGAGGTGCAGGGCGAGGCCAAGCAGCAGCGGGAGCTGCGGGCCATCGAGCACCTGTCGTACCTCCCCGACGACAAGACGGTCATCGCCCAGACGATCAACGTCGATCCGTCGAACTTCGCCGCCGACATCACCATTTCGAAGGGCCGCGATCAGGGGGTGACACTGGGCGACGCGGTCGTCGCCGGCGGCGGACTGATCGGGCAGGTGGTCGAGGCCAGCCACACGACGGCCACGGTTCAGCTGATCGTCGATCCCCGCTCCGCGGTTGGCGTGGCCTATGGGCCGACCAATCAGCTCTACGGACAGGCCTTTGGCCAAGGGACAGGCAGGGGATTGAGCGTCCAGTTCGTCTCGTCCAACACCGTGGTGCATCGGGGCGAGAAGATGTACACCGACGGCCTGAACAACGCCCAGCTCCCACAGGGGATCCCGGTGGGTTGGGTTCGTTCTTTCCATGCTTCGGTCGGCGGCGCGTCGACCCAAGTGATCATCGACCCGCTCGCCAATATGAGCCAGTTGGCCTATGTGGCCGTCGTCCAGTGGAGCCCAGGCCTGTGACCGCCCGAGAGGCCGTCCGGGGGCTCGTGGTGGTGATCGTGGCCCTCCTCCTCCAGCTCACCGTGATGCTCGACATCCGGGTCGCCGGAGCCCACCCCGACGTCATGTTGGGCCTAGCCGCCGTGGCCGGCTTGGTCGGAGGGTCCGAGCGGGGAGCGCTGGTCGGCTTTGCCTCCGGCTTCGCCATCGATCTGTTCCTTCCCACCCCACTCGGGTTGACGGCCCTGATCGGGACCTTGATCGGGGCCGCCACCGGCCAGCTGGCGACCTCGGGGGTGCAGCGCTCCCACCCGGTCTTCGTCGTAGGGGTCGCGGCCCTCGGCAGCGGCATCGGGGTCATCATGTTCGCCGTGCTCGGGACGGTCCTCGACCAGCCGGACATGCTCACCGCCCGTTTGAGCGCGGCGGTCATCGTGGTGGCGGTGACCAACGGGATCCTCGGCTACCCGCTCACCTGGGCCTGCCGCTGGGCGTTCGGTCAAGAGCCCTCGACCACGGTCTGGCGCGGGACGTTGGTGTCGGGGGATGCGCCGTGAGCTGGCGCTCGCGACGACGCCCGATCTTCGCCCGTCGTCGGCGCCGCCTACCGATCGCTCGACCACCGGGTCAGCCGAGGCGCCTCCCCCCGATCCTGCCCCCAAGGCGACGGCGCCGAAGCGTCAAGGTCGGGGCGCTCGTCGCCTCGCCCCAGCAGGTGCCGGCCCGACCCAACGTCCGGATCGCGGTGATCGGTCTCATCTTTCTGGCCCTCCTCGCCACGATGGTCCTGCGGCTGTGGAGCCTGCAGATCCTGGGTCAGAAGAACGCCACGGCGACCGTGGATCAGAACTCCGTCCGCGTGGTCGCCGTCCCCGCCCCGCGCGGGGAGATCCTGGACCGCGCCGACCGCATTCTCGCCGGGAACCAGGCCGAGGCACAGATCGTGCTCTCCCGCTACGAGGCGTTGGCCAACCCGGGGATCATCCCCAAGGTCGCGGCCTTGGTCGGGGAGACTCCGGCACAGATCACCGCGTCGTTGAACGACGCTCAGTACAGCATCTACCAGCCGGTCCCGATCCTGACCGGTGCACCGCTGGCCACCACGCAATACCTGTACGCGCACCAGAGCGAGTTTCCCGGGGTGAGCGTGCAGGAGGTCAATGAGCGGTCCTACCCGCCGGGGAACGGCTGCGGCTGTGTCGCTCCCCATGTGCTCGGCTACGTCGGGCCGATCTCGGCGAAGGAGCTGAAGGACAATCCCAAGGCCGGGTACCAGCAATCCAGCCAGGTCGGCCAGAGCGGGCTCGAGGCCCAGTACGAGCAGGCCCTGAGGGGGGCGAGCGGCAAGGACGAACTGGTGGTCAACGCGCAGAACCAAGTCGTGGGCACGCTGCACCGGACCCAGGCCAAGCCGGGCGACCTCCTGGTCACCAACCTCGACGCCAACCTCCAACAAGCGGTCCAGGGCTACCTGCAGTCGGTGATCATGGCTGACCGGACCACTCCGGACCCGACCACCCACCAAGTGCCCGCGGCCACCGACGGGGCGGCCGTCGTCGAAGACGTGAACACCGGGGCGGTCCTGGCCATGGCCTCGTGGCCGACCTACAGCTTGAACGACTGGGTCGGTGGCATCTCCACGGCGAACTACAACGCGCTCACCCAAGGATGTCAGGGGACCGCGAATGGCTGCCCCCTGGACAACTACGCGCTGGACGGCCTCTACACCCCCGGGTCCACCTTCAAGCTGGTCACCGCAACGGCCGCGTTGGACGACGGGCTTGTCAATCCGACGACGAAGATCGATGACACTGGCGTGTTCACCGTTCCGGGGTGCAACGCGGCTGGGGGGGCGAGCGCCGGATGCTCGTTCCACGACGCGGAGGCCACGGGAGCCGGCAACGTCAATGTGACCACCGCTCTGGCCATCTCGGACGACTACTTCTTCTACACGATGGGCTCGGAGTTCTACAGCGCCCAGCAGCAGTACGGCATGACGCCCATCCAGCAGATGGCCGGCCTCTACGGTCTGGATCAGCTCACCGGTATCGACCTCCCGGGGGAGGCGCAGAGCCGGGTCGACAGCCAGGCCACGCGCCAGCTCCTCCACAAGGAGGCGCCCGTGGCCTTCCCCAACACGAGCTGGTACGCCGGCGACAACGTCGAGATGGCCTTCGGCCAGGGGGCCACCGTGGTGACGCCGGTCGGGCTGGCCAACGCGTATGCGACCTTCGCCAATGGCGGCACCCGGTACGAGCCGCAGGTTGCGGCGGCCCTGGTCGACCCGTCGACCGACCAGGTCGTGAAGCAGTTCGGGCCCCGGGCCCTCGCCCACGTGCCGATCGCCCCCCAGAACTACTCGGCCATGCTTCAGGGATTCGAGGGAGCCATCACCTACGGGACCGCTGCAGGCACCTTCGCCGGCTATGCCGGGTTCAGCCTGTCGCAGTTCCAGATCGCCGGGAAGACGGGTACTGCGGACACCACCATCAGCACGATCACCAAGGGAACCGATGAGCCCAACGCCTGGTTCGTCGGCTTCGGTCCCGAGCCCAACCCCAAGTACGTGGTGGCCGTGGTGGTCGACCACGGCGGCTACGGTGCCCAGGCCGCGGCCCCCGCGGTCATGAACATCTTCAACTACCTGGTCACCAACCCGGTGGGGCCGGTGCAGCTGCCCACGGCAAAGACCCCCCCAGCCAACGCACCAGCCCCGGCGAACCCGCCGGCCGGCACCCCGCCTACCCCGCCCGCCGCACCCCCGCCGGGCTGAGCCCACCCAGAACTCTGCTGGCCCACCGGTCGGCGACGAAGCCAGGGGCGGTGGGAGTTCGACGCCTTGTCGCACCTGGCTGTTCCTGTTCTCAGACGTTGGCCGCCAATGAGGGCTTCGGGGCCGAGGCGAGGAATCGGTTTCTTCCGGGCAAGGGTCGGAGCTGCTGGGCTCGGGCGGGAGCCCGCCACCGGCGGGGTCGGCGCGTAAGCTGGCATCTCCGTGCGATCGCTGTGGCCGAGCATCGAACCGCTCCTCGACCGCGTCTCTAAGCCTGCCCGCTACATCGGTGGTGAGCAGGGGGCCCAGGTTCCCGAGCACGGCCCGGGAAAGGTTTCCTGGCTTCTCGTCTACCCCGACACCTACGAGATCGGGCTGCCCAACCAGGGGCTGCAGATCCTCTACGAGCTGCTGAACGAGCGTCCCGACGCCCTCGCCGAACGCTCGTACGCCCCGTGGGTGGACATGGAGGAGGCGATGCGCTTGGCCGGCATCCCCCTGTTCAGTCTGGAGAACCACCTCGCCGCGACGGAGTTCGATCTCCTCGCCTTCAACCTGTCGGCCGAGCTCGTCTACACGAACGTCCTCAACCTCATCGACCTGGCCGGCCTCGAGATCCGCAGCTCCGCGCGTCGCGCCGAGGACCCCCTCGTGATCGCGGGCGGGCACTGCGCGTTCAACGCCGAGCCGTTGGCGGACTTCGTCGACGCCTTCGTGCTGGGCGACGGCGAGGAGGTGGTCGGGGACATCACCGAGGTGGTGGGGTCCTGGTTGGCCGGTGGGCACGCCGAGCGGGCCGAGGCGCTCGAGGCGTTGGCGTCGATCGAGGGCGTCTACGTCCCCGCCCTCTACACGATGGGCGCCAAGGGTGTCGCTCTGGGTGGTGTGTTCCCCGCGTCTCGGGCCGCACCGGGCGAAGTCCTCAAGCGGACCATCACCGATCTCGGAGCCTGGCCCTACCCCAAGCGCCAGCTGGTGCCGCTGACCGAGGTGGTGCACGACCGGCTCAACGTCGAGGTGTTCCGTGGGTGCACCCGCGGCTGCCGGTTTTGCCAGGCGGGCATGGTCACCCGACCGGTGCGGGAGCGCCCCGGCGAGCAGGTGAAGGAGATGATCCGCTCCGGCCTTGAGCGGACCGGCTATGACGACGTGGCCCTCACTTCGCTGTCCACGGCCGACTTCTCCTCCATCGAGGACACGGTCGCCGCGGTCATGGGCGGCGAATGCGGAGACCAACCGGTATCGGTCAGCCTGCCCAGCCTGCGCGTCGATGCCTTCACGGTCGCGACCGCCACCGAGATCGCCCGAGTTCGGCGCACGGGGCTTACCTTCGCCCCCGAAGGAGGCACCTGGCGGATGCGCCGGGTCATGAACAAGCTGATCACCGAGGAGGACCTCTACGGCGCCGTCGACGCGGCCTTCTCCAACGGGTGGCGGCGGATCAAGCTGTACTTCCTGATCGGTCTGCCGACCGAGCGTGACGAGGACGTCGTGGCGATTGCCGAGTTGGCCCGCCGTTGCGTGGAGATTGGCCGCCGATATCACCGTTCGCCGACGGTGGTGGCCTCGGTCGGCGGGTTTGTCCCCAAACCGCAGACCCCCTTTCAGTGGTGCCGGCAGGACAGCCCGGCCGAGCTCAGGCACAAGATCGCTCTACTCAGGGACGCTTCCCGGGGGGTGAAGGGCCTGTCGCTCCGCTGGCACGACCCCGAGGCCTCGGCGGTCGAGGGGCTCGCCTCGCGCGGCGATCGGCGACTGGGGGCCGTGATCGAGCGGGTTTGGCGGGCCGGAGGGACCTTCCAGGAGTGGTCAGAGCGCTTCGACCTGGCCAAATGGGAGGAGGCGCTCTCGGCCGAGGGCCTCTCGCTCGAGGAGGTCGCGCTCCGGGCCCGCGACGAGGACGAGGCCCTGCCCTGGGACCATCTCTCGGCCGGCCTGCATCGTGACTTCCTGTGGTCGGATCTCCAGGACGCGCTGGCGGCGGTGGCCGTGGAGGACTGCCGCTGGACGCCCTGCTACGACTGCGGGGCCTGCACCGACGCCGGCCTGGAACATGTCGTGGCGTCGAACGTGCCCCCAGCCGGTGGGAGCCAGGGAACCGGCCAAGACCTGGCGGCCGCCGACCGGGTCCCGGTGCGCTTCCTCGGTAGGGCTGGGGCCCGGTGAGCACGGCCGACCGCCTCCGCATCCGGTTCTCGAAACTGGGCAAGGTCCGGTTCACCAGCCACCGCGACGTGGCCCGCATGTGGGAGCGAGCGCTGCGCCGCACCGGGCTCCCGGTGGCCACCTCGATGGGATTCAACCCCCGGCCCCTGCTCGCATTCGGCCTTGCCCTGCCGACAGGGGCCGAGTCGCTGGCCGAGTACCTGGACGTCACCTTGGGGGCGACCGACCGCCGGTGGAATGACCCCGTTGCGCTGGGGCTTCTCGCCACCTCGCTATCGGAGGCGCTGCCCGAGGGCATCGACGTGGTGGCCGCGGCGACGATTTCGGGGAGCGTCGACTCGCTGCAGCAAGAAGTAACATTGTGTTCCTGGGACCTGGAGGTGCGCGGCGTGACGGCATCGGAGCTAGCCAGGAGGGTCGAGCAGCTGCTCGCCGCTCCGAGCGTTTCGGTGCAGCGTGAGCGCAAAGGTCGAACCTTCGACGACGACCTCCGTCCCGCGGTCCGGTCGCTGTCCTTGTCGCAGCCACCCGAGCCCGGCTCGGGCGATGCTCCTACCTGGTTCCGGGCCGAACTGGCCACCCGCCCGCGGGGCGTGCGCCCCCGGGAGCTGGCCGAGGCGCTGGGCACCGACGTGGTGCTGACCAGAGCCCGCAGAACGCAACAGTGGATCGAGCGAGACGGCACGAGATGGGAACCCCTGAACGTGGAACACCGCGTCGGCGCCGGCATCGCTCCGCACGCTGTGGAGCGTGCGTCGTGAGCACTTCGAGGAGGGTCTTCCCTCATGACCGATTCGACGTCCGACCCCACCCCGGCGCCGGCCGGGGTGGACAGCCCCCCGAGGGGGGAGCTCGAGGGTAACGGGGCTGTTTCAACGCCCGAGGGGGCCGCGGCCGGGGCGCGGCCGCGCATCGGCGACACCCGTCCCGCACCGCCTCGGCGTCGCCCCGCCCCGCCCGCCGACGCGGCGGTGACCGACGAATCACCCGCTCGCTCCGTCGCCCCGGCCCCGCCATCCGGTGAGCCGGTCGCGGAGCCGGCGCCCAAGCGGTCGCGTTCACGCCGGCGCCGGCCGGCGCGGGGTCGGTCGGTCGGTCGGTACTCCATGTGCGTCCACGTCCAGCCGGGGCTCACCCAGGTCGCGGTCCTCGAGGGCCGTTCGCTGGTCGAGCACTACGTGGCCCGCGGCGCCGACGAGACCACCCAGATCGACGGCAACGTCTACTGGGGCCGGGTCCAGAACGTCCTCCCAGGGATGGAGGCGGCCTTCATCGACATCGGGATCCCGAAGAACGCCGTCTTGTACCGGGGCGATGTCCGCTACGACCGCGACGACGTCGAAGGGGCCTCGGCCAAGGAGCAGCCCCGCATCGAGGAGGTGCTGCGGCCCGGCCAGACCATCCTGTGCCAGGTCACGAAGAACCCGATTGGGGCCAAGGGGGCCCGACTCACCCAAGAGGTGTCGCTACCGGGCCGCTTCGCCGTTCTCGTCCCCAACAGCACGACCTTTGGGATCTCCAAGCGCCTGGGTGACAACGAGCGCCGGCGCCTGCGGCGGATGGTCGACGAGGTGCGCCCGGCTGGCCATGGCCTGATCGTCCGGACCGCGGCCGAGGGGGTGAGCAGCGAGGACCTGGCCCTGGATGTGGCCAGCCTCCTCGAGCAGTGGTCGGCCGTCGAGCGGGAAGCCGGTCGGTCGGACCAGCCCCGTCTGCTGTACCGGGAGCCCGATTTGGCCATCCGGCTGCTGCGCGAGGAGCTGAGCAGCGAATACCGGTCGGTGATCATCGACGAGGCGTCCCTCTACGAGCAGGTGCACCAGTACGTGGCCTCGGTCAGCCCCGAGCTGGCCGAGCGGGTGGAGCTCTACGACACCGCGACCGAGCCCCTTCCCCTCTTCGAGCGCTATCACGTCCACGAGCAGCTCCACAAGGCTCTGGACCGCAAGGTCTGGCTGCCCTCGGGCGGGTCGCTCATCATCGAGCGGACCGAGGCCCTGACGGTGATCGACGTGAACACCGGGAAGAACGTGGGCAAGACCAACCTCGAGGAGACCGTCTACCGCAACAACCTGGAAGCCTCCGAGGAGGTGGCCCGTCAGCTGCGGCTCCGCGACATCGGCGGGATCATCGTCATCGACTTCATCGACATGGAGATCAGAGAGAACCGGGAGAAGGTCGCGGCCGCTCTGCGGAATGCGCTCGCCCGTGACAAGACGAGGACCCAGGTTGGGGACATCTCCGAGCTCGGGCTGGTCGAGATGACCCGCAAGCGCATCTCCGAAGGGCTCATCGAGTCGCTCTCCACCGTCTGCGAGATCTGCAACGGTCGGGGGATCGTCCTCGACACTTCCGCGCTGTAAGGGATCGCCGGGGCGAGACGACCGGCCTGCCATCGGGCCGAGCGCCCGGGACTGGGTGGGGTGTTGGGACACGGCCGGGTCGGGACCGACTGAGCCGTCGAATCGCGCCCTGCGCGTCCGATACCGGTGGAAGCGGGCGGGTCGAGCCGAGGGTCCGTTGCTGAGCCGATAGGATCTTGCGCCTGTGTACGCGGTGATCCGCACCGGCGGCAAGCAGGAACGGGTGAGCGAGGGCCAGCGGCTGGCCGTCGAGCTTCTCGACGCGCCCGTGGGCAGCGACGTCGACCTGGAACCGGTGCTGGTGGTGGACGGCGCCACGGTGCTGGCCACTCCCGATCAGCTGGCCGGAGTGAGCGTCCGGGCCCGGGTGGTGGGCGCCGAATCCGGGCGCAAGATCCGGGCTGGGACCTACAAGTCCAAGACCAACCAGCGCCGCCGCTGGGGACATCGCCAGCGGCTGAGCATGATCGAGATCGTGACCATCTCGGCTCCCGGCGGGCGGCGTTCGGAAGCTTCCTCGATAGCGGCCGCGGCCGACTGAGCGGCCCAAGAGCCGAAACGAACCAAGAACGAGAGAGCAGGAGGAGGACCGATGTCCAAGACCAAGGGCGGCGGCTCGACCCGCAACGGACGCGACTCCAACGCCCAGCGGCTTGGGGTCAAGGTCTACGACGGCACCGAGGTCTCGGCCGGCTCCATCCTCGTTCGCCAGCGAGGGACCAAGTTCCATCCCGGAGCCGGCGTGGGCCGGGGCGGTGACGACACCCTCTTCGCTCGACGCGACGGCGTGGTGAAGTTCGTGCAGCGGCGGGGCCGAAAGCTGGTCGACATCCTGGCCAACTGAGCCTCGGGCCCGCTTCGGGGGGAGGCCGGAGGGGGGCCGTAGGATCGTGGGGGTGGAGGACCGTAACCACCCACCCCTCGAGGAACCTCTCAAGACGATCGCCAGCTCGCCGGAGGGGACCCCGGCCACTCAGGCTTGCATCGGCGAATGGCTGGGTCGTTCGGCCCTCGCGGCGTCCGAGATTCTCGACCGGGCCGACGAAGGGTACGTGCGCCGCGAGGGACAGGTGGTGGAGCTGACCGACTCGGGCACCGTCCTGGCCCTCGAGGTGGTCCGGCGCGACCGACTGGCCGAGCGGTTCGAGGTCGGCGAGTCGTCGGTCGCGGTCGGGTCCGACCCGCCGCGCCGGCCCTTCATCGCCCCCCTCTAGGCGCCGATGTCGGGCTTCGTCGATCGGGCGCAACTCCACGCACGGGCCGGGGACGGTGGGGCCGGCGCCGTCTCGTTCCGACGGGAGGCACACGTCGACCGGGGCGGTCCCGACGGCGGCAGCGGCGGCGAGGGCGGGGACGTCTGGGTCGTCGCCTCGAACAACCAGTCGTCGCTGCTCGGCTTCCGTGACCACCCGCACCGGCGGGCCGGCGACGGCGGCCACGGGTCGTCCAAGCGAAAGACGGGCGCATGCGGAGCCGACCTGGTCGTCTCGCTACCGGTCGGGACCGTCATCCGCGACCACCGGAGCGGGGAGGTCCTCTGTGACCTGTCCGGTGAGGGCGACCGGTGGCTGGCCGCCAGCGGCGGGAGTGGCGGGCGGGGCAACGCCACGTTCCTGTCCAACCGGCGGCGGGCGCCCGCGTTCGCTGAGCAAGGACAGCGGGGGGAGGAACGCTGGCTTGGTCTCGAGCTCAAGCTGGTCGCCGACGTGGCCGTCGTCGGGTACCCCAACGTCGGCAAATCCACCCTGATCTCGACGATCTCGGCTGCCCGGCCCAAGATCGCCGACTACCCGTTCACCACCCTCGAGCCGCACCTGGGCGTGGTCAGGGTCGACGATCCGCAGGCCCCCTTCGGCGGCGCCGACTTCGTCGTGGCCGACATCCCCGGTCTGGTCGAGGGGGCGGCCGAGGGGCGCGGGCTCGGCCACGACTTTCTCCGCCACGTAGAGCGGGCTCGGGTCTTGCTCGTCCTCGTCGATGGGGCGGCCACCGGGGGAGTCCATCCCCAGCAGCAGCTCGACGTGCTCTTGGACGAGCTCGGCCGGTACCAACCGGATCTGCTCGAGCGGCCGCGGCTGGTCGCCGCCTCCAAGGCCGACCTGGTGGGCGACCGCCCAGCCGCTGGCACCGTCGCCGCCGACTTGGAGGTCTCGGCCGTCACTGGCACCGGGGTGGGGCGCCTCGTGCGGCAGCTGGCCGATCTGGTGGAGCGGGCCCGGGCGGCCCCCGAGCCAACCCGGCCGGCTGTGGTGATCCACCGTCCGCTGCCTCGGGAGATCGAGGCCCGGCGGCGCTCGCCCGGGGTGTTCGAGGTGGGCGGAACGGCGGTCGAGCGAGCCATCGCGCTCTCCGACCTCACGGACGACCACGCCATCGACGTGGTGCTGAGCCGCCTCCAGCGGCTCGGGGTCGACCGGGTCCTCGCCCGGGCCGGGGCCAAGGACGGTGACGAGGTCTGGGTGGGCGAGCTCTCGTTCAACTGGTATCGCGACGGGTCGGATGCGGCGCTGGCTCTGGCCGAGGAGCCGGGCGGCCGGCGACGGAAGCGCCGGCGGTGAGCGGGCGAGAGCCGGTCCTCGTCGTCAAGCTGGGCTCCTCCTCGGTGACCAGCCCGGAAGGCGACATCGACCGCGGGGTCATCGCCGCGGTGTGCGGACAGCTCGCTGCCATCCGGGACAAGGGCCAGCAGGTGGTGGTGGTCAGCTCGGGGGCGATCGCCGCCGGCTGGGCCGCCCTGGGCCATGGGCGGGGTCCCTCCGTCGACGCATCGGTCCTGCAGGCGGTCTCGGCCGTGGGTCAGCCGAGGATCGCGGCCGCCTGGATGGAACAGCTCGCCCGTCATGGCTTGGCCGGCGGCCAGGTGCTCCTGGCGCCGCTTGACTTCGTCCACCGACGCCAGTACCTGCACGCTCGCCAGACGCTGGCCCACCTGCTCGACCTCGGCGTCGTACCGATCATCAACGAGAACGACGCCGTGGCCGACGACGAGATCCGCTTTGGTGACAACGACCGTCTCGCCGCGCTGGTCGCCCACCTGGTCGGTGCTGAGCGGATGGTGCTGCTGACCGACACGGCCGGACTGCTCACCGCCGATCCGAAGGAGGCGGCCGAGGCCTCGCTCATCGAAGAGGTGGTGGAGATCGACCATCACCTCGAGCAGCGGGCCCGCGGCCCGGGGAGCCCGATGGGCAGCGGGGGCATGACATCGAAGCTGGCGGCGGCCAAGATCGCGACCTGGTCCGGCGTCGAGACGGTCATCGCCGAGGCCGCTCGGCCCGGGGTGCTCGAGGCGGTGCTGGCGGGCGAGCCCGGCGCCGGGACGGTGCTCCGAGCGCGGCCCCGGGTGGTCCCGGCACGGAAACTCTGGATCGCCTTCGCGCTGTCCTCGGCGGGCACGGTGGTGGTCGACGACGGGGCCCGCCGCGCCCTGGTCGAGCGGGGCCGGTCGCTCCTTGCTGCCGGGGTCGTGGCCGTGGCCGGGTCGTTCGAACCCGACGACGCGGTCGAGGTGCACGACGGAGCCGGCGCCGTCGTGGCCAAGGGTCTGGTCCGTTGTCCCTCGGTCCGGGCGGCCGAGTGGGTTGGCCGGCGCTCCGATGAGCTTCCCGACGACTTGGCCCCCGAGGTCATCCACCGCGACGACATGGTGGTCCTGGGCGAGTAGGGGTGGTTCTCCGGCGCCGTTCGCGGGCGCCGTGCTAGGCAACCGGAGATGGACGAGTCCGACTGGACACTCGTCGACGACGACGGGATCGTCGTGCACGGCACCCGTTGGACGCCGGCACGCCCAAGAGCGGTGATCCAGATCCTCCACGGCTGGGCGGAGCACCGTCGCCGTTACCGCCGCCTGGCTGGCGCGCTGGGCGCGGCCGGCTACGCGGTGTGGGCCGATGACCATCTCGGCCACGGCGAGACGGGCGAAACTGGCGGAGGCTTGGGGGATCTCGGTCCGCGAGGGATGGTTGGGGTGGTCGCCGCGGCCAACCACGTGACCGAGCGGATCCACCAGACCGACGCCGGTCTCCCCCTGTGCCTCCTCGGCCACTCGTGGGGGTCGTTCCTGGCCCAACGCATGGTCCGGGACTGGGGCGACCGCTACCACGCGCTGGTGTTGACCGGCACGACCCGGCGCAAGCCGGGCGCGCCCCGGCGGAGCCCGCTGGCCGGCGACTCCTCTCGCTACGACTGGCTGAGCCGGGACGCCCGCGAGGTCGCCCGCTACGAGGCCGACCCATGGTGTGGTTTCGAGCGCCTGTCGGTCCGACCCGAAGACCCCGGCCGCGGGTATCTGGAGGAGGGGAATGACGACACGATCCCCTCAGAGCTCCCGGTGCTCATCCTGAACGGCACCGACGATCCGGTCGGCGGCCGGGAGGGTGGCGAACGCCTGGCTGCCTCCTATCGTGCGGCCGGCCTAACCGACGTGACCCTCGTCGCGTATCCAGGGGCGCGCCATGAGGTCTTCAACGAAACCAACCGCGACGTGGTGACCGCCGATCTGTGCCGGTGGCTGGCTTCGCATCTCGTCGTGGTCAGCCCCTAGGTGCCGCGAAAGCCCGGCCGTCGCGCGGGGCAGCGGTATAGGGTCACCTCCATCTCCTACTGGCCCTCCCCTCCCACGGTGGCCCGGTGACGGCCGCCGCCGGCCAGCCCGGGACCACGACGACCCTTCTCGGGCACGAGGTCCGGCGGTCCGAGGACCCCGAGCTGCTGCGCGGGTCGGCTCAGTTCGTGGCCGACCTACCGGCGTCGGGGGCGCTCGACGCGGTCTTCGTCCGGTCCCCGATTGCCCACGGCCGCATTCGGGATGTGGTGACCGAGGAGGCGAAGCGTTGCCCGGGCGTGCACTCGGTCTGGACCGCGGCCGACCTCATGGCGCCCAAGATCGGCGCCGATCCGAACCTGGCCCGGCCGCTGTTGGCCGAGGACCGGGTCCGCTTCGTCGGTGAGCCGGTGGCGGTGGTCCTGGCCGACGGGCTGGCGGCCGGCCTGGACGCGGCCGAGCAGGTAGAGGTGGACATCGACCCGCTCCCGGTCGTGGTCGACCCGGTCGAGGCTCTGGCCGAGGGCGCGCCAGTCCTGTTCGAGGCCCATGGCACCAACGCGGTCGGCGGCAGTCACCACCCCATCGATGAGGACTTCTTCGCTGGGTCCGACGCGGTGGCTGCCGCCCGCTTTCGGCACAACCGCGTGGCCCCGGTGACCATGGAGCCCAACGGGATCCTGGTGGTTCCGGCTGAGGACGGCACGGTGGAGGTGTGGGTGTCAACCCAGAGCGTCTTCGGCGTCCAGGGCGAGGTGGCCCGGACCCTCGGGCTCGACCGGTCGGCCGTGCGGGTTCGTGCTCCCTGGGTCGGCGGAGGGTTCGGGGCCAAGGGCGGCGTCTACTCCGACGCGCTGGTGGCGGCCTTCCTCGCGCACCGGCTCGGTCGCCCGGTGCGCTGGATCGAGTCCCGCTCGGAGAACCTCCTCAACATGACCCACGGGCGGGGGATGGTCCAAGACGTCGAGGTGGGCGTCACCGCCGAGGGCCGACTCGTCGGCCTGCGGGTCCGGGCCACCGGCGACGTCGGGGCCTACGCCCAGCGGGGCACCTTCATCCCGCTGGTCACTCGGATGATGTCGGCGGGGATCTACCGCTGGCCGAGGCACGATTTCTCGGCCGTCACCGTGGTCACCAACACCACCCCGACCGGGCCCTACCGGGGCGCCGGCCGGCCCGAGGCCGCCGCCCTTGTCGAGCGGGCGGTCACCATGGCCGCCGCCACCATCGGCATGGACCCGGTCGAGCTCCGCCGCCGGAACTTCCCTTCGCCGGCCGAGTTCCCGTTCACCACGGCCACCGGTGTCGTCTACGACAGTGGCGACTATGGCGCGGCCCTGGACAAGGCGCTCGAGATGGCCGGCTACGACCAGCTCCGGGCCGAGCAACAGCGGCGGCTCGAGACCGACGACGACCTCCTCGGGATCGGTGTGGCCTGCTACGTGGAGACCTCGGGCCGGGGCTCGGAGTTCGGTTCGGTCACCGTCGAGGACGACGGCGGAGTGACCGTGGTGACCGGGAGCGTCCCCCACGGTCAGGGCCATGAGACGGCCTGGGCCCAGATCGCGGCCTCGGTGCTCGGCGTCGACATGGACGCGGTCCGGGTCGTGCACTCCGACACCGCCCTCGTCGACCACGGGGTGGGCACCTTCGGCTCGCGCTCGGCCCAGCTGGCCGGCTCGGCCGTACATGAGGCGGCCGAAGAGGTCCTGAGCCAGGCGAAGGACCTCGCTGCTGCGGTGCTCGAAGCCAGCCCGAACGACGTGGTCCTCCACGACGACGGGGGCTTGGGCGTCGCCGGCGTTCCGGCGTCGGCGCTCTCCTGGGCACAGCTCGCGACCGAGGCCCACACCCGCGGAGTGGCGCTGGCCCGCAAGCTCGACTTCGAGTCGGCGGGCTCGTTCCCGTTCGGCTGCCACGTTGCCGTGGTCATCGTCGACCGGGACACCGGGATGGTGCGCCTACGCGACATCGTGGCCGTGGACGACTGCGGGGTGGTGGTCAACCCGCTCCTGGCCGAGGGACAGGTGCACGGCGGGCTGGCCCAGGGGATCGCCCAGATCCTCTTCGAGGGCGTCCTGTACGACGAGCAGGGCACTCCGCTCACCACCAACCTGGCCGACTACCCGGTCCCTTCGGCGGCCGACCTCCCCGGATTCCGGACCGCGCACACCATCACCCCCAGCCCGAACAACCCCCTCGGCGCCAAGGGGATCGGGGAGTCCGGGACGACCGGCTCGGTCTCGGCGGTCTGGAACGCCGTCGTCGACGCCCTCGCCCCCTTCGGCGTGCTCCACCTCGACCCCCCCTTCACCCCCGAGAAGGTCTGGCGGGTCGTCCAAGGGGGCACCGGAGCCGGCTGAGGCTCCTCGCCTGGCCCCAAAGAGGGTCCGTGCGGCCCGAACTATGATCGAGCGATGGCCGCCGAGCTCGCGAGCTTGGGAGTCCGAGCCCGGGCCGCGGTGAAATCGATCTCCACGGCGCCCTCCGTGGTTCGTGACCAAGTGTTGACCTTGGCCGCTGACCTGCTCGTGGCCGGTGCCCCGGCGATCTTGGACGCAAACCAAGACGATCTCACCGCCGCCCGAGCGGCTGGGCTGGACGGGGCCGCCGTCGACCGGCTGGGACTCGACGAGGGCCGGATCGAGCAGATGGCGGCAGGCCTCCGCCAGGTGGCGGCCCTGCCCGACCCGGTGGGTGAGGTGGTCGACGGATCGGTCCGGCCCAACGGGCTCCGGGTCCGCCGCCTCCGAGTGCCCCTAGGTGTGGTCGGCATCATCTACGAGAACCGGCCCAATGTGACCAGCGACGCCGCCGGCTTGTGCCTCAAGTCGGGCAACGTGGCCTTGCTGCGGGGGTCGTCCTCGGCCCTGCGCTCGAATCAGGCGATCGTGGCCGTGCTTCGTGAGGCGCTCGTCAAGGCGGGGCTGCCGTCCGATGCCGTGCTGCTGGTCGAGGACACGAGCCACGCCGCCGCCCTCGAGTTCATGAGGATGCGGGGGGTGATCGACTGCCTGATCCCGCGCGGTGGACCCGAGCTGATCGAGCTGCTGACCGAGCAGGCCAAGGTGCCCTACGTGCTCGACGGCGTCGGCAACTGCCACCTCTACGTGGACGAGGCCGCCGACCTCGACATGGCCCTCGACATCGTGGTCAACGCCAAGACGCAGCGCCCGGGGGTGTGCAACGCGGCCGAGAGCCTGCTCGTCCACCGGGCGGTGGCCGGGGCCTTCCTGCCCACGGCGGCTCAGGCCTTGGAGGCGGTCGAGTGGCGCGGCGACGCCTCCACCCGGGCCTTGGTGCCCCGAGCCCGGGCGGCGACCGAAGCCGACTTCGCCACCGAGTTCCTCGGCCCGTGCCTCTCGGTGGCCGTCGTCGACGACCTCGCGGCGGCCATCGCCCACATCGACCGGTTCGGCTCGGGCCACTCCGAGGCCATCGTCACCGGTGACCTGGCGGCGGCCGAGCGCTTCGTCACCGAGGTGGACGCCGCCGCGGTGCTGGTGAACGCCTCGACCCGGTTCGTCGACGGCGGCGAGCTCGGCCTCGGGGCCGAGGTCGGGATCTCGACACAAAAGCTGCACGCCCGCGGTCCGATGGGACTTCGCGAGCTCACGTGTGCCAAGTGGGTGGTGTGGGGAGAGGGACAAACACGGACATGACAAACACGGGAGCGGCCACGGCCACCGACCCGCTCGGGCTGGGAGACATCGGCCCGGCCCGCTTCAGCTCGGTGCCGGCGGTGCGCGAGGGCCTGGCCGACGTCGGGTACCTGGCCGACGAGGGCATCGCCGGGGTGGTGTACCTGGCCGACCGGCTGGCCAAGCCGGTGCTCGTCGAGGGCCCGGCCGGCACGGGCAAGACCCAGCTGGGCAAGTCGGTGGCCGATCTGACCGGCAGCCGGCTCATCCGGCTCCAGTGCTACGAGGGCCTGGACGAATCCAAGGCCCTCTACGAATGGAACTACCGCAAGCAGCTGCTCCGGATCCAGGCCGGCCAGGTCCTGTCGGACACCGACCTCGCCGCCGGCCCCGACCACCACTCGCCGACTTGGGCCGAGCTCGAGGAGGACATCTTCTCGGAGGACTTCCTGCTCACCCGTCCCCTCCTGGAGGCCATCCGGGCCGACACCCCGGTCGTCCTCCTCATCGACGAGGTCGACCGGGTCGAGCTCGAGACCGAGGCGCTGCTCTTGGAGGTGCTCTCCGAGTACCAGGTGTCGATCCCCGAGCTCGGTACGGTCCGGGCCACCCGGCTGCCCATGGTCTTCCTCACATCGAACAACACGAGGGAACTGTCCGAGGCGCTCAAACGTCGCTGCCTGTACCTGCACATCAACTACCCCGACATCGACCGCGAGCGCGCGATTGTGAAGCACCGGGTCCCCGGGATCACCGACGAGCTGGCCGACCAGGTGGCCCGGATCGTGCGGTCGCTACGGGCCATCGACCTGCGCAAGCTCCCGTCGGTCTCCGAGACGCTGGACTGGGCCCGCACGCTGGTCGTCCTCGGGATCTCCTCGATCGACGCCACCACCGCCAAGGACAGCCTCCACATCCTGCTCAAGTACCAAAGCGACATCGACAAGGCGGCCAAGGAGCTCCTCTCGGCCACCGACGACTGAGGTCCGGCGGTGCTGCATCTGCTCTCGGGGTTCGTTGAGGAGCTCCGGCGGGCCGGGTTGCCGGTCTCGTTGACCGAGCACCTCGACGCCGCCGAGGCGGTCCACCACATCCCGATGGAGGACCGCGAGGCACTCAAGTACGCGCTGGGGGCCACCATGGTCAAGTCGGCCAGCCACTGGCATGCCTTCGAGACCACCTTCGACATCTACTTCGCCCGCGGGCTCGGTTCCGGCGAAGACGGCCGCCCGGACGGCCGCGGACCCGGCGCCGACCAGGACGGGCGGTTGCCGGGGGACCAGCGGGGCCAGCAGGGCGCCGGCGCCATGGACCAGATGACCCCCGAGGAGCTGGCGGCCCTCCTCTACCAGGCCCTCTTGAACGGGGACCAATCGCTCATGCGCCTCGTGGCCCGCCAGGCGGTCACCCGGTTCGCCGGCATCGAGCCGGGTCGGCCGGTCGGGGGCACGTACTACCTCTACCGGACGCTGCGAAACCTTGACCTCGACGGGGTGCTCGGGCGGCTCATCGGCCAGGCCAAGCGGGAGCGTCCCGAGGGGGATCAGGACCTCTCGCCCCTCGACGAGCGGCTGCTGGGCGACGAGTACCGGGGCCGGGTCGACCAGCTGAAGAAAGCAGTCGAGGACGAGATCCGGCGCCGGCTGGTCGAGGACCGGGGCGCCGAGGCTCTGGCCAAGTCGATCCGCAAGCCGCTCCCCGAGGACCTCGACGTGATGCACGCCACTCGCGACGAGCTGGCCACGCTCCAGCGAGCCCTCCGGCCGCTCTCCCGCAAGTTGGCCGTTCGGCTGGCCCGCCGCCGCCGCCACCGGCGCCGAGGTCCGCTCGACTTCCGGGCGACCGTCCGGCGCTCGTTGTCGACCGGCGGGGTGCCGGTCGAGCCGAGGTTCCGCCACCCCCGGCCGGCCAAACCCGAGATCGTGGTGATCGCCGACATCTCTGGGTCGGTGGCGTCGTTCGCCCGGTTCACGCTGCACCTCGTCTACGCGATCCAGGCGCAGTTCTCCAAGGTGCGCAGTTTCGTGTTCGTGGACGGGATCGACGAGGTCACCCGGTTCTTCGAGCAGGCCGACGACCCGGCCGACGCGGTGGCCAAGATCAACACCGAGGCCGACGTCGTCTGGGTCGACGGACACTCCGACTACGGGCATGCGCTCGGGGTCTTCTACGGCCGCTACGCCAAGGACATCACCCACCGCTCGAGCGTGCTCATCTTGGGGGACGCCCGGAACAACTACCACGCCTCCGAGGACTGGGTGCTGGCCGAGCTGGCCAAGAAGGCCCGGCACCTCTATTGGCTCAACCCTGAGCCTCGCGACTACTGGGGCTCGGGCGACTCGATCATCTCCGAGTACGGACACCACTGCGACTCGGTGGTCGAGTGCCGGACCCTGCGTCAGCTCGAGCGCTTCGTGGGCGATCTCGAGTAGTCGGGATCAGTCCTCGGGCAGGTCGCGCAACAGCTCGGTGATCCGGTATGCGAGATCGAGGGCCTGACGGGCGTTGAGGCGGGGATCGCAGGCCGTGGTGTAGCGCTGGTCGAGATCGTGCTCGAAGATCTCCTCGGCGCCGCCCAAGCACTCGGTGACGTCGTCACCGGTCAGCTCCAGGTGCACGCCACCCGGCCAGGTGCCCTTCTGGCGGTGGACCTTGAAGAAGCCTCGCAGCTCGGCCCAGATGTCCTCAAAGCGACGGGTCTTGCGGCCGTTCGAGCTCTCGAAGGTGTTGCCGTGCATCGGGTCGCAGGCCCACACCACCGGGTGGCCGGACTCGGCGACGGCGTCGATGAGCGGCGGGAGCAGCGACTCCACCCGGTCAGCGCCCAATCGGATGATGAGGGTGAGTCGTCCGGGGACCTTGCCGGGGTCGAGTGCCTGGCAGAGTCCGACGACCTCCTCGGGGGTGGCGCCGGGGCCGATCTTGGCCCCGACCGGGTTCAAGATGCCCGAGAGGAACTCCACGTGGGCACCGTCGACACGGCGGGTCCGCTCGCCGACCCAGAGCATGTGGGCCGAGCCATCGACCCAGTTGCCGGTGAGCGAGTCGCGCCGGGTGAGCGCCTCCTCGTAGGGCAGGATGAGCGCCTCGTGGCTGGTCCAGAAGTCGACCTGGTGGAGGCCGACCTCCTGGGCCAGGTCGATGCCGCAGGCGGCCATGAACCGCAGGGCTCGGTCGATCTCGCCGGCGATCCGCTCGTAGCGGCGGCCTTCGGCCGAGGTCGAGACGAACTGCTGGTTCCAGGCGTGCACCTGGGTCAGGTCGGCGAACCCCCCGGTGGTGAAGGCCCGCAGCAGATTGAGGGTCGAGGCCGACTGGTGGTAGGCGGTGACCAGCCGCTCGGGATCGGGCCGTCGGGCCTCGGGGTCGAAGGCGTCGTCGTTGACCATGTGGCCCCGGAAGGCCTCGAGTTCGGTGTCGCCGATCGTCTCGGTCGGCTGCGAGCGGGGCTTGGCGAACTGGCCGGCGATCCGGCCGACCTTCACCACCGGGACGCCGGCCGCGTACGTGAGGACGGCGGCCATCTGCAGGATGACCTTGAGCTTGTCGCGGATCAGGTCGGCCGAGAACTCTTCGAACGATTCGGCGCAGTCCCCGGCTTGGAGCAGAAAGGCACGCCGGGCCGAGACCTCACCCAGCGCGGCGGTGAGGTTGCGGGCCTCACCGGCGAACACGAGCGGGGGCAGCGCGCCCAGCCGGGCCTCGGCCTGCTTACGGGCTTCGACATCCGGCCAGGACGGCTGCTGGTCGGCCGGGCGCTCCTGCCACGACCCGGGGTGCCAGGCGGCTTCGGTGGTAGGGGTGGGCGGCACCATCGCCCAAGCGTAGGGGCTCCCGAGGGCCCGCTCGCCCCACCGGGGGGTTGGCGGCCGCGGACCCTAGGCTGTCGGCCCATGCCGAGCCAGCGGCACCGGCCCGAGCGCCTCGGCGTCCTGGGCGGGACCTTCGACCCGCCCCACTGTGGCCACGTCGTCGCCGCCTCGGCGTGTCGCGAGGCGCTGGCGCTCGACCGGGTGCTCTTCGTCGTGGCCAACGATCCGTGGCAGAAGAGCCCTCGGCGCCAGGTGAGCGCGGCCGAAGACCGACTGGCCATGGTGGAGGCGGCCGTCGCCCGGCTCGAGGGCGCCGAGGTCAGTCGGATCGAGCTCGAGCGGGGCGGGCCGAGCTACACCGTCGACACGGTCGAGGCACTCGCCGCCTCAGCCCGGAGCCGGGGCGAGCCCGAGCCCGAACAGTTCCTGATCGTCGGGGCCGACGTGGCCGATACCCTCCCCACCTGGCACCGGGCCGCCGTGCTGGCCGGCCTGGTCACCCTGGTGGTGGTGGGCCGCCCGGGTGGCGCCGGCCCGAGCGCCCCGCCCGGATGGAGACTCGAGCTGGTCCCGGGCGATCTGGCCGTTTCGAGCTCGCAGGTCCGGGAGCGAGTGGCGGCCGGCCTGGACATCGCTGACCTGGTTCCCGAAGCGGTAGAGCGGTACATCGCGGCCCACAATCTGTACGCTGTGCCCAGATGACCGTCGCCGGAGCCAGAAGCGCGCCGCCCACCCGCATCCCGGGTCGGGCCCGCCCCCGGTCTCGGCGAGGGGTCCCGGTGGCCCGAGCGACGGTGCCGGCGGCGACGCAGGCCACGAGTGCGGCGCGGGTGTCGGCGCCACCGGTCCCGCGTCGCCGCGATCTGCACGTGGCCCGGCGGCTTCGCCGCCGCGACGCCCTGCTCGGCTTGGGCGTTTTGGCCAGTGCCCTGGGGGCCACGGTCGCGGTGCTGGTGGTGCATTGAGGTTCGCCGCGGTGGGTCTGGCGGGCGGGCGTCGGGGTGGTCATCGACGTTGAGGCGAACCGATCGAGGGACCGAGTGAGTCCCAACACGGGGATCACCGCAACCAGCGCTGCCGCCCTCGTTCCCGACTCGGCCCTTGTCGCCGCGGGGGCCGCCGACGACAAGCTGGGCGACGACACCGTGGTGCTGGCGATGGGGGAGCTCTTGGGAGTGGTGGACGCCTTCGTCGTTACCTCGGGCCGGAACGACCGGCAGGTGCGGGCGCTCGTCGAAGAGGTGGAACGCAGGGTGAAGGACCACGACGGCACCAAGCCGATGTCGGTCGAGGGTCTCGCCGATGCCACGTGGGTGCTCATGGACTACGGCGACTTCGTCGTCCACGTCTTCGCCGCCGAGACGCGCGGCTACTACGACCTCGAGCACCTGTGGGCCGGGGCACCTCGCGTGCGGTGGCAGCAAGCCGGCTCGGGACGGGTCTGAGGTCGAGACCGCGTCACGGAACGGTCGAGCAGTTGAAGGAGCCGAAGCCGAAATCGTCGGCCGCGGTCACCGGCCCGTTGACCGTCGCCCCGCTGGCGATGGGCACGGATTGGGGGGTCCCTTCCACTTCGAACGCGACCCGGGTGGTCGCACTTAGGGCGCAGGCGATCGTGAAAACGACCTGCTCGACCTCCTGGGTCTGCTGGGACGAGCTGCCCGAGATGAACTCGATCGACAGGTTGACCGTGACCAGCCCCTCCCTGGAGTTGACCGGAAGGCCGAGCAGCCGGGTCTGCGGCGGGATCGCGCTGATGATGCCGTTCAACAGCTCGGTGTCGGTCGGGCCGAGGAGCAGCTGGGTCACCGTGTCCGAGAGGGCGCGCTGTTGGGACACGCAGCGCCCGATGGGCGTCGGGACAGCGCCGTACAGCTGGTTGAGCAGGACGATGGTCACCGGAACCGCGCAGGCCGAGCCGGGCGCGGTGGTCGTGGTCTGGGGCACTCTCGGGATCTGGCTGGCCGGGATGGCCTTGGGCCCCCCCGAGGTGGAGACGCCGCAGGCCGAGAGGGCCAGGGCGAGGGCACCGAAGAGCGGCCAAAGGCGCCGTGCCCTCACAACGGCTCGTCCTCGTTGGTGACCGGCAGCTCGACGGTGAAGCGGGCGCCGCCTCCGTTGGCGTCCTCGATGCTGACCTGCCCGCCCATGAGGCGGACGTGCTCGGCCACCAGCGCGAGGCCGAGGCCGGTGCCGGTGCTCACCCCGCGGCGTCCGGCGGCTTGGCCACGGTAGAAGCGCTCGAAGATCCGCCGTCGTTCGGCCAGCGGAACACCGGGTCCGTTGTCCTCGACGGCGAGCACCATGGTCGCATGTCCATGCTCATCGCAACCGGGCTCGGCCGCCACCCTGGTTGCCCCCCCGGCGTAGAGGGCCGCGTTCTCGAGCAGGTTCGCCATCACGCGCTCGAATCGGCGCTTGTCGACGTCCAGGGTGGCCTCGCCGAGGGACGGGTCGATCCAGACGGCTGGGGCCTCGATGCCGTCGGGCAGGGTGCGGAGGGCCGCGTTCACCGATTGGCGAACGAGCTCGCCGGCGTCGACCCGCTCCAAGGACATGTCGGCCGAGCTGGGCTCCGAGCGGGAAATTTCGAGCAGCTCGGCCACCATCCGTTCGAACCGGCGGAGGTCCTCGCCTAGCAGTTCGAGGGCGCGCCGGGGCCGCTCGCTGAGCTCGTTTGCGTGGGCCTCGAGCACTTGGAGGGTGTACGCGATCGTCGTGAGGGGGCTGCGCAGCTCGTGGCTCACATCCGAGGTGAAGCGGGCGTCGCGCTCGATCCGGTCCTGGAGCTGGTCGACCATCGTGTTGAAGGACTGGGTCAGCCCCCGGAGGTCCGGGTCGTTCGAGCTAGCTCCCAGCCGGGTGTCGAGGTCACCCCGGGCGATGGCCACCGCCGCCCCCGACACCGCGCTGAGAGGCCGGAGGGTTCGGCCGCTGGCCACTCGGCCAACCACCCCGCCGAGCAGGGTGGTGACCAGACCTCCGAGCACGAGCGCCACCGACAGCACGTGCAGGGTGTGGTTGAGGTTGTTCAGGTCGAAGATGGCGAAGTAGCGGGCGTCCCCGAGCGACGGCAAGGGAACCCCGACCGCGAGCTGCGCGTGGTTGTTCAGCTCGAATGTCTGGGTGGCCGGAGTCCCCGAGCGCACGAGCCCCCGCAGCGCCACGGGCACGTCGTCGAGCGAGACGGCGAAGGTGTTCGACGAGTAGGAGATCCCGTGGAAATAGAGGATGGAGGTCTTGGCGCCGGTGGCGGCGTTGAAGTCGTCGAGGACCGGGAAGATGGGCAGCTGGTCGGAGGTGGCCAGGAGCAGCCGCTGCTCCAGGGTGGGCCGCCCGGCGAAGGCCTCCTTGACGGCCGCGTTGACCTGGTCACTCACCAAGAAGTGCGAGGTCGCGTACATCGCGAGCCCCCCCATCAGCAACGAGAGGAACAGCGCGCCCAGCGCGAACAGACCGGTCACCCGGGCCCGAAGGCCCAGGCGCTCCCACGCCGCGAGCGGACCGTGCAGGAGCCGGCGAACCCGATCGCCGCGAGCGGTGGGCGCTTGTGCCACCGCCGCCTCGGTCACCTCAAGGGACCAGCTTGTAGCCCATGCCGCGAACGGTGAGGATGTGGCGCGGCAGGGCCGGGTCGGGCTCCACCTTGGTCCGCAGCCTGCGGATGTGCACGTCGACCAGGCGCCCGTCGCCGAAGTAGTCGTATCCCCAGACCCGGTCGAGCAGCTGCTCTCTGGTCAGGACCTTGTTGGGATTGGTCGCCAGCTCGCACAGCAGCCGGAACTCAGTCCTCGTGCAATGCACGTCCTCGCCGTCGCTATGGCGCAGCACCCCCTGCTCGGGGATGAGTTCGAGGTCACCGAAGGTGAGCACCCGCGGCTCTTCTTCGGCCGGACGGGCTCGCCGCAAGAGGGCCCGGATCCGAGCGCCGAGCTCCTTCGCGACAAAGGGCTTGGTGACGTAGTCGTCGGCACCGGCCTCCAGGCCGGCCACGATGTCGTGGGTGTCGGTGCGGGCGGTCACCATGATGATGGGCACCGCGCTCTGGCGCCGCAGCGTCCGACAGCACTCGAAGCCGTCCATCCCCGGCAGCATCAGGTCGATGAGCGTGACGTCGGCCGGCTGGGCGCTGAAGTGGTCGAGCGCCTCCTCGCCGCTGCCCACATCGTCGACTTCGTATCCCTCCTCTTCCAGGGCGAGGCGCATGGACGAACGGATCCGTTCGTCGTCCTCTACCACCAGGATGCGGCTACTCATCGACCTGGCCTGC
Organism: Acidimicrobiales bacterium; assembly: GCA_040414865.1. Classification (GTDB taxonomy): domain Bacteria; phylum Actinomycetota; class Acidimicrobiia; order Acidimicrobiales; family RAAP-2; genus Palsa-461. Next base: position 33,529 of record JBEDUR010000138.1, read on the forward strand.
CTTCGCCGGGGCCGGCGCCGGACCCGACTCGTCGATTGCTCCGATCGTTGGAGCAGATCTTGCCATAGTCACCTTCTCCATCTGGACCGGTGCAGCGGTGGCGTTCAGCCGCTCCGGCCGTCCCTACCAGGGGTGACAAGGGAACGTAGCGTGCGGGTATGCCACCAGCGCGCCGGGGCGAGGCCAAGGGGCCGGGCGCGGGTGCCGGGTTTGCGCTCGACGCCTTCGCCCAGTCGCTGTCCGGCCGCTCCGAGGCCACCCGCCGCGCCTACCGCAGTGATCTCGGCGCCTTCGTCGAGTGGGCTGGCCGCGCCGGAGTAGCGGCCCCGGGGGCGGTCAACCGGGTCCTGCTCCGCCGCTACCTCGCCTACCTCACCACTCGCCGGTTCGCCCGGGCCTCCATTGCCCGCAAGGCGGCGGCGCTGCGGACCTACTTCTCCTGGTGCCAGCGCCGGGGGCTCCTCGAGGCGGACCCGGCCCGGGGCCTGTCCTCGTCCCGGGCTCCCGGGCGGCTCCCCCGGGTGCTCTCGCACGCCGAGCTCGACCGGCTGCTCGAGCCACCTCGGACGACCGCTACCGACGCCTTGGCGGTGGCGGTCGAGCTCCGGGACCTCGCCGTCTTGGAGCTGCTGTACGCGGCCGGCCTTCGGGTGGCCGAGCTGTGCAGCCTTGACCGGTCCGGGCTCGACCTGCGCGACCGCATCGTCACCGTCACCGGCAAAGGGGACAAGGAGCGCCAGGTCCCGATCCACGACCGGGCCGCCCAGGCGCTCGAGCGGTGGCTGAAGGTCGGTTGGAGCGTCCTGGCCAAGGAGGACAGCCCGCGCCAGGCGGTCTTCTTGAACCGGGTTGGCCGACGCCTCGGGCCTCGTGATGTCCGGCGTATCCTCGACCGGCGCTCGCCGGTCCCCACCCACCCGCACGCGCTGCGCCACAGCTTCGCCACCCACCTGCTCGACGGAGGCGCCGACCTGCGGGTTGTCCAGGAGCTGCTCGGGCATTCGAGCCTCCAGACGACCCAGGTGTACACGCACGTGAGCAAAGAGCGCCTCCTCGCGGTCTACCGGGGCAGCCATCCGCGGGCCTGACCTGCCGTTTCGCCTGTTCCCGCGGCCAGGTACACTCGTGCGCCGCTTGATCGAAGGTGTGGCGCCCTTCTATTTACGCACCCGGGCGCGTTCCACGGTCGCCTCCGCAGAGGTGTTGCGCTCGGGGAGGAACAACCGATTGGAGGACAGTCTGTGGCCGTTGTCACACTTCGCCAGATGCTCGAGGCCGGGGTTCACTTCGGCCACCAGACTCGACGGTGGAACCCCAAGATGCGTCGCTACATTCTCGGCGAGCGCAACGGTATCTACCTGATCGACCTGCACAAGACGCTCGAGGGAGTCGAGTCGGCTTACGGGTTCGTGCGCGAACTGGTCGCCGGCGGGGGCAAGGTCCTCTTCGTCGGGACGAAGAAGCAGACCCAGGGTCCGGTGGCCGACTACGCCAGCGCGTGTGGGATGCCTTTCGTCAACCAGCGCTGGCTGGGTGGGATGCTGACCAATTTCGCCACGGTCAGCTCCCGGGTAAAGCGCATGCAGGAGCTGCAGGCGATGCAGAACGCGGGTGACTTTGACGGCATGCCCAAGCGTGAGGCACTTCGGCACGTCCGCGAGCTGGAGAAGCTCCGGCGGAACCTGGGCGGCATCAGCGGGCTCGACCGTCTCCCCGACGCGATCTTCGTGATCGACACGAAGAAAGAGCACATCGCGGTCACCGAGGCCAACAAGCTGAAGATGCCGGTGGTGGCGGTGGTCGACACCAACTGCGACCCCGACGTCGTCACCTACGTCATCCCCGGCAACGACGACGCCATCCGGTCCGGCGCTCTCATGTGCCGGATCGTCGCCGAGGCAGTGCGTGAGGGTCACTTCATCGCCGGTCATCGCCCCCAAGCCGCGGCGGCGGAGCCGCCCGCCCCCGCCCGGCCCGGCCCTCGCTATCCCCGAGCGGCCGCCGAGCCCGACGCGCTGGTCGATGCCGGGCCGCCGGAGAATCCACCACCGGGTTCTGCGGGCCGAGAGGTCGAAGGACCGGATGCAGAGCAAGAACCCGTGCGTGCCGCCGCCGAGGGCGGCGACGGGTCGGAGGTGTAGTTGTGGCCACGTTCACGGCCAAGGACGTGCAGCGGCTCCGTCAGGAGACCGGTGCCGGGATGATGGACGCAAAAAGGGCACTCGAGGCCTCGGACGGCGACATGGACAAGGCCGGTCAGTACCTGCGTGAGCATGGGCTCGCGCAGGTACACAAGCGCGAGGACCGCGAGGCCGCCCAGGGCGCGGTCGCCGTTGTGAAGGACAACGACGTCGCCGCCATCGTGGAGCTGCGCTGCGAGACCGACTTCGTGGCTAAGTCGGCCGAGTTCGTGGCCACGGCCGATGACCTGGCCGCGCTGGTGGCCGGCGAGGGCGAAGATGCCATCGCGCGCCGCCGGGGCGACATCGAACGCCTGGCGTCCAGCTTCCAGGAGAACATCTCGATCGGCGGCGTCCACAGGCTGGTGGCGGGGCCCTCCGAGGTCGTCGACACCTACCTCCACCAGCAATCGGGCCGCGGGGTCAACGCGGTGGCCGTCGTCGTGCGCGGGGGCTCGGCCGAGCTGGCCCACGAGGTCGCGCTCACGGCCGCCTTCTCCCGGCCGGAATACGTCCGGCGGGAAGAAGTGCCGTCCGAAGTGGTCGCAGAGGAGCGTCGGACCCTCGAGGCCTTGACGCGCAACGAGGGCAAGCCAGAGGCGGCACTGGCCAAGATCGTCGAAGGCCGCCTGAACGGCTGGTTCAAGGAGCGGGTGCTGCTCGAGCAGCCTGCTGCCCACGAGGACAAAAGGACCGTTGGTGCCGTGCTCGGCAGCGCCGAGATCGTGGACTTCGCCCAGGTGGTCATCGGTCCCTAGGAACAGGCTGGCCGACTCGTAGGATCAAGGCGACGTGGGAGCGCCAGTTGGCTGATCAAAAGCGAGTCGTGTTGAAAATGTCAGGCGAGGCGCTTGCTTCGGCCTCCTCGGAGGAGACCATCGACGCTCCCGTGGTCGAGCGGTTCGCCCTCGAGATCTCCGATGCCCGATCCGACCTGGACGTGGAGTTGGCCCTGGTCGTCGGGGGAGGCAACATCTGGCGGGGGACGACCGGGGCGGGCGCGGGCATGGACCGTGCCACCTCGGACACCATGGGCATGTTGGCGACGGTGATCAACGCCCTGGCGCTGCAGGACGCACTCGAGCAGCACGGTCAGGACACCCGGGTGCTGACCGCCATCCACATGGCCGAGGTGGCCGAGCCCTACATCCGGCGCCGGGCCATCCGTCACCTGGAGAAGGGTCGTGTCGTCCTGTTTGCCGCGGGGATGGGCAACCCGTACTTCACCACCGACACCTCGGCCGCGCTGCGGGCGGCCGAGATCGAGGCCGACCTGTTGCTCAAGGGGACCCATAGTGGGGTCGACGGGGTCTACAGCGCGGACCCACACCTCGACCCGAGCGCGACGCGCTTCGACGAGATCTCCTTCATGGATGTCGTGTCCAAGGACCTTCGGGTGATGGACCTGACGGCTATCACCTTCTGCAAGGACAACGGCCTGCCGATCCGGGTGTTTGACCTGATGCCCGAAGGCAATCTGCGTAGAGCCCTAAGTGGCGAGCAGATCGGTACGCTGGTCCGGTGACCGAGGAGCTCGGCCAGGTGGTCCTCGAAGAGGTCAATGAGAAGATGCTCAAGGCGGTGGACCACGCCAAGGCGGACTTCGCGTCGGTCCGCACCGGACGGGCTACACCCGCTCTGGTCGAGACCCTGATGGTCGACTACTACGGGACGCAGACCCCGCTGCGCCAGCTGTGCAGTTTCAGCGTTCCCGACGCCATGCTGTTGGTCGTCTCTCCCTACGACAAGGGGTCGCTCCCCGCCATCGAAAAGGCGATCAAAGCGTCCGACCTGAGCATCAACCCGGCCAACGACGGTGCCGTGATCAGACTCGCCTTTCCACCACTCACCGAGGAGCGACGCAAGGAGCTGGTGAAGGTGGTGCGTCACAAGGCCGAGGAGGGTCGGGTCGCGGTTCGCAACCTGCGGCGTGGCGCCCGCCACGAGCTGGACGGTCTGGAAAAGGACGGTTCGCTCACCGCCGACGAACTGGAACGGATCGAAAAGGAGCTCGATCGGCTCACTCACCACCAGGTCGGTGCAATCGACGAGCTGCTTAACCACAAAGAGCACGAGCTTTTGGAGGTCTGAGGGGGGCATATGGCCAGCGAAGACGAGCGGGAGGACCTGGAGCAGACCGGGTACCAGAGCGGACAGGTGCGCATCGTCGGCGCCGAGCCCGCCGGCCGGTCGGCGGCACGGACCGACAGCGACCGCGCCCGGGCCGGCGAAACCGATGCCGAGGCGGGACGACCCGCCGACGACGTCGGGGTTCCGCCGCTGCCGCACTGGACCGAGCCGCCAACGGGCGAGGTGCCGGCCGTCCTATCCCGGGAGGAACCAGAGGCGGGTACGGACCCCTATTCGGCCCTGCCCGGCCCCACCTGGCGGGAGGAGGGGTCCGACTGGGAGGCCCAGAACGACCGGTACGAGCCGTCGATGTTGGCTGGCGACCAGACCGGGCAGGGTTCCCTCGACCCCGGTTCAGACCGGCAGCCTTGGGTGTTCGACATCCCCGTCGAGGGCGAGGGCGACAATGTCCTTGACGACGGCGGCCGGGAGGACGACCAGGCGTGGGACCGGCCCGCGGTCGCGCGCAGCCGGGCGAGCACGGACAACGGCCCGGTCACCGCGGTGCTTCCCGAGGTCGACCAGGACCAGGCCCCGTCAGGAGAGACCCCGTACGAGCTGAGCGGGACGGGCGACGACCTGGACACGGGCGACGGCGAGGGAGCCTCGGAGGAGCCCCGATCGCGCCTGGGCTTGCTCCGGCGCTCCGGGCGTCGCCCCAGTCGTGGCGACGCCAGTCGCGCGGCTCACAGGGCCGGGAGCGCGCCTTCCGACGGGTTGGGAGCATCGGCCTCTCCGCCCGACGAGGCACCGCCCCGGAACATGACCGCCGCCATCGTCTCTGGGGTGGTGTTGGCTGCCTTGGCCCTTATCGCCTTCAAGGTCGGTCCGGCGGCGGCGGTGGCGTTCGTCACCCTGGTCGTGGCTATGGCCGCCGCCGAGGCTTTCGCGGCGTTCCGGCGCGGGGGCTACCAGCCGCTGACCCTCCTCGGCCTGGTGGCCACGGTCTCGCTCATGGTGGCCACCTACAACAAGGGCCTGGAGGCCCTGCCGCTCGTGTTCGTCGTTCTCGTGGTGGCTTGTTTCGTCTGGCACCAGGCCGGGGTGGAGCACACCGACGCGGTGCGCTCCACCGGGACCACCCTGTTCGTCTTCGGGTGGGTGGGGGTCTTCGGCTCCTATGCCGCTCTGCTGCTCGCACCCTCGCTGTTCCCCGAGCGTCACGGGATCGCGTTCCTGCTGGGCGCGGTCATCGCCGGAGTGGCCTACGACGTGGGGGCGCTCACCTTCGGCGCCTGGCTCGGCCGGCACCCAATGGCCGCGGTGAGCCCCAACAAGACCTGGGAAGGCTTCGTCGGTGGCGTCATCACCTCGCTCATCGTCTCGGTCATCATCATCCACCTGATCCATCCCTGGACGGTCCCCAAGGCCGCACTGCTGGCCCTGGTGGTCTCGATCGTCGCCACCCTGGGCGATCTCTTCGAGTCCACCGTGAAGCGCCACCTGGGCCTGAAGGACATGGGACGGTTGCTTCCGGGCCATGGCGGGATGCTCGACCGGGTCGACGGCCTGCTCTTCGCCCTCCCGGCCACCTACTACTTGGTCATCGCCTTCCACCTGGGGTGAGCCCGCCCCGGCGACCCTCGGGGGACGACGGGCGATGGCATGCTGGCTCGATGGCGAGTCGACCGACGACGGGGGCCGATGACTAGCACCACGGTCAGCCTGGTCGGCTCGACCGGGTCGATCGGGACCCAGGCAGTGGAGGTCGTCCGGGCGAGCGGTGATCGCTTTGAGGTGGTCGCCCTGGGCGCCCAGAGTTCGATCGACCTGTTGGCCGACCAGGCCCGGGCCCTGCGGCCACAGTTGGTCGCCATCGGCGACGCGACCCTCGCCCCCAAACTGGCCGAGTTGGTGCCGCCCGGCACCGAAGTGATGGGCGGTCCCGAGGGCCTGGTCGCCGCGGCCGGCGCGGCCCAGGTGGTGGTCAACGGGGTGGTCGGGTTCGCCGGGCTTCCGGTCACCTTGGCCGCGCTTGAGAGCGGCCACCGCCTCGCCCTGGCCAACAAGGAGTCGCTCATCGCCGGGGCCCCGGTGGTCCAGCGAGCTCGGGCGACACCGGGCGCCGAGATCGTCCCGGTCGACTCGGAGCATTGTGCCCTCCACCAGTGCCTGACCTCGCTGCGATCCGCCGAGCAGCTGTGCCGGCTGCTCATCACGGCCTCGGGCGGCCCGTTCCGGGGCCGGGACCGTCGAAGCCTGACCGCCGTGACGGTCGCCGACGCGCTGGCCCACCCGACGTGGAAGATGGGCCCCAAGATCACGATCGACTCCTCCACCCTCATGAACAAGGGTCTCGAGGTCATCGAGGCTCATGAGCTGTTCGGTGTCGACTACGACCGGATCGACGTGGTCGTCCACCCGCAGTCGATCGTTCACTCGATGGTCGAGCTGGTCGACGGGGCGACGCTGGCTCAGCTCTCGGTGCCCGACATGCGCTTGCCGATCGGCTACGCCATGGGCTACCCCGACCGCCTGCCGGTGGCCTTCGGCCCGATTGACTGGTCTCACTCTTTGGAGCTCAGCTTCGAGTCGCCGGACCGGGCGCTCTTCTCCTGCCTGGACCTCGCCTACCGAGCGGGTCGGGCCGGCGGCGGTGCGCCGGCCTGGCTGAACGCAGCCAACGAGGTGGCTGTGGCCGCGTTCTTGTCCGGAGGGATCAGCTGGCTGGCCATCGCGGATGTGGCGGCCGACACCTTGGACGGCTTCGACGGCGCGCCGATCGACTCCTTCGAAGCGGTGCTCGACGCCGACCGGGTCGCCCGGGAGCGGGCCACCAAGGCCGTGGCCAGGCGAGCGGGCCGGTGACGATCGCGCCGCCGCGTCCGCCGGAGCAGCCCGCCCCACGCGTTTCGGCCACCGTCGCTCTGGTGCGGCTGGCCGTGGTGGTCGCGGCGGCGGCCGGGCTCTTCGTCGCTCTGGGGCTCGGCGACCTGTTCCTGGTGATCGTGGCGGTGGTGGTCATGGTCATCGTGCATGAGGCCGGACACTTCGCCGCGGCCAAGTGGAGCCGGATGCGGGTCACCGAGTTCTTTGTCGGGTTCGGACCGCGCCTGTGGTCGGTCCGGCGCGGCGAGACCGAGTACGGCATCAAGGGAGTCCCGGCGGGCGGGTACGTGAAGATCCCCGGGATGACCAACCTGGAGGAGATCGACCCGGCCGACGAGGCTCGGACCTATCGCCAGGCCCCGTTCGCCAAGCGGCTCCTGGTGGCGGTGGCCGGCTCGTTCATGCACTTCGTCATGGCCTTCGTCCTCGCCTGGGCCCTGTTGGTGTTCGTCGGCGCGCCATCCAACAGCGCAGTGAAGGTCTTCGGCCTCCCCAGCTTCGCCGGCCAGCGGCTGACGCCCGCCCAGGAGGCCGGGCTCCGCGTCGGCGACGTCATCGTCGGGGTCGACGGCCACGGGTTCTCCAGCCCCGATCAGCTGACCGCGGTCATCGAGCGCTCGGCCGGTCGGCCGGTGTCGCTTCAGGTGCAACGGGCCGGACACCGCCTCGAGATCACCGTGGTGCCGCAGCCGCGACGCCACGAGGTGAACGGCCACGAGCAGCTAAGCGGCGAGATCGGGGTCGAGCTCGGCGGGGTGAGCATCCCGGAGAACGCCTTCGGCGCATTGGGCGGCGCTGGGGTCGTGGTTGGACAGATCACCTCGAATGCCATCACCGGTCTCGGTCACCTCGTCTCGCCCAGTGGGATCTCGGGGTACGTGCACCAAGTGGTCAACCCGACCACCGCCACCCCGACCCAGCAGTCCAACCGGCCCGAGTCGATCATCGGGGCGGTGCGCACCGCGGTCCAAGGCGCTCAGGCCGGGGCGGGTTCGCTGCTGGCCGTCCTCATCGCGTTGAACATCTTCGTGGCCATCGTGAACATGCTGCCGATGCTCCCCCTCGACGGCGGGCATGTGGCGATCGCCCTCTACGAGCGCATCCGCACCCGGCGGGGTCGCCCCTACTACCAGGCCGACGCGGCCAAGCTGGTGCCGGTCGCCTACGGCTTCGTCGTCGTGCTCATGCTCCTGGTGGTGTCGGCCGCCTACCTGGACATCACCCACCCGGTCCCCAACCCGTTCGGCTGAGGGGCGGGTGGCCCGCCGGATCCGCCGACGGGGGCACAATGGGACCGTGGAACTCTCCGGCAATCTGCTGAGCGCTCGCCGGTCGACCCGCCAGATCCACGTCGGGAGCGTGGCGGTGGGGGGCGGGGCACCCATCTCGGTGCAGTCGATGACCACCACCAAGACGGCCGATGTCGACGGCACGCTGGCCCAGATCTACGAGCTGGCCGCCGCCGGCGCCGACATCGTCCGATGCACCTGCAACGAGGAGGCGGCGGCCGAGGGCCTGGCCCAGATCGTGCCGCGCGCTCCGGTGCCGATCGTGGCGGACATCCACTTCCACCACAAGATGGCCCTGGCCGCCCTGGACGCGGGCGTCCAAGGGCTCCGGCTCAACCCCGGAAACCTCCGCAAGGAGGCCGAGATCAAGTCGGTGGCCCGCGAAGCCAAGGCCCGGGGCGTGCCGATCCGCATCGGGGTCAACGCCGGGTCGCTCGACAAGGAGCTCTACGAGCGGCACGGCGGTGTCACGCCCGAAGCGCTGGTCGAGTCGGCGCAGCGGGAACTGGCTTACTTCGCCGACGTCGGTTTCGACGACGTGAAGATCTCGGTGAAGGCGTCCTCGGTGGCGCTCATGATCGCCGCCTATCGCTTGGCGTCCGAGACGTTCGACCACCCCCTCCATCTGGGAGTGACCGAGGCCGGACCGCCCCCAGCCGGACTGTTGAAGGGCACCGCCGGCATCGGCACCCTGCTCGCCGAGGGCATCGGCGACACCATCCGCTACTCGCTCACCGCCGATCCGGTCGAAGAGGCCAAGGCCGGCCGTCAGCTGCTCGAGTCCTTGGGGTTGCGTGAGCGCAAGGGCCTCGACCTCATTGCCTGCCCGTCGTGCGGCCGGGCCCAGGTCGACGTGATCGCGGTGGCCCAGGCCGCGCAGAGCGCCTTGGAGAACCGGCAGTTGCCCATCCAGGTCGCGGTGATGGGCTGCGTGGTGAACGGTCCGGGTGAGGCCCGGGGGGCCGACCTGGGGATCGCGGCGGGCAAGGAGAAGGGTCACCTGTTCATCCGGGGGGAGATCGTCCGGGTTGTCCCCGAGGCCGAGATGGTCGACTCGTTGGTGGCCGAGGCCGAGCGGCTGGCGGCCGAGGGGGTCGACGCTCGACTGGCGGCGGCGGACAAGACGGCGGCGGCCGAGGCCGAGGCCGATCGGCGTGCGCTGTTGGAGGAGGGAGGTGCCGATCCCAACGCGTCGCGGTCACGGATCGAGATGATCCGCAAGCGGATCGAAGAGGGCGAGTAACCGGGCCGGGTTCGGGCCAGCGGCAACCCAGTGCTCGACCACCCGGCGCCGGGGCCGGGATCCGGGAATGCCGATCGAGGGACCGGGCGGTTGTTCGCTGGCTCCTCCGGGCGGCATAGCGTTTGACGATGCCCGACGACAAGGGAGCTCTGACGTCGCGCGCCGAGGACTTCCCCCGCTGGTACCAGGAGGTGGTCGCCCAGGCCGAGATGGCCGAGAACGGCCCGGTGCGCGGCACGATGGTCATCCGGCCCTGGGGGTTCGGCATCTGGGAGCTGCTCCAGGGCGAGCTCGACCGGCGCATCAAGGAGGCGGGGGCGGAGAACGCCTACTTCCCCCTGTTCATCCCGGAGCCGTTTCTGGCGCTCGAGGCCTCCCACGTCGAGGGGTTCAGCCCCGAGCTCTGGGTCGTGACCCATGGCGGCGGCAACCGGCTCGAGGAGCCCGTCGTGGTCCGCCCTACCAGCGAGACGGTGGTCAACCACTATTTCGCGAAGTGGATCCAGAGCCACCGCGATCTGCCGATGCTCGTCAACCAGTGGTCGAACGTGGTCCGCTGGGAGATGCGGACTCGGCTGTTCCTTCGCACGAGCGAGTTCCTCTGGCAGGAGGGCCACACGGCACACGCCGGTGAATCGGAGGCGACCGAGTACGCGATCAGGATCCTGCGGGACGTCTACCTCGACACCATGGAACGCGTGATGTGCATCCCCACCCTCATCGGGCACAAGACCGATCGCGAGCGCTTCGCCGGCGCGGTCCGGACCTGGACGTGCGAGGGGATGATGGGGGACGCCAAGGCTCTGCAGCTGGGCACGAGCCACGAGCTGGGGCAGAACTTCGCCAAGGCTTTCGGCATCACCTTCGCCGACGAGGCCGGCGAGCAGCGCCATGTCTTTCAGACCTCGTGGGGCGCGAGCACCCGCCTCATCGGCGGGCTCATCATGGTCCACGGCGACGACTTCGGGCTGCGGCTCCCCCCGGCGCTCGCCCCGAGTCAGGTGGTGGTGATGGTGGTCCGTGCCGATGAGTCGACCGGGCCGGCCGCGTCGGCGATCGCTGATGACCTCCGCCGGGCCGGGCTTCGGGTGACCCTGGACGAGCGGACCGGCACATCCTTCGGACGCCGGGCCATCGACTGGGAGCGCAAGGGGGTGCCGGTGCGGGTCGAGCTTGGCCCGCGGGACCTGGCCGAAGACTCGGCGATCGTGGTGACCCGGCACGACCGGTCGAAGGCCTCGACCCGGCTCGGTGGGCTCGTCGATGTGGTCAGCGGTGCGTTGGAGGCGACGACCGAGCACCTCCATGCCGAGGCGTTGGCCTTCCGCGACGCCCGCCTTCGCTGGGTGTCCACCCTGGAGGAGGCGCTCGAGGCCGGATCCGACGGCTTCGCGGTCGTGCCCTTCTCGGCCGTCGGGGACGCCGGTGAGGATGTCCTCGCCGAGGCCGGGATCACCGTGCGCTGCCTCCAACGGGATGACGGCACCCTGGCCAAAGAGGGCGACGACCTGGTTGCCGTCGTCGGAAAAGCGTACTGACTGGTATCATTTGCCCCGCTGTCCGGTCCCGAACGGGACCTCGTGGAGCGTGGGCCGCGGCCCACGCTTTCATTTTGCGGCCGGGCCGCAGGACGGTCGGCAGGGGAAGGGGCGAAGGAGCAGCACCGGCGAGAGGAGGTGGCAGTGGAGGTGAGCGATCGGCTCGTCGACGTGCTGTCACCCGTGGTGCGGGCCTCCGGCCTCGAACTGGTCGATGTGGTCGTGGGCCACTCCCAGGTCCAGGTGACGGTGGACCGTCCGGGCGGAGTCGACCTCGAGACGCTGGCCCAGGCCAACCAGGAGCTCTCCCGGGTGCTCGACCGACTGGACCCGTTCCCCGGCGCCTACACCCTCGAGGTGTCGAGCCCCGGCCTCGAGCGCCGGCTCCGCACGCCAGCGCACTTCGTTCGCGCCGTCGGGGAGACCGTGAGCGTTCGCATCCGTCCGGAAGCGGGCCCAGTGCGGAGGGTGCAGGGTGTGCTCTCGGCCGCGGACGAGACCGGGTGCACCATCGACGGGCCCGAGGTCCCCGACACCTCGATCCGCCTCGGCTACGACGCGATCGACCGGGCGCGGACGGTGTTCGAGTGGGGAAGCGAGCCCGCCCCCAAGGGAGGTAACGCGCGGCGGTCCGGCAGGAGAGAACGGTCTAGGTCATGAGCAAAACGAATTTCGAGTTCTTGGACGCACTGAGCACGATCGCCCGGGACAAGGGGATCTCGGTCGACATGCTCCTCGACGCCCTCGCCAACGCGTTGGTGGCGGCCTACAAGCGCCGGCCCGACGCGGCCGAAGAGGCGGTGGTCACGATCGATCCCGAGTCGGGCGAGATCCGCGTCTACGGTCAGGAGCTCGACGACGAGGGCAACGTCGTGCGGGAGTGGGACGACACCCCGGCCGACTTCGGGCGCATCGCTGCGCAGACCGCCAAGCAGGTGATCCTCCAGCGCATCCGCGAGGTCGAGCGGGACATGAAGTACGAGGAGTACGCCGGCCGCGAGGGAGACATCGTCACCGGCATCGTCCAGCAGACCGACAACCGCTACACCCTCCTCGACCTCGGCAAGGTCGAGGCGTTGCTGCCGCAGGCCGAGCAGGTCTCCTACGAGCGCTACGAGCACGGCGCCCGCCTCAAGGCCTACATCGTCGAGGTCCGCAAGACGACCAAGGGCCCCCAGATCGTGGTCAGCCGGACCCACCCCGGCCTCATCAAACGCCTCTTCGAGCTCGAGGTCCCCGAGATCTCCTCGGGGGTGGTCGAGTTGAAGGCCGTGGCCCGTGAGCCGGGGCACCGCACCAAGATCGCTGTCTGGTCGAACGACCCCAATGTCGACCCGGTCGGAGCCTGCGTCGGTGCCCGGGGATCCAGGGTACGCATGGTGACCAACGAGCTGCGCGGCGAGCGGGTCGACGTCGTCCCCTTCTCCGACGATCCGGTCGAGCTGATCCAGAACGCCCTGGCGCCGGCGCGCGTTCGCGAGGTGCACCTGGACGACGCGACCGGAACGGCCACGGTGATCGTGAGCGACTACCAGCTGTCGTTGGCGATCGGCAAGGAGGGCCAGAACGCCCGGTTGGCCGCCCGGCTCACTGGCTGGCGCATCGACATCAAGAGCGAGACCCAGCTGGAAGAGGAGGCGGCCTACGAGGGCCAGGACTGGGCCGAGGGGGAGTGGGTCGAGGACGACTCGGGCGAAATGGTCTGGAAGCCGGCCGAGGGCGGTGAGGCGATCTCAGCCGAGGCGTGGAGCCAAGCGGCGGAGGAGCAGGCCGACGGCGAGACCGCTCCGTCGCCCGAGGCCCCACCGGCGGACGACGGGGCCGAGTCGGTGCCAGCGAGCGCGGAGGCCAGCGGGGACGTCGAGTAACCCGGTCCGCACCTGCGTGGGCTGCCGCCGGCGGGCCAGGGCGGCCGAGCTGATCCGGGTGACCGACCGAGACGGCGTGCTCGAGATCGGGTCCGGGCCCGGGCGGGGGGCGTGGCTGTGCGCCGGGAGCCGGGCATGCCTCGATCGGGCGACCCGCACCGGTGGGCTGGCCCGGGCCTTGAGGGTCGCGGTCGGCCCGGCCGCGCTCGAGGCCCTGCACGACCGGCTCTTTCCCGCGGTTCCCTGAGCGTTTCCTCCCCACCTCGGCCGATCCCCGCCCGAGCCGCTGACCTCGGCATTTCCCATCCCTCGCACCCGGATCGCCACCGGCGCAGAACGCGGGTTCGACACAACCGGTGATCTATTGCCACATTGGTGGCCCCGAGAACGCACAGGGCTAGACGCGGCTGCCCCGAGCCCTGGCTCGGGGTGCGCCACGGAGGGGGGACGACCATGCACGGGAGACTCCGGCTCGCGCTGGTGGCCGGGTTGGTGGCGGTGACGACGACCCTGACCATGGCCGGCGCCACCGCGGCGGCCGGGGCGGCCGGGAACATCCTGCCGAAGGTGACCACCACCACCGCTCCGTCCCGAACTGGCACTCTTCGAATCGTGGGCAGCAGCGACGTCGATCACCTCGACACCTGCTGCGCCTACTACACGACCACCTACGAGCTCATGCGCATGGTGAGCCGACAGCTTGTCTCCTACAAGGCCGGCTACAGCACCCGGGATGAGAGTGTGCCTGTTCCCGACATGGCCACGTACAAGGTGAGCCCGGACGGCCTGACCTACACCTTCACGATCAAGCGAGGGGTCGACTGGGCCACCCCGACCGGCCCCCGGCAGGTCACCTCAACCGACGAGGAGAACGGCATCAAACGGCTGTGCAACCCGGTCCAGGGTGCGCCGCCGATCGCGTACTGGACCGGGACGATCCAGGGCATGGCTTCCTACTGCAAGGCCTTCGAGGCGCTGAGCTTGCCGTCGGACCCGGCCTCACAGGTCGAGACGATGAAGACGTTCATGTCGACCCACCAGATCAGCGGCATCTCCACCCCGAACCCCCAGACGGTGGTGTTCACGCTGATCCACCCGTGCTCGATGTTCCTCAACATCATGGCCATGCCGATGAGCTCACCGGTGCCAGTCGAGATCCTCAACTATGTGCCGGCCTCGGCCGCCGAGGCCCAGAATTTCATCTCTGACGGCCCGTACACGATCACCTCGTACACGCCGAACCTGAGCTACACGCTGGGCCAGAACCCGTACTGGAAGCAGAGCACGGATCCGATCCGGCACCAGTACTTCGACAACGTGTCGGTCACGATGGGTGAGTCGGATATGACCGTGCAGCAGCAGCTGTCGACCGGCCAGGCCGACATGGAGTGGGACACCACCGTGCCGACGGCGCAGGTGCCGGGCCTGATCGCCTTCCGTGACCCGAACTTCACGGCCGACTTCTTCGGCGGCATCACCTACCTGGCCTTCAACATGAGATCTTCTGCCGATGGGAGCGCCCTCGAGAAGGTCGCCGTGCGTCAGGCGCTCCAATACTGCGTGAACAAGCAGCACGTCGTGCAGGTGACCGGCGGCCCGGCCATCAACCAGCCGATCAACCAGATCCTGCCCCCGGCGATGTCCATCGGCTACCAAAAGATCGACCCCTACCCATCGGCCCACAGTGAAGGGAATCCGGCCAAGTGCAAGGCCATGCTCAAGGCCGCCGGGTATCCCCACGGGCTGAAGCTGACTCTTGCGTACGCCGACAACGCGCCCATGCCGGCGCAGGCGGTCGCTCTCCAGGCGGACATGGCCAAGGGCGGGGTCACGCTCACGCTCAACGAGCAGCCAAGCAAGGATTCCTACTCCCGTTTCCTGGAGACCCCGAGCAACCACTCCAAGTGGGATCTGGCCTTCGGGACCTGGTTCCCCGACTGGACCGGGAATGGCGCGGCCACCTACTTCAGCCCGCTGTTCGACGGGCGCGGCTATGCCGCCGGGTCGAGCGATTACGGCGATTACAACGACCCGACCGTGGACAGCTACATCGATGCGGCCGAGACCACGGGCAGCCTGAAGGTGGCCGCGGCCAACTGGGCCAAGGCCGACGCCTATGTCATGGAAAGGGACCCCGCCTGGATCCCGCTGCTCAACCAGGCCGTCCCCCAGTACATCGGGACGGACGTGGCGCACGCGATCTACGTGCCGTTCTTGGGTGGGTTCGATCCGACGAATCTCTGGGTGAAGTAGCCCAGCGCTCACCACGGCGTGTCGCTCCGACCGACCCACCGCGACGGGAGGGGACCGCCGACGCGGCCTTCCTGAAGCCCCCCGGATGCTCGGGCAGGCGATGGGGGAACATCGCCAACCAAGGGGAATGGGCGCCTCGTTCATCGTGATCATGAACACCGCGATCGACCTGGTCCACGCCGTGCTCGATCCGAGGGTCCGGCTGGCCTGAGCCGGCGATGGCCCGGCCGCCGCTTCATGATCGCTACCCTCGGAGCAGGGAGCCAATTCCCGCAGCGCCTCGCCGCCGGAGCCAGGGCGGTGATGTGGGAGAATGACCGTTGCCGGTCGCGCCCGGTGCCTGGCTGGTGGGCATCGGGGAGCCGGAGATCCCGAAGCCGAATAACAAGGACGAACGCGAGAGCGAAGAGAAGAGTTGCCTGCCAAGATCCGCGTCTACGAGTTGGCCCGTGAGCTGGGGCTGACCAACAAGGAGGCCCTGGACCTCGCCCTGTCCCTCGGCATCGGGGTGAAGAGTCACTCCTCGTCGATCGAAGATGCCCAGGCCGACCGGGTCCGGCGCAAGGCCGACGCCGAGGGGCTCCGCCGTTCGGCCCAGCCCGAAGAGGTCCAGCCAGCGCCGGCCAAACGGGCGCCGGCCCCGGCCGCGGCCTCGCCGACAACGACCCCGGCGGAGCCGTCGCCGCCCCCCGCTTCCCGCCAGCGGCTGATCTCGAGCACCCGCCCAGCTCCGGTCGCGCCCCCGCCGACCGAGTCGCGCCCGGCCCGGCCGGCCCCGCCAGCCGCGCCGCGGCCCGCGGCTGCCTCGACCCCGTCCACCGCCGATCCCGGGGTTCGGCCCGAGCAGCGACCTCGTCCGTCCCGCCCCCCGCTCTCCCCGTCGGGCCGCCCGATCCCGCCACCGCCGGTGCGCCCCCCGCTCGGCCCCTCGGGCCGGCCGATTCCGCCACCGCCGGGGATGGGTGGCCGTCGGCCCAGCCCGCCGCCGCCGCCCGGGTCCCGTCCGGGCTACGCGCCGCGCACCGGAGGCCGACCGCCGGCCGGTGGGACCGCGGGGCGCCCCGCCGGGGGCTCGGGCCGCCCGGGGGGTGCCTTCCCCCGCCGGTCAGGCCCCGGAGGACCGGTCGGCACTGGCGCCCCAGGTGGACGCGGTGGCAGCTTCGGCCGCGGTGGCCGGCCGCCCCAGCGCCGGACTCGTCGACGGCGACGCAACCTCGAGGAGCTCGAGCCCACCCAGCTGACCGCCTATGTGCCGTCGAACGCCCCGGTCCCCGAGGGCGAGATCATCGTCGAGCGCGGGTCGACCGCCCGGGACCTCGGCCCGAAGCTCAACCGCTCGGCTGGCGACGTGATCCGGTTCCTCCTCCTCCAGGGCGAGATGGTCACGGCCACCCAGTCGCTGACCGACGACATGATCGAGCTGTTCGCGGCCGAGCTCGACGCCGACGTCCACCTGGTCGACCCGGGTGAGGAGGCCGAGGCCGAGCTTCTGGCCCGCTACTTCGAAGAAGAGGACGAAGAAGAGGAGGAGGACCTCCGGCCCCGCCCGCCGGTCATCACGGTGATGGGGCACGTCGACCACGGCAAGACGCTGCTTCTAGACAGGATCCGCCACAGCAATGTCGTGGCCGGCGAAGCCGGTGGCATCACCCAACACATCGGCGCCTACCAGGTGGAGTGGAACGGGCAGCTGCTCACCTTCATCGACACCCCCGGCCATGAGGCCTTCACCGCCATGCGGGCCCGGGGCGCCGAGGTCACCGACATCGTGGTGCTGGTGGTCGCAGCCGACGACGGCGTCATGCCCCAAACTGTCGAGGCGATCGACCATGCCCGAGCGGCTGAGGTGCCCATCATCGTGGCCGTGAACAAGATCGACCGAGCCGACGCCGACCCGGCCCGCGTGCTCCAGCAGATCGCCGACCGCGGGCTCGTTCCGGAAGCCTGGGGAGGGGACACCATCACCGTCGAGGTCTCGGCCCTGCAGGGGACCGGGATCGACGATCTGCTCGAGCACCTGGTCCTGGTGGCCGAGGTCGAGGAGTACCGGGCCAGCCCCGAGGGCCGGGCCCGGGGCACGGTGCTCGAGGCCAACCTGGAGATCGGTCGGGGACCGGTGGCCACGGTGATCGTCCAGCGTGGCACCCTGCGGGTTGGCGACGCGGTGGTCGCCGGGTCGGCCTGGGGGAAGGTGAAGGCCCTCATCGACGACGGCGGCGACCAGGTCAAAGAGGCCCTGCCGTCGATGCCGGTGCAGGTTCTCGGTCTCTCCGAGCCGCCCCAGGCCGGCGACGAGCTCCGGGCGGCGGGCGATCTCGGCACGGCCAGGACCCTCGGGGAGGCGCGGGCGCAGCGCTTCCGGCTCTCCGGGCACCTTCCGGCTCCCTCGGCGACCGGCGCCCGCTTGGAGGACCTGTTCGAGCAGATCCAGCGGGGTGAGACCGCGACCCTCAACATCGTGCTGAAGGCCGACGTCCAGGGGTCGCTCGAGGCGGTGACCGAGGGCCTGCGCAAGCTCGAGCGCGACGACGTGAAACTCAGCTTCGTGCGCCGGGGCGTGGGCGGGATCACCGAGAACGACGTCACCCTGGCCAAGGCATCCAACGCCACGATCATCGGGTTCAACGTGCGTCCGGACCGTCGGGCCCGAGAGCTGGCCGAGGCGTCCGACGTCGAGGTCCGGGCCTATGAGGTCATCTACAAGCTGCTGGAGGACATCGAAGCGGCCATGCTCGGCATGCTCGCCCCGACCTACGAAGAGGTGATCAGCGGGGATGCCGAGGTTCGCCAGGTCTTCCGTATCCCGAGGGTCGGCGCGGTGGCCGGCTGCTACGTCCAGAACGGCACGATCCGTCGTGGCGCCAAGGTTCGGTTCCTACGCGAGGGCGTGATCATCTGGCGGGGGACCATCACCTCGCTCAAGCGCTTCAAGGATGACGTCCGGGAGGTCCAGGCCGGCTTCGAGTGCGGGATCGGGCTCTCGGACTATCAGGACCTGAAGGAGGGCGACATCATCGAGACCTTCGAGGAGCGCGAGATCCCGAGGGCCTGAGGGCCAGGAGCGCGAGTGGTGCCCGAGCGACACGGGTCGTTCCCAACCCACGGCGGCCCCCGCTACGCGCGGGCGCTGCGGGTGAACCAGGTGCTCCGCCAGGTCCTGGCCGATGAGATCGAGCGGCTCGCCGATGCCGACGAACGCTTGAGGCTGCTCACCGTCACCTCGGTCGAGTGCGCCACCGACCTGCGCACCGCCACCGTCTACCTGGACACGCTGGCCGAGGAGGGCGCCGCCGCGCTCGAAGAGCGGCGGCCCGGGCTCCAGCGCAGCGTCGGCCGCGAGATGAAGATGAAGCGGACTCCGCGGCTGAGCTTCGCGGCCGACCCGGCGGTCTCGGCCGGCGAAGCAGTGGAGGCGGCCCTCCGCCGGCTGAGAAGGCCGCCGGATGAGCCCGACGCTCGGTGACCGGCTTTCTCGTCGTGGACAAGGAGGCCGGCTGGACCTCCCACGACGTGGTTGCTCGGTGCCGCCGGGTCCTCGCCGAGCGGCGCATCGGGCACGCTGGCACGCTCGACCCCTCGGCCACCGGCGTCCTGGTGCTCGGGGTCGGCCGGGCCACCCGCCTCCTGCGCTTCGTGGCCGGAGGAACCAAGGACTACCGCGCCGAGGTGGTGTTCGGGACCACGACCACCACGCTGGATGAGGAGGGGGACCCCGTCCAGCGCTTCGACATGGGTGGGCTCGCGCTGGCCGAGGTCGCGGCGGCGGCGGCCGGCCTGACCGGCGAGATCGACCAACAGGCACCGATGGTCTCGGCGGTCAAGGTCGGGGGGCGGCGGTTGCACCGGCTGGCCCGGGCCGGGGTCGAGGTCGAACCGCCCCGGCGGCGGGTCCGGGTGGAGCGCTTCGCGGTCGCTGACGGCTCGGAGCCGGGAGTCTTCGCGGTCGAAGTCACCTGCTCGGCCGGCACCTACGTCCGGGTCCTGGCCGCCGACCTGGGTGCGGCCTTGGGAGGCGGAGCCCACCTGCGGCGCCTCCGCCGGATCCGCTCCGGGCCGTTCGGCGAAGCCGATGCCCACCGGCTCGAGGAGATCGCGGCCGAGCTGGCGGCGGGACGATCGATGCTGCGGGCGCCGCTCGAGGCACTCGAGCTGCCGAGCGTTGCGGTGCCGGCCGAGCTGAGCGGGCTGATCGGTCACGGTCGGCCGCTCGAGGGCGCCGGCCTGGGCGCACCGGCGTGTGGTCCTTTCGCCGTGACCGACGGCGACGGCCAGCTGCTCGCGGTCTACGAAGCTGTCTCGGGGGAGCGCCTGGCCAGGCCGGCCGTGGTGCTCGTGCCGAGCTGAGCCAGATGTCTGCGGCGAGCGGTTCCCCGGGAGGCCACGGTCCGAGCGTCTAAGTTTCCGGCGATGGAGGTGGTGGGTCCAAAGAGTTGCGCGCCCAAGCCGAGCGGCGCCGCCGTCACGGTCGGTGCCTATGACGGGGTCCACCTCGGCCACCGCTACGTCATCGGCCAGCTGCAGGAGCTGGCCTCGGTTCGTGGCCTCGAGACCGTGGTCGTGACCTTCGACCGCCATCCGGCCTCGGTCGTGCGCCCCGAGTCGGCCCCGACCACGCTCACCGATCTCGAGCAGAAGCTGGAGCTCCTGGCCGACTGCGGGGTGGACCGCACCGTGGTGATCCCTTTCGACCAGGCCCGCTCGGAGGAGACCGCCGAGGACTTCGTCAGGGGCGTCCTCGTGCACGCCTTGGCCACCCGGCTGGTCGTGGTGGGGAGCGACTTCCATTTCGGCCACGAGCGCAAGGGCGACGTGGCCCTCTTGCGCGACATGGGGGCCGAGGCCGGTTTCGAGGTCGTGCCGGTGGGGCTGGTCGGCCGGGACCACGAGTCGGCCCCCCCGATCTCCTCCACCCGGATCCGTCGTCTCATCGCCGAGGGGGACGTGGCCGGGGCAGCGGCGCTGCTCGGGCGGCCGCACCAGGTGCGCGGTGCGGTCAAGCACGGCGCCGGCCGGGGTGCCCGCCTGCTCGGTTTCCCAACGGCCAACGTCGGGGTCGGTCGCCAGATCGCCCTGCCCGCCCCGGGGGTGTACGCCGGGCGTTTCTCCTGGCGGGGGGCGACCGGCCAGCCGGCGGCGATCTCGGTCGGGCAGCCGCCGACCTTCGAGGCGACCGGGGACGGGTCGCCGCTGGTGGAGGCCTACCTGCTCGACTTCGACGGCGATCTCTACGGCGAGCCGGCCCGGGTGGCCTTCGAGGCCTGGATCCGGCACCAGGAGGCGTTCGACGACCTGGGGGCACTGGTGGGACAGATGCGTGACGACGTCGAGGCGGCCAGGCGGGTCCTCGCCTGAATTCCGAGCCCCGCCTCCTGTCGATTCGGGTCGCCACCTGCTAGCCTCTCTTCTTCGGAGCGGGCCGACGGCTCGCACCGGTGCGTATACAACGCACCCCACCGGCGCCCGGCATTGGCCCGCGGGTCGAGCCCGGGGGCCGACCCGAACAGCTGGGTAGGTTTTGCTGCATGCCCGACAAAGAGGCGATCATCACCGAGCACCGTCTGCACCCGACGGACACCGGCTCGCCCGAGGTCCAGGTGGCCCTGTTGACCGAACGGATCTCGCACCTCACCGATCACCTGAAGGTCCACCCCGGTGACCACCACACCCGCCGTGGGCTGATGAGGCTGATCGGCCGTCGGCGTCGGCTGCTCGACTATGTCGCCCGCAACGACGTCGAGCGATACCGCCAGCTCATCGGTCGGCTCGGGATCCGCCGGTAGACCAGACCTTCCGCCCGGCCATTGGCCGGGCGGTCGCACAAGAGACGGGCACCGCCTCGGTCGGCTGCCAGTCGCCGATCACCTTGTCGTCTCGAGGTGGTCGACCACTGGGAACCGGCAGGAGGCGGCCCCTGAGCACGAGGAGTGACATGGCCGAGGCCATTTCGGTGTCGGCGCCGATCTCGGGTACCGACCGCAACCTTTCCTTCGAAGCCGGAAAACTCGCCCAGCTGGCGGACGGCGCGGTGGTCGGCCGCATCGGCGACACCATCCTGCTGGCCACCGCGACGGCGGCGCGATCGGTCCGGGAGGGCACCGACTTCTTCCCCCTGACCGTCGACATCGAAGAGCGCGCCTATGCGGCCGGCAAGATCCCGGGGAACTTCTTCCGCCGAGAGGGCCGGGCTCCCGACCAGGCGATCTTGACCTGTCGGCTCATCGACCGCCCCCTTCGCCCCTCGTTCCCCAAGGGTTTCCGCAACGAGGTGCACGTGGTCGGGACCATCTTCGGGGCCGATCAGGTGAACCCGCACGACGTGCTGGCCATCAACGCCGCCTCGGCCGCCCTCATGATCTCGGGGATCCCCTTCGACGGCCCGATCGGCGCCGTGCGCATCGCGTACTCGATCGACGGGACCTGGATCCCGCACCCCACCTATGAGGAGGGCGACGAGTCGACCTTCGAGCTGGTGGTGGCGGGCCGGGCCTTGTCGGAGGACGCCGACGCCGAGATCGCGATCATGATGGTCGAGGCGGGCGGGACCGAGCGCTCGTTCGAGTTCTACGCCGAGGGCGCGCCAAAGGTCAGCGAGGAAGTGTTGGCCGAGGGGCTGGAGGCGGCGAAGCGGTGGATCCGTGACTCGATCAATCTCCAGCGCGAGCTGGTGATGGCGTTCGTGGCCGCCCGCGGGCCCATCTCGACCATCGATTACAGCACCTTCAGTGACTACGGCGATGACGTGTGGTCCAGGGTCGAGGCGGTGGGGACCGCCCCGCTGGCCGAGGCCAACCAGGTGACGGCCAAAGCCGCCCGGAACCAGGCGATCGACGACGCCACCGACCGAGTCCTCGGCGCACTCAACGAGGAGTTCGCCGGACGGGATGCCGAGGTGAAGGCGGCGATCCGGGCGCTCACCAAGAAGCTGGTTCGTGAGCGGATCATCAAGGAGGGGACCCGGGTCGACGGGCGGAGCACCGCCGACATCCGTCCGCTGTCCGTCGAGCTCGACCTGTTCCCGACGGCCCACGGCTCGGCGCTCTTCCAGCGCGGCGAGACCCAGGTCCTGAACGTGACCACCCTCGGCATGCCGCGGATGAACCAGATGCTCGACACGATCTCCCCCGAGGAGTCGAAGCGCTACATCCACCATTACAACTTCCCGCCGTACTCGACCGGGGAGGCCGGCCAGATGCGGGGGCCACGTCGCCGCGAGATCGGCCACGGCCTCCTAGCCGAGCGCGCGTTGCTCCCGGTCGTGCCCTCGGCCGAGGACTTCCCCTACACCTTGCGGCTGGTGTCCGACGTGCTGGCCTCCAACGGCTCGACCTCGATGGCCTCGGTCTGCGGCTCCACCCTGTCGTTGATGGCGGCCGGGGTGCCGATCGCCGCGCCAGTGGCCGGGATCGCCATGGGGCTCGTGCACGAGGGCAGCGAGTACGTCACCCTGACCGACATCCTGGGCGCCGAGGACGCGTTCGGCGACATGGACTTCAAGGTGGCGGGGACGGCCGATGCGGTCACCGCGCTGCAGCTCGACACCAAGATCGACGGCCTTCCGGCCGAGGTGTTGTCCAAGGCGCTGCACCAGGCCAAGGTGGCCAGGCTCCAAATCCTCGACGTGATGCTGGCGGCCATCGCCGAGCCCCGTTCCGAGGTGGCCACGAGCGCACCGAAGATCACTTCGATGGAGATCCCGGTCGACAAGATCGGTGAGGTGATCGGGCCGAAGGGCAAGGTGATCAACACCCTGCAACAGGAGACCGGCGCCGACATCACCGTCGACGACGACGGGATGGTGGGCACGGTCACCATCGGGGCGAAGGACTCGAGTGCGGTGGCCGAGGCCAAGAGGCGGATCTCGCTCATCTTGGACCCGCCGAGCGCCGAGGTGGGCGAGGTCTACCAAGGCAAGGTGGTGAACCTGACCAAGTTCGGCGCCTTCGTCAACGTGCTCCCCGGGCGCGACGGCCTGCTGCATATCTCCAAGCTCTCGCCGCTGGCCGGTGGACGCCGGGTCGCGGCGGTCGAGGACGTGCTCACCCTGGGTCAGGCGATCGAGGTCCGGGTGGACGACATCGACCAGCAAGGCAAGGTGTCCCTCTCGCTCACCGGGGTGGAGGCCGAGGAGCCTCTCCCCGCCGAGCACCGCCAAGCCGAGGGTGGCGTCGGTTCGAGCAACGGCGGCAGCTCCTTCGCCTCCTTCGAAGACGCCTTCGAGGCTGAGCTGGTCGCCGAGCTCGGCGACCTCGGGCCAGGGCCCGGCGGCGACGGGCGCCCGGGCGATCGGGATCGGCGACGCTCACGGCCTCGCCGGCGTTGAGCGAACGGATCTCGGCCGCTTCTTCCATCTCGGTCGAGACGCTCCCTTCGGGGCTGCGCCTCGTCACCGAGGCCATGCCCGAGGTGCATTCGGTTGCCATCGGTTTCTGGGTCGGCAGCGGGTCGCGCGACGAGCCCGAGGTGATCGCCGGCGCCTCGCACTTCTTGGAGCACCTCTTGTTCAAAGGCACTCCGGAGCACACCGCGGCCGACATCGCCGAGGCTCTCGACGAGGTGGGCGGGGACTGCAACGCCTTTACGACCAAGGAGTACACGACCTTCTACGTACGGCTGTTGGCCGAACACCTTCCGCTCGGGCTCGACATCCTGAGCGAGATCATCTGGGACCCGGCGCTGCGTCCCGCGGATCTCGAGGCCGAGCGGACGGTCATCGAGGACGAGATCCACATGCATGCCGACGAGCCGGCCGACCTGGTCGTGGAACGCTGCTTCGGCGCGTTGTTCCCGGGGCACCCTCTGGGGCGCGACGCGCTCGGCACCGCTCAGAGCGTGGCCGCGATCACCCCGGCCGACGTCCGCGGATTCTTGGAGGAGCACTACCGGCCCGAGAACATGGTGGTATCGGTAGCTGGCCAGCTGCATCACGACGAGGTCGCCCGAGCCGTCGAGGCCCGCTTCGCCGGCCGCCCGGGCGGCGCCCCGCCACAGAGGCGAGCCCCCGAGGACAACAGCGAGCCCCTGGCCGTGGTGAGTCGGCCGACCGAGCAGGCCCACCTGACCCTGGGGATGCGCTGTGTCTCGCGCGCCGACGAGGATCGGTGGGCCTTCTCGGTGCTCAACCACGTGCTCGGCGGGGGGATGTCGTCGCGGCTGTTCCAGAAGATCCGAGAGCAACGGGGGCTGGCGTATTCGATCGGCTCGGAGCGCCTGGCCTTCCAAGACGCCGGCTCGTTGTGTGTCATGGCCGGGACCGCGCCCGAGCACGCCGAGGAGGTTCTCGCCATCACCACCTCCGAGCTCGAGCTGCTCGCCTCGGCCGGCATCACCGAACGGGAGCTGGCCATCGCCAAGGGCAACCTGCGAGCCGAGGCCCTGCTCGCCACCGAGGACTCGGGAGCGCGGATGAGCCGGATCGGCGCCGCTCTGCTCCTTCAGGGTGAGGTCAAGACGGTGGAGGAGATCCTGGCCCTCGTCGACGCGGTGAGCCTGGACGACGTGCGGCGGGTGGCCCAGCGCCTGATGGAGGAGCCTCGCAGCCTGGCCGTGGTCGGGCCGTTCGCGCCTGACGACGTCGGCGGCGCCCTGAACGGCCTGGCTGCCCGCCCCACCTGAGGCAGATACCGGTGGC
>JBEDUR010000139.1:0-2363 GCA_040414865.1 Acidimicrobiales bacterium
CGACCGCGATCCAGGCTGGGCGGCCGCGGTTACCGAAGTCCTGGGTCGCTTGGAAGCACAAGGTGAACGCGTAGGCAACGACCATGACCGCGACCGGGTACCGGCGCCGAGCGATCAGCACCAGTCCTCCGGCCACGAGCAGCGCTACCTCGCCGGGAGTCACCATGCCACCGCTGTGTGCAGCTTGCGCGAAGACCAGTCCCACCTGTCCCGCTGCAACGGCGATGGCCACCACGGCGTCGACGACCCACCGTCGCGTCTGCGAGCTTGCCCAATCGCTGTTGCCCCTGGAGCGCATCACTTTCATTTTCTCCGACGGTACGCCTAGTCGGCGCCGAACTCGTCGTCCTGAAGGTGATCTTGGACTACGTCACTCGTAGTAGCCGCGCCTACCCACGCACCTCCAGAGACGATCGCGGCGGACTCGACCTCAGCCTCACGCTGACTTGGATTTCGTCTCCTCGCTGACGACATCGCCGAAGTGGAGGCCGACCATGTCCTGAGGCGACAAGCCACACACCCCTGAAGCAGAAGGGATCACCAATGGCAGTGATCGAAGTCCAGGACCTCACCAAACGTTTTGGCGTGCTGACCGCCGTCGACCATCTCAACTTCGAGGTCGATGCGGGCTCGGTGGTCGGCTTCCTCGGCGCCAACGGAGCAGGCAAGACCACCACACTGCGCATGCTCCTGGGTCTCGTGGCGCCGACCGCAGGCTCCGCCGCGATCTGCGGGCGCCCGTACCAGGAGTTGCCCGACCCGCTTCATCGGGTCGGAGCCGTGCTCGAAGCCTCGAGCGCCTACCCGGGCCGGACGGCGCGCAACCATCTGCGGGTCCAAGCGCTGGCAGGGCAGATGCCCGACTCCCGAATCGACGAGGTCCTCGACCTCGTCGACCTCACCAGTGCCGCCAGCCGACGGGTCGGCGAGTTCTCCCTCGGGATGCGCCAGCGCCTCGGTCTCGCCACGGCGCTCTTGTGCGACCCTGAGATCCTGATCCTCGACGAGCCGGCCAACGGCCTCGACCCCGAGGGGGTTCGGTGGTTGCGCGACCTGTTGCGTCACCTGGCCGACGAAGGGCGCACCGTGCTCGTCTCCAGTCACATCCTGGCCGAGGTCGCGCAGACCGTGGACAGCGTGATCATCTTGGACCGGGGCCATCTCGTCACCCACAACACCCTGGAGGAGCTGACTGCGCTGGCCCAGCACAAGCTCCGAGTCCGAACACCGCAGGCCGAGCAGCTGCAAAGGCTGCTCCTCGCGCAAGGGGCTGGCGCATTGGTCGTGGCGCCGGACCGGGTCGAAGTGACCGGGGCCAGCTCCGAGCAGGTCGGCCTCCTCGCCGCCGAATTCTCCATACCCATCTTCGAGACCACCACCGACGGCGTCGGCCTGGAGGACGTCTTCTTCCAGTTGACCCAAGCCGCAGAGACCAAGGAGAACGCCCGATGACCCGCCTCGTCCGCATCGAATGGCTCAAGTTGCGCACCATGCGTGTCGGCCTCGGCCTGCTTGCCACCTCAGCCGCCCTGACCGCCCTCTTCGCCTCGCTCGAAGCGTCGCGGGCGGGCAACGGCCAAAGCGGTGTCGCTCCCCTCTTCACGGCCTCGGGGCTTGGAACCGTGACCACCGTGACCGGTTGGTCGATGATCCTTTCAGCCGTCCTAGGGGTGATCGTCACAAGCGGCGAGTACCGCCACTACACCGCGACCCTCACCTACCTCGGCACCCCGAACCGGCGGCGGGTGCTAGCCGCCAAGACGCTGACGGCAGCAGGGGCCGGCGCGATCTTCGGACTCGTCTCAGGCCTGATCGCGACCGGCGTCGGGCTTATCTTCGTCGCCGCTCACGGTTACCACGTGGCGATCGCCGACAGCACCCTCGTTGCACACCTGGCTGGCGCGGTCGTTGGGGCGGCGCTCTTCGGGGCGATCGGGGCCGGGGTCGGAGCGCTGCTCCGTTCCCAGCTTGCCGGCGTGATCGGCGTCTTCGTGTGGGCGCTCGTCATCGAGTCCATCATCGGCGGCCTCTTCACATCGGTCCGCCCCTACCTGCCCTACACCGCAGCGACCACCTTGGCCGGCATCAAGCTCGGGGGAGCCGCATTCGGACCGGCCCACGGTGTCGCAGGCGGCGGCCCTCTGCCCTTTGCTGCAGCGGCCGCACTTCTGCTCGCCGTCGCCGCGCTGCTCGAAGCAATCGCTTCTCGCACCACGCTGCGCCAAGACGTGACCTGACGACTGCTGCAACGCACCTGATTCCACAGCCTTCCGGCGATCCCGCCAGAGAGTCGCCCTATCTGTACCTAAAGAAAGGAGATTCACCATGCACCCGTCTCTACTCTTCGCCGCAAATCTGTTGGC
>JBEDUR010000140.1:0-2711 GCA_040414865.1 Acidimicrobiales bacterium
CACGCGGGTCATCGCGGCCCGGCTCGAACCTTGGCAGGCCATCAACGCGTCTGAAGTGGCAAGGCTGCAGGTGCTGTGCACCGATCCCGCCGCGTTATCGGGCACTGCCACCCTCGACCCCTACTTCCCAACTACCCCGTTTCCCGGACCATTCGCTTCAGTCACAGCACCGATGCCGTCACCGCAAAATCCGTGGGTCAGATACCCCAACCTGTACTCGGATCGTTGCATGAGCCAGAGCGGATCCACCTGGCTGCAAATCCAAGACGTTGGGAGTCCAAGCGACCGCCGATGGAGAGTAACCCCGACAGATCCCCTAAACGGACTCCATGCCGTTGACATCAACCTAGCTCTGGGGAACCTGGTCAAGATCGTCGCTGCCCAGGCGCGCGCATTCGAAACCAGGTAGAGACGCGTGCATTCGAAACCAGGTGGAGAACCGTGCGGCGATCTGACCGCCTTGACTGGGAGGGCCAGAGCAAGGGGGACAGCTCGATACGACGCGATCGCTGATTGGTACGTTGAGTTCACGCGAAGCTGGGAGGAGCGGCCGAAGGCGCTCCTGCCGGAGGACGTTGGCGGTCAACGGATCCTCGATCAAGCGTGCGGGTACGGAGTCGCCTCCCGGTATCTTGCCCGCCTGGGCGCCTCGGTCGTGGCTGTTGACCTCTCCGCAGAGATGCTGGCCCACGCCCGACGGTCCGAAGCTGACAGTCCGCTGGGCATTTCGTACATCTGCGCTGATGCCAGCGCTACCGAGTGGTGGGACGGTCGGGCTTTCGACGGGGTGTTGTCGAACATGGCACTCATGGACGTCGACGACCTTGATGGGGCACTCTCTGCCGCAGCCTCGGTCCTGCGCCCCGGCGGCTGGCTGAGCATTTCTGTCGTCCACCCGTGCTATCCCGGGGGACCAGAAGGGTCGATCAGTGGACTTCCCAGTTGGTCCCCCGATCTCGGCTACGCGCATGAAGGTAGGTGGAGCACACACGGAGACAGCATCCGAGGACGAGTCGGTGCCAACCACCGCAGGTTGTCGACGTATCTCAACGCCGTCATCCGGTCCGGCTTCATTCTGGAGGAGTTCGCCGAAGACGGGGAATCAGTGCCGGTAACTCTTGTGGCGCGAGCAAAGCGACAGCAATAAGCGCCGCCGACCCGACCCGACCCGACCCGATCCTCGTTCGTGGAGAGGATACCGTCGAGGTCATCTCGCATTGGTCTGGTTGTAAGTGCGGTTGACGCTCAAATTGGCTTGATCGACGTCGTGTCGACTCGTGCCATGGCAGAGAGTGGTTGTGAGACCCGAGAAGGTGACCCGGACGCCCTCCTCCTAATCAATGAAGATCTCTTCGAAACGAATTCCTCCGGCTTTCACTCTGCGTTTTGCACCTAGCCCTGTTGTTACCGAACCGATGACCACCGATTCAGTTACGCTTTGACGTCGACATGTCCGAGGCCTGGCCCGTTCGTGACCACCCGCATGAACACCCGGTTGACCACCCTTTCTCGCTCCTCGGCCTCCCGACAATCCGAGAAACCTCGCTTCAGCGCTGAGTGTGACATCTGGTTCAGCCAGTGCAGTCCCCGGGTCTCAGGGCCATCCAGTGGGGCCGGACTATGCCAGACTCGATGGCGAGACGACGCGTTGGCTCTAGTGATTCCTCCCGGCCTTGGCGGCTTGACGGAGGCGATGCGGGACTATACGTCGGTGCAGAATGCCAACGAACGTCCACAACACCCGACCAGTCCGGCTCCGGTACCACAGTTCTGTTGTCCACACTGCCGTCGAATCAGGCGCTAGTTCGAGACTCAGCCTCGAGGTCATCAGGCGCGATTCGGTTTGCAAGCGGGCCAGGCTGGCTTGGTTCTCGAAGATCCGCCAGCCCAAGATATTGCCTGATGAGCCCGATAGCTCCAAATGGAGTAGCAACACGCACCGCCAACCGGCGAGAAGGAACCAACGTACCGGCCAGGGCGCATCCTCGAACGCCGCACGAAACCACTCGAGAGCCGTCCGATCGTCCGATTCTGCGCGGCGGGCAAGGAAGTTGTCGCGGTAATCGGGCTTCCCCAGCATCACACTCTGGGAACCAGCGGTTTGCATGGGCTTACTCCCTCCATCCGGGCGGGACCATGCCGGACCGGTCTTGGTACGTCTAACGGGCGAAATTTAACGGGCCTGATAATGCTCAGGTCGCGGGTTCGATTCCAGCTAGCCCCACTCGCAAATCCCGGCAGACCCGAAAATCTTGGGCAGCCGATGGTTAGCCTCAATCGGTTGTTCACGGCAGTTTCAATGGCGAGGGCAAACCGAAAGGCGCCTGGCGAATACTCGTCACACGGTCCGGTGACGCCAGCCCTTTCGGGGGTTCCGGTCGCGCAAAAGTGGATGCCGTCCGGCGAACGCACGATGTTGGAGCCATTGGTCCCGCAGCTCGGCTCTATGCTCATGCAGGGCAACTGCCAGGTGAACCCACCGCTCGGAGACTCGACGGTTGCGCCCGCGTTCACATAGCTCACTGTCAGGGGGTTGGCCCGGGCCAGCTGTCGGTAGAGATCGTCGAGGCGGTCCCAGCCGGCCACCGAGAATGCGTCGATCGGTGTCCCGACCAAGAAGACGTGGGTACCGACGGCGGAGAAGATTCCGATGGCCTTTTCGGTGTTGGTCACGTAGCGGGCGTAGTACTGGGGACTGTCGACGGCGACAC
>JBEDUR010000141.1:0-27260 GCA_040414865.1 Acidimicrobiales bacterium
GCGATCTTGGGCGTCGTGATCTCGTTCTTGGTCTATTGGTACCTCAAGCTGATCAACGACATGCAGACCTGGGTGTACACCGACCTGCCCAAGGGCCTAGGTTTTCATGGCGAGCCGTCCTGGTGGCCGCTGGTGCTGCTCGCGGTAGCCGGGGCGGTCGTCGGGTCGACAATCAGGTATCTCCCTGGCCGGGGCGGACACTCGCCAGCCGACGGGTTCAAGGCAGGCGGCGTGGCGCAGCCGAAGGAGCTGCCTGGCATCTTCCTGGCGGCGCTAGCTGGCCTGAGCCTGGGCGCCGTGGTCGGGCCCGAGGCTCCGCTGATCGCGCTCGGCGGCGGGATGGCGTTCCTGGCGGTCAAGCTTGCCCGGCGAGACGTGCCCGCTAACACCGGGGCAGTCATCGCGGCGACGGGCAGCTTCGCAGCCGTCAGCACGCTGTTCGGGAATCCGCTCGCTGCGGCGTTCTTGCTGCTGGAGGCCTCCGGGCTTGGCGGCGCTATGGCGACCGTCGTGCTGATCCCCGGGCTGCTCGGCGCTGGCGTCGGGTTCTTGATTTTCCTTGGCATGGATGCATGGACCGGGTACGGGACATTCTCCCTGGTCATCCCAAGCCTTCCCCCGGCGTCGCACCTGGATGGGTGGCAGTTCCTCTGGGCGCTGGCTATCGGGGCGGCCGCGGCGGTGGTCAGCTCTGCGATCAAATGGGCGGCGCTGTTCGTGCGACCGCACGTAGAAAAGCGGCTGGTGTTGCTCACCCCGCTGGCTGGCCTGGCCATGGCCGGTCTGGCGATCGCCTACGGCGAGGGGACCGGGAAATCGCAGCTTGATGTGCTGTTCTCGGGCCAGACGGCGCTCCCCCCGCTGGTCGAGCATGCCGCCAGCTACACGGTCGGAGCTCTGGTGCTGCTGATGGTGTGCAAGGGAATCGCCTACGCCATCGCGCTGAGCAGTTTCCGGGGCGGCCCGACCTTTCCCGCCATGTTCATCGGTGCTGCAGGCGGGCTCGCTCTCTCGCACCTACCGGGCCTGCCGCTGGTCGCAGGCGCCGCGATCGGGATCGGAGCGATGACAGCCGGCATGCTGCAGCTCCCGATGACGGCGGTTCTGCTGGCGGCGCTGGTCTTCGGCACTGACGGCATCAAGGAGCTGCCGCTGGTGATCGTAGCGGTGGTGGTGTCCTTCGTTCTGTCCAAATGGCTCGCGGGACCGCCCACCGAACCGAAAGTCCCCGAGCAAGCCGAGACGGCCATCCCACCGCAAGTCCGCTAACGGCGATGCGAGGAAAGGCCGTTAGCTACTGCCAGAGCTGCTCGAAGAGGTCGTACTCGTGGACGTAGAGCATCCAAACGTGAGGCCGGCCGTCCCGGAAGATCCACTCGTGGACCGAGTGGTACTTCTCGTTCTCGCCGGGCCCGAAGTAGGTATCAAAAACGAGAGCAGCCCCGTTGTCATTCTGGTACGCGCACACCAACTCCTGGCGGTGTCGACCGCTTCTGGACATCTCGGCCACTGCCGTGAGAACGCCCCGGAACGTTTCCTTGTCGTGGTCACCGGACAGCGCTGTCCGTCCCGGCACCACGAAGACCGCATCGTTGTCGAAAAGCTCTAGAAACCCGTCGAAGTCCCCGACTCGCCAGCGTTCGTAGGCGATGGTGACCGTGTCGTTGGCCTCCATCCGGCTACCTCCAATCTGAGCTGCAGGTTCGCGATTCTGCGGGTTGGATTCCCGTCACCCACTCCAGTGCGATAGGCCAAAGGACACCAGCGAGCAAATTCACCAGCCCTTCCCGGATACCAACGCTTTCAGGTCCGACTCGAGCGCTGGGCGCCACCCGACCGTACCCGCCTCGGCTAGTGCGACCCACATCTCGAGGTCCGACCAAATGCGGTAAACGGGGATGAGCTCCTGCGCATGATCGGGAAGTCCTCCGTAGCCGCGAATAAATGGACTTCGAGGCAGGCGCTCGACCATGGAGCTGAACAGGTAGTAGCCCGCCTTCGCAACGTCCATCAACGGATCAGCCGCTCGAGCGTTCTCAACGTCGACGATGCCGGTCAGCTGCCAGCCCCCTGACCGCTTGTCGACCAAGATGTTTGCCGGGTTGAGGTCGTCGTGACAGATGACCGGCTGCCGGCAGCACTCGAAGAGTCCCGACCGGTGGGAGACCAGCCGCTCAATGCTCTGAGCCAGATCGGGGTCGCCTCCATAGCGAGCCCAGTCGGCGAGAAAAACGTCGAACGTTCGCTCCATGTAGTCGCGATTCGTATCAGCCGGCTCATGGACCCACCCCAGCAGATAGCCAAACGCCGGCTGAACGAGGGAGTGAAGGGCCCTCACCGCCACACCGAGCTGCTCGGCCAAGCGGTCCAGGTCCTGTGGGCTGAGCGCATCTAATGCATCCTCCAAGGCGATACCCGGAAGACGGGAGAGGATGATGCCATCTTCGTCGAAGCCCAGAACCCTTGGTACTGGAAGACTGCGGACCGGGGCGGCTTGGTCGTAGATGAAGCGCTCCTTGCCGATCCGTCGGCGAGCGTCACCGGCGTGGAACTTGACCACGACCTCTACGCCATCAGTGAACTGTACGAACCACACCGACTCTCGTTTGGTCGCGGTCGCGTGAGCCGCGAATCCACCGAGGTGACGTTCAGCCTGAGCAGAAGCCTTGTCTGCCGTCATGGTAGACGTCTTGAAACACCCGTTTGTCCTCGATCACCTTCTCGGAGCGCCAGGCGTTTACCGGGGCAATGCGGACGGGATCGAGAGCGAAAAGGTCTCACCCGTCAGGAAACCAGATAGACAGGACGAGGCGTTCCGTCGGGCCACGCCACCATGTGGCGGGACAGCCCCGGTGGTTCCTCAGCATCACCTCGCCAGCCCGCCAGAGTCTTGAGTAGCAGTGGGACCACCTGGAAGACCGGCGTGTGGTCCAGCTCGGTCCGGCTGAACCAACGCAACTCAGCGATCTCGTCCAGCTGCGGGTGTTCGACCCCGGCGGTCACTTTGCCGGTGAAGATGAAGGTGAGAAGGTCGCCGATGTCGCAGACGGCCACCAGGCGGTCTATCTCCACAGCAAGTCCGGACTCCTCCTCGAGCTCCCGCCGGGCCGTCACGTCTGGCGCTTCGTCCGGGAGGGCCATCCCCCCAAGGAGCGCCCATACCGGCGGTCCGTAGACATGTCGGGCCAGCAGCACCCGCTCGCCGGCGAAGGGGAGGACAAACGAGGCGATGCTCGAACACCGTTGCGGGCTTTCCACGCATCCAGTCTGTCCTAGGTGAAGCGGGTTCCGCTCTGGAGCGAGGTGTAGGGGCCAGTCGTAGGCTCGCTCCGCGATGGCTGAGCGCTACGCCGACGCCGTGTTCTCGGAGCGAGGGCAGTGCTGGCGCTTCGTCGACCGGGCTCCCGACGACGGCCGTCCGAAACTGTGCCCGAACCCGGTTACTCGAGCCGGGACGACGCGCATGGCGAAGGGTCGTCGCATACGAGTGTGGAGCTGCGAGGCGCACGCCGACGACGCCACGTTCCAGCCAGCTGAGCCCGTCTGAGACGCTCGACGCCAGCTCCGCACCTCCCGAGGTCCCGTTAGACGCCTCGACCTCCACCTACGAGAGGACAGCTAGGTCGTCCCTCACATTTCCTGATGCGTAATTCCTTCAAACTGTGGCAGGTGAGTCGAGTTTTGACGGCCGCGCCGGCGGGGAAGAGTACCCTGCATATCTGCACAGACGTTCGGTGCGGGGACGGTCGAGCTTTGTCAGGCCCCTTCGGGCTGATCGTCGCCGAGTTCAGGAATGAGAAGAGGTCGCGTCGGGGCAAGAAAGCCGGTTCGAGCTCCTTACGCAGCGCGACATCGAGATCTGTTTGTGGCGACCATCCGAAAGGTTCGTGAGGTAATCCAGTGAGCACGCGGCGCCGCAAGGCCAATCCAATCCCCATCGAGCCAGCATCGTGCCTCCGCATCATCCGGTCCGAGGAGGAGCTGCATGAGGCGCTCGTGCGGGCGGCCGGATTCGAGCGTCTAGCCGCCGAGGCGCACCGGGCACGGGTCGCCCATTATGAGTGGATGCTTTCCGAAGGCATCCACCGCACACGACGCGAGGATCGGGCATGAGGCTTCTTGCCTGGTGGCGCCGCTGGCGGACTCGTCCTTTCGATTGGGCCGAGCAGTGCCCCGGGATGACGAGCTCAGAAGGGCAGGGGGCTCGAGTGGCTCGGGCTTTAGAGCTCGCGGATGGCCGATGGGTGGTTGGTGTTCGCGTAGACCCACCACCGCCGGATGAAGCCGGGCACCCTGAGGAATAGTTCGCGTCAGGCACACACCTCGCATCGTGCGGAAGTCTTCGAAGGACAAGCCAAGCGTTTCGCCGAGGTCAGCGGGACCTCGTGCTCACATCGCCGTTCAGTGCTTCGACGCCTACGCCCAGCTCGTCCCAGCGCACCAGGAGCGAGATAGGTCGTTACGTTCGAGCACAAGGCTTCTACCGCAGGCGATCCCCATCTTCGATCGCACCGTCTTTCGCCGGTGGGGTCGTCAGCTCGAAGACGGGATGGCGCTCAGCTTCTTTCGCGAGGTCGGCGGTGCTGCTATCGGCGCGGACCCCATTGAAGAAGGCGTTTACCTCGAACGCAAAGCGGCGGAGGTAGGCGCGCAAGATCGCCAGCTTGGCATCGCCGGTGACTTCGACGGCAAGGTGCTGTTGTCGTCGGCGGCCGAGGATCAAGGTGAGCTCGCCGCCAGCTGCTTCGGTGTTTTTGACCCAGTCCGACCGACCCCTGGTGGACACCAGATAGGTTTTGCCGTCGAGCGTGAGGAGGTTCACCGGGGTGTGACGCGGCTGTCCTGAGCGTCGTCCACGGGTCTCGAGGACCCTGGTTCCTCGCAGGCTGATCCCGGCCCGTGCGAGGAGCATCACGAACCTGTTCATCTGTTTGTTGAACCGGCCAGACGCTTGGTTGTTTGAAGAGGTGGTCACAAGCGCTGCTCTCCTAATTCTCTTGACTCAGGAAGGACTCGATCTTTGTCGACCTCAGACCGCGGGGTCGTCGAATCAAGGGCGGTGCCCGGCACCCTAACCGTGAGTTCCAGACTGACAAAACCGCCAAGCACCGCGGCGAGCACATCAACTGGAGCGCCCAGTTTTCCTAGCGCTCGGTGTCTACACAATCGAAAGACACAAGGTCGGGCCCGCCTAGGGCATCCGGCGAGTTCCCTGAAGGAGAAAAATGCCTACCTCTCAACAGCTTGAAGGCCAGCGTGCGGTCGTGTTCGGCGCTGGCGGCTCGATCGGAGCGGCGGTTGCCAAGGAGTTCGCGTCCGAAGGCGCCGAGGTGTTCCTCGCCGGGCGGACCGGCGCAAGCGTCGAGCTCGTCGCGAAAGAAATCATGGCCACCGGCGGTCGCGCCCATGCTGATGTCGTCGACGCGCTGGACGAGAGCGCCGTCAGCGCATACGTCGAGTCGTTGGGGCAGTCAGGTCACCTCGACATCGAATTCAACGCGACCGGGCCTCGGGTCGGCGACTACGCAAACGGGACACCGGCCGTCGGCTTGCCGGTCGAGCTGTTCATTGTTCCGGTGAACACGGTGCTGAAGTCCCAGTACATCACGGCCCGCGCCGCAGCGCCGCAGATGCTTAAGCAGGGCTCGGGTGTGATCATGTTCCTGAGCGGCCCCCCGGCCCGGCCCCGCATCCCAGGCGGGACGGGGATCGGCTCCGCCTTCGGTGCGGTCGAGACTCTCACCCGGGCCCTCGCCGTCGAACTCGGTCCGGCAGGGATCAGAGTTGTGTGCCTCCGAACTGGAGGGATTCCGGACACCCGAACGCTCCGGGACACCAGCGATCTGATCGGACAGATGACGGGTACGAAATTCGATCACGAGCAATTCGCGAGTTCTATAGCCGAATCCACGATGTTGAAGGTCAATCTGAGCACTGCCGACACGGCCAGGACCGCGGTGCTTCTGGCTTCGGACTCGGCGCGGATGATGACCGGGACGGTCCTCAACTCGACGGCTGGAGCGGTCTGGGATTGAGGCAAAAGCCGCCCCTACCAACGCTCAGTTGGGCCGAGCGGAGTCCAACAATAAGAAGCAGAGTCCAACTAATGATCGCAGCGACCGCTGCCGCGACGAGCACCAGGCGGCCAGTGTCGCCGGGCACCTCGGCTGCCGGACGTCACCCTCAGCGCACCGGGGCTCGGCCCGCCGCAGTTGTGACGGGCTTAGGCTGCGCGCCCGAGGTCTAGCCGGTTCGAGAGTGGACCCCGCACACCTCCGGAAGATGGGGTGTCTGGTACGCGTGTCGGGCTTCGGGCTCAATCTTTGTCCGCACCTCACCACCCATGAAACGCCGCTCAAGGGTCGTTCTTGCCGAGGGTTGGGGCGCCCTCCTCTCGAGTGTCCCGCCACCAGTGGACCGGGCATTCCCGGTAGCGTGCTCCCCCACGCCCGCCGGTGGTCCATAAGGGAGCAAAACCCAGGTTGATTGAGCACGAGAGCCCTGGAAACCCGGGGCCGGATAAGTCGGATGAAGGGCCTGCTCAGAACGGGTCAAAACCACCTACCCGCCAGCCCATCGCCGCCGAGGTGTTCGTCCGCTGGCCACAAGAGCTGATGAGACGGCTGATGACCTCTTGGCGGGCCCGGGGCATCGTCGTGGTCGTGATCTTCCTAGTCGCCGGCGCGGCATACGGGCTCTTTGGAGCCACGACCCAAATCAATCGAAACGAGATGGCCCGGCTGGTCGTGGACCAAACCCACCTGCCTGGCTTCGAGGTCAAGCCGTATCTCGACCAGCCGCAGAACTTGAGCAGTGTCCCTTCGAAAATCCTGGCCGAAGCGGCCGCGAGGGACCCGGCGAAGACCGGCGTGTACTCGAGAGGCTGGAGGAACACCTCGTCGTCCGGGACGGCGGGGTTCCTGATCGAGCTCCTCCCCACAGCTTCCGAAGCCAAGAAGCAGAAGGAGACCCTGCAGGAGGGGTACGCGATCAAAAAGGACTACAGCGCTGCCGGACTGACCCTGGTTGGACCTTTTGACGTCCCGGGGATTCCGGGCGTGTTCGCACGAGAGTTCACCGTGGCCGCTTCGCAGGGATCGCCGGCGACCACCGTCGACTTTGTGATCTTCCAGGTCGGGCGGGTCGCTGTCTCCTTGGGAGTGCAGGATGCGAACAGCTCGCGGCAAGGCACTGTTCAACTGGCGACCGCCCAAATGCATCTGCTCCGTCAAGAGGAGCCTGGCTTCTCAATGACCTCGTCGGCGCACGAGCCAATCACCGCGCTGTGGTTCGGTCTGGGAGCTCTGGCGGCGAGCTTGGTCGTGGTTGGCGTCCCCGCAGCCATTGTCCACCGGCGGAGGCGCAGGGAGCGTCAGGCGGTAAGAGCCCGCCGCCAAGAGCAGCGTCACGTCACCTCGCGAGGTGGAAAAGTGCTCAGGCGGCGTGGGGTTCCGGCCTGGCAGGCTCGCCCGACGTCCCGAAGGCGGTCACGGGTTCGCTCGCGCCGCTGAGGGTCCTTTCGTCAGGTCGACAGGAAGGATCGATCCACCGGCGGCCCTTTGGCTCGACAGCGTGACGCCGCGTCGTGCCGGAGCCTCTATCCCTCGCCGATCGTCAACGCGGCGAAGGCAAAGGCGCCCGAGCTGCACTGCGATCGTGACGCCGAGCGGCGCGACTCTGTCCTCTTCTGACGTTGTGACGTGCTCACGCGAGCCCGGACCGATCGGTTTGCCAGATCCCACGGTCGCGTCACGCACCCCGGATCGTGGCGTCAAAGGAAGCACATTGCTTGAAGTGGCCGCGCCGTCGGGACTTCCATGGAAGAGCACACTCCCGGGGGTTCCGTTAGCAGGGTCTTCCGAGAAGGTCTACCTCGTCAGAGTGCGTGGTGGGGCACGCGTTGAGCAAGGACTTGGGGAGGGCGGCCGCGGTTACCTGGCCAGCGGTCCGACTTTGACCCGGTAGGCTGGAGTTCCGGACTTCGATCCGGCTCGGGAGTCTCCATGACCCAGACGCTCGATGTGGTCATCACCGACGAAGACGTCGAGAAGCTCGTCGAAGACGAGGATCTCTGGGCGGTCATCGTCTGGAATGACGACGTCAACACTTTCGCCCACGTGATCAAGGCGCTCGTCGAGATTCTCAACCACTCCCTCGCCCGCGCCGAGCAGCTCACCAACCGGATCCACAACTCAGGCAAGGCGGTGGTGGCGATCCGACCGAAGGATGAGGCGGCGACCATCGTTGAGCAGTTCCACGGACGCAGCATCCAGGCCACAATGGAGCGCTGACGCCCGGAGCCGGACCTCAGCCAGCAGCAAATCAGTGGGTCAGCGAACTCCTGCCTGACCCTCGTGGGCGAGGGCCCCGCTATGCGAACGCCCGGCGCTCGACCGCGTCCGCATAAGCGGCGAGCTCAGGCTCTTTGGTGATGACGTCGGCGAACTTCTTCCTCGCCTGCTCCCGCTTTGCCGGAAGGTACTCGCTCGGCCAGAGGCCGTCGTGGGGCTTGTAGTCCTTGAGCACGTTGCGGGCGACGGTGACCTTGTGCACCTCGTCGACGCCGTCGGCTATCCCCATCGTCGGAGCTCCGGCGTACATTGCCTGCAACGGAGTCAGGTTCGTTGTGCCGAGCGAGCCATAGATGTGCAGCGCGCGGTAAGACACCTCGCGCAGGGTCTTGGCGCACGTGTACTTGCATGCCGCGATCTGCGTACGAGCGGCCTGCGTGCTCGAGTTGTCAATCGTCCATGCCGTCCACAACACAAGGAGCCGGAGCATGTTGATCTCGGCGTAGGAGTTCGCGATGGCCTCCTGCACCATTTGGTGCTCGGCGATGAGTTTGCCGTGCGACTCGCGGCTGAGGGCCCGTTCGCACATCATGTCGAATGCCCGCTTGCACTGGGCGATCGTCCGCATCGCATGGTGGATACGCCCACCGCCGAGGCGCCGCTGCGCCAGCACCTTGGCCCCGTCTTCCGGCCCCAGCAGGTGGTCGAGTGGGACCCTGACGTCGTTGTAGCGGATGTGGTTGTGCGTCGCCGGGTACGGCATGATCTCGACCCCCGGAGTCTCCCGAGGCACGACGAACATCCCGTTCGTGCACATGACGAGGAGGATGTCCGCGATCCGACCCGCCGAGGTGAACCACTTCTCCCCGTTGATCACCC
The DNA here is from genome assembly GCA_040414865.1 of Acidimicrobiales bacterium. Lineage (GTDB taxonomy): Bacteria > Actinomycetota > Acidimicrobiia > Acidimicrobiales > RAAP-2 > Palsa-461. The sequence continues at coordinate 9,171 of JBEDUR010000141.1, forward strand.
ACTCCTCACCGTCGCGGACCGCGACCGTCTTGAACATGTTCGGGTCCGATCCCCCGTGGGGTTCGGTCATCGAGTAGGCCGAGAAGATCTCCTGGCGCAGCAACGGGTAGAGCCAGCGCTCCTTCTGCTCCTCGGTCCCGTAGGCGGCCAGGATCTCCATGTTTCCCGTGTCGGGTGCGGCAGTGCCGAAGATCGCTGGGGCCGATCCGTATCGACCAAGGATCTCGTTGATGAGTGCGAGCTTCAGCTGCCCGTAGCCAGGCCCGCCGAGCTCCTTGTCCAAGAAGAGCGCCCAGAGACCCTGGTCCTTCACCCGCTGCTTCAGGGGGTCGACGAGCGCTTTGATCTTCGGGTTGCGCGACCGGACTGCGCCCGGGAAGACCAGGTCGAGCGGCTCGATCTCCTCCTTGCAGAACTTCTCGACCCAGTCGAGCTTCTCCTGGAAGTCGGGCTCAGTTGAGAAGTCCCACGCCATGGCAGTGCTCCTTGTCGGATCGTGCGCAGCGACGACACCCGCCGTCGCCGGCTCGTTGCTAAAGCGGCTGTCTGACAATACCAGGCGAGCGCTTTAGGGTCGTTTGGCGCCGCGGTAGCCTCCCCAGCCGATGTCGGTCGAACGGACCACCGAACCGACCCGCGAGCCGAGCTGTTCGCCACCTGTGGCGTCGATGGGGTGGGTCTTCGCGAGATCACCTGCACCACGGGAACGATGAGCAACGTCGGTCTCCGGTACCACTTCAAGGACCGCGACGGCGTAGTCCGGGCGATCATGGCCAAGCACGTCCCGGCGGTGGAGGCGCGTCGACACGCGCTGCTCGACCGCTGCGCGGCCCGAACGCGGCGGCCTGCAGGCCACTGCCCGCTCCGTGGTCGAGCCACTGGCCGCGAAGCTGGTGTCATACTCGCCCGCTGCACAGCCCAAGCGGCCTCGGCTGCGAAGACTGTGTGGTCCCCGATCCCCTGGTGAGATGAGCGCCTCCTCGGTCAGCTTCACATCGGGAACACCCGAAACCGTGCTGCCGCCCGTCGCGGCCGAGATCCAGAGCGCGCTGGACGCCGCGGCCGCCCGGCCGGCTGAGCAGCGCCGCGATGCCTACGCGCAGATCGCGTGGTCATCACCCCGATGCCTCGAGGCGTGGGCGGGCATGGCCGAAGCGACCGCCGAGCAGATCGAGCGCTACGCCTATGCCCGGGTTGGATACCACCGAGGGCTGGACAGCCTCCGAGCCGCCGGCTGGCGGGGCTCCGGTCATGTCCGGTGGGCCCATCCGTCGAATCGCGGCTTTCTGCGCTGTCTCGACGAGCTGCGGGCCGCCGCTGGCACCATCGGAGAGTCCGACGAGCAGGAGCGGTGCGCTCTCTTCCTCCGCCAGCTTGATCCCGATTGGCCGCCGCCCGAGCGACGACTCGCCTGAGCCGACCGCTCCCCGTGGAGATAGATTCCGGGGCCAAATGAACATCGTCGTGGGCAACGTGAAGGGGGGCGTCGGCAAGACCACGAGCGCGGTATACCTGGCCGCAGCGGCCGCGGCCCGTAACCGGGACAACGTCGTCCTGGTCGACTCCGATCCCCAGGCATCGGCGGCCGAGTGGCTGGAGCAGGCGCCGATCGAGGGCGTCGAGTTGGTCGAAGCGCCCTCGGAGCGCACCGTGATCCGCGCCCTGTCAAGCTCCGACGGTGTGGTCGTGGTCGACACCCCGCCCGGGGACGAGCGGATCGTCCGTGCTGCCCTGCGTCGGGCCGACGTGGTGGTCATTCCGACGAGGGCTGGAGGGGTCGAGCCGACCCGGGTCCTCACCACTCTGGAGATGACCCCTGAGGACATCGCCTGCGGCCTCGTCGTCTGTGCCGCCCGGCTCGGCACCAACGACTTGGAGGCGACGATCCAGGACTGGTCGAGCGCCAAGGTGCCGGTGTGGGGGATCATCCCCGAGCGGGTTGGGATCGCCGCCGGCCCCGCCTCCCGGATCTACCGGGAGGGGCTTGACGCCTACCAGGAAGTGCTTCGGCGGGCGCTGCGGGGCAGAGCCCACTAACGCCTCCTGGCCCGCGCCTCGGGGTCGTTGGGGGTGCGGTTGAGGATCGTCGGGAAGCTCGCCGAGCCCACCTGAGGCCGGGACACCAGCCAGGGAGCGGGGGGCGGCATCACGAGGTGGGTCAGCTGATCGACGATCGGCTCGTAGTTGATGCGCCATCCCTTGAAGTGTCGCCACGCCTCTTCTCGAGTCGTCTCTACAGGGAAGGGGACCCGCTCGAGGAGGTCGAAACCCTCGTCGAACTCGTCCTGGCGGAGACGGAGGGGGTCGGTCGGCAAAGGGTCGGGGTCGTAGGGAAAGTGGAGCACGTCGGCCAGGGACCGCAGGCAGTCGATCCCCATCCGGAGGCACAAGCGCGCCTGGCTCGGCGCTGTGCTCGGTGCCAAAGCCAGGTGGAGGGCAGCCGCGTCGAGCACGGCGACCATTGCTAGGAGCCATGAACGGGTGGAGTCGGGGGACCGAAACCACATGAGCGAGGGATAGCTGGTGTGGCTCTCGGAGACCGCGGCCGCCCATCGCTCCCAGGTCGCGTACAGCTCGGGCAGCTCTTCGACGTTCCGGAACCGCACGTGGCGGGCGAGTACCTCAGGGCCCCAGGCCGGGACACCTCCCCGGGCGGCGAGCAGGGTGACCTCCGTCTCCCGGATCGAGAACGAGGAGTACAGAATCGGGAGGTAGGCGATCTCGAGGGCGATGACCAGGAACCCAGCGCCCGCCCCGATGATGTCGAGGGCTCGGTCGCCCCCGTTGGCGCCCCGCAGGATCCCGAGGGTGAAGATAGATGAGCCCGACTGGCCGAGGGCGCCGATCAGCGTCCCGCCGTCATCCCACCAGATCATCAACCCGAACCCGATCAAGAGCATCGCGAGCCACGCGCCAAACATCACGACAAGGGCCAAGGGACCAACCAAGGCCATCACCCGGTCCTCGGCCTCGTAGGTCTCCAAGCGGGACAGCACGGGTGCGACCGCCCGCGCGAGCAGCTGGGACACCGAGCGCAGCACCCGTGAGGACGTGGCTCTGGGGATGATCAGCGTCGTGAAAACACTCGCCAACGTGCCTACAACCAGGACAAGCCCGACGGCGAAGCCGAGGACGCGGACCGGCTCGCTCACGGCCTTGCTCGGGTCGATCCCTTCACCACGCGCCAACGGTGGACTGCGAACACCACTGCCGCCACAATGGCCAGGCCCAGCAGGACGAAGCCTGCGGCCGTAAGGCCGCTGGCCAGGTGGTGCCACTCCGAGCCGAGGCCGTAACCGGCACAGGCGACCGCGGCCGAATAGACGGCCGTCCCGATCAACGTGAACAATGCGAACCGCGCGACCGGCATCTCGGCGATACCGGCGACGAGCGAGACAAAAGTGCGTACGAGCGGAAGCGCCCGGCCGAGGGCCACCGACCAGTCCCCTTTCGAGGCGAGGAACTTGTGGGCGCGATCCAGGTCCGCCGGAGCGACGAGAACGTACTTCCCGTAGCGCTCGACGATCGGGCGCCCGCCGGTGCGCCCGATGGTGAAGCCGATCATCGAGCCCACGAACTCTCCTGCAATCCCGACGAGGATGACCCCGGCCAGCGCGAGCTGCCCCTCGGCGGCCAGTGCCCCGCCAAAGCCGAAGGTGATCTCCGAAGGGAACGGGATGCAGATCGCTTCGGCCATGGCGAGCACGAAGATCGCCGCATAGCCCCAGGACTGCAGGAAGTGCTCCATCGGGTCTTTCTAGCCCGCGCCGGTGCGGACCGCTCGGATCCACCGGTCCGGCCCGGCGTCACAACGTGGCCGTAACCTAGCGCGATGGCCCTGGAGCTCCCCAGGACGCTCTCGCCGTCGAAGGCCTCGGCGTTCACTGACTGCCCGCTCGCGTTCCGCTTCGCGGTCATCGACCGGATCCCCGAGCCCCCCTCCCCCCACGCAGTCAAGGGCACCCTCGTTCACGCCGCCCTCGAGCGGCTCTTCTGGGATCACCCGGTTGGCGAGCGGACTCTTGAGGCTGGCTCCGTGGCCTTGGCCCGGGCGTGGGACCAGCTCCAGGAGGATCCTGAATTCGTCGATCTGGGCCTGGCCGACGAGCAGGCGGCGGACTTCCGGGCTGACGCCGAGACCCTGCTCGGGAATTACTTTCGGATCGAGGACCCCAACGCCGTGTCCCCGGTCGGCGTCGAGCTGGGTCTAGAAACGAAGATCGGCGACCTGGTCCTGCGGGGAATCATCGATCGGCTGGATATGACCGACGACGGTGAGCTGGTGGTGGTCGACTACAAGACCGGCCGAGCTCCGTCGACCCAGTTCGAGAAGTCCAGACTCAACGGGGTCCACACCTATGCACTTCTCTGCCACCAGGTCCTGGGGCGGTTCCCGGCCCAGGTGAAGCTCCTCTACCTGCGCGACCCCCTGGCGATCATCGCGACCCCTACCGAGCAGTCCGTGCGGGGCCACCGGGTCCGCGCCTCGGCGGTGTGGGCGGCGATCGAACGGGCCTGTGAGCGGGAGGACTTCCGGCCCCGGCCCTCGGGGTTGTGCCGGTCGTGCAACTTCCAGCACCTCTGCCCGGCGTACGCCCAGCTCAGCGCGGCCGCGTCCTAATCGGGAATCCGGCCTCGCCCTGCGGTGTTGGCAGAGCCATGGCCCTACCTCCTTTCACCGTCAGCTGGGACTATCGCTGTCCCTTCGCCCGCAATGCCCACGAGCACCTCATCACGGCCCTTCGGGGCGGCGCCGACTGGGACGTGACCTTCGCCCCCTTCTCGCTGTCCCAGGTGCACGTGGCCGAGGGAGAACCCTCCGTGTGGGACAACCCCGAGAAGGCGCCCGAATTGCTCGCCCTCAATGCAGGCGTGGTGGTCCGGGATCGCTACCCCGACAAGTTCTGGGACGGGCACGAAGCGCTGTTCGCCGCCCGCCACGACCACAGCGGCGACATCAGGGAGGCGTCGGTGGTGCGCGAGGCGCTCTCCTCAGCTCGGATTGACGCAGACGCCGTCTTCGCCGAGCTCGACCAGCCCTGGTCCTCTGACGAGGTGCGCAAGACCCACGAGTGGGAGGTCGCCACCTACCAGATGTTCGGGGTCCCCACCTTCATCGTCGACGACCAGGCGGTCTTCGTCCGATTGATGCACCGGCCCAAGGGCGACGCGGAGCTGGCCAAGAAGACGATCGAGCAGGTGGTCAGGCTGGTCGCCGAGTCGCCCGAGCTGAACGAGTTCAAGCACACGAGCATCCGCCGCTAAATCACTCCGGGCGTCTTCGCCCGGACCCATTAGCGTTGCCCTTGGTGGCCGACGACTTCGTCCTCCTGGCCGGATCGGCGAGTCGAAAGCTCGGTGCCGCAATCGCCTCGTACCTCGGCCGCGAGCTCGGCGCCTCCGAGATGCTGCGCTTCTCCGAGGGCAACCTCTTCGTCAGGGTCCTGGAGAACGTGCGGGGGCGGGACGTGTTCTTGGTCCAGGGCACCGCCTTCCCGGCCAACGACAACTTCATGGAGCTGTTGTTCTGGATCGACGCCATCAAGCGGGCCAGCGCGGCGTCGGTGACTGCGGTCATCCCGTACTTGAGCTACGCCAAGGGCGACAAGAAGGACGAGCCCAGGGTTTCGATTCGCGCCCGGGTGTGCGCCGACGCCATCGAGGCGGCCGGCGTCGACCGGGTGGTTACCCTCGACCTCCACGCCCCTCAGGTGCAGGGCTTCTTCAAGGTACCCGTCGACGATCTCTACGCCATGCCGTCGCTTTGCGACGCGGTGGTGGCAAGGGGTCTGAGCGACGTGGTCGTGGTCGCCCCTGACGCCGGGTACGCAAAGAAGGCCAGGCGATGGTCCGAGCGTCTACAGGCGCCGCTGGCCATCGCCGACAAGCGCCGCACCGATCACTCTGAATCGGCCGAGGTGCTCGAGCTGATCGGTTCGGTGCAAGGGCGGACCGCCCTCATCGTCGACGATTTCACCATCTCCGCTGGGACCCTGGCCGATGCGGCCCGGGTCGTCACGGAGCGGGGAGCTACCTCGGTCTATGCCGCGGTCAGCCACGGGCTGCTTGCCGGTCCCGCGCTCGAACGCCTCGAGGCCAGCGGAATCAAGACCCTGTTCATCAGCGACAGCGTTGAGACCCAGCCGATCGAACTGCCGAAGATGGTCGAGGTCGTCTCGGTGGCCGACCTCTTCGGGGAAGCCATCCGCCGGATCGCCAACCGGGAGAGCATCTCGGTCCTATTCGAGTAAGGCCCCGACTTGGGTAGCGGGCGATCCTTCAGCGCGCGAGGTCGGCCAGCAGCCGCCAGGTCCTGTCCCGCTCCTCGGCATCGCCGATCACCGCGGCGGTGAGGTCGGTGGCGCCGGCTTCGGCCAAGCGGTCGACCTGGGAGCTCACCTCCTCTTCAGAGCCGACGAAGGCGATGGCCGAGGCCGACGCGGCCCCCTCGATGTCGAGCATGGCCCGGTAGGAGGGCAAGGAGGGATAGACGGCCAGCGCGGTGTCGATGCGCTTGAAGGCCCCCACCTTGTCGGCCGTCACGCACACCGGCAGACCGACGACCACCCGTGGCGTCGGACGCCCCGCCGCGGCGGCGGCCCCGGTGATCTTTGGCACGACGTGGGTGGCGATCGTCTTGGGCCCAGTCATCCAGGTAACCGTGCCCGACGCCAGCTCGCCGGCGGTTTTAAGCATCACCGGACCGAGTGCGGCCACGTACACCGGTGTCGGCCTGCTGACGTGGGGGAGCGGCCCGGCGATCGCCGTCAGCTGGTCGCCGTGGAACTCGACTCGGGCACCCTCGAGCATCGGGACGAGCACGCTCAGGTACTCCCGCATGAATGCAGCCGGGCGGTCGAACGAGAGGCCCCACATGTTCTCCACGACGATCTGGTGGGACAGACCGATACCCAGGGCCAATCGTCCGCCAACCGCCGCCTGCACGGTCGCGGCCTGGGCCGCGAGTATGGCCGGATGGCGGGGCTGGACCGGCACCACCGCGGTGCCGAGCTCGATCCCCGGTACGCGCGACCCCACCAACGCGATCAGCGTCAGGGTGTCGTGGCCGAACACTTGGCTCCCCCAGGCGCTGGCCAGACCGGTGTCGGCGAGCCGCTGGACGTCGGCGACCACCTCGTCGATTGGCGCGGAGCTGTCGATCAGGCCGCCAATGCGCATGACACCCCCTACGGCGACCCGGTGGCCCAACTGGCGCCGCCGGTAACCTTCCGATGTGACCGACGGCGATGGTAGCGGAGGGCCGGAACGGCATCGCCCGACCGTCGGCATCGTCGGCGCCGGACAGCTCGCACGGATGACGATCGAGGCGGCCTCCGCCATGGGCATCCCGGTCGTCCTGCTGGCCGAGGAACCGGACGCCGCCGCAACCGAGGCGACGCCTCAGGTGCTCCTCGGGGCGGCGACCGATGCCAAGCAGCTGTGGGCCCTCGCCGCTCGCTGCGACGTCATCACCTTCGATCACGAACACGTCGACCTCGAGATGCTCAGAACCTTGGAGGAGGCCGGGGTGGCGGTCCGGCCCGGCGTCGGGGCGATGCGCATGGGGGTCGACAAGGGGCACATGCGAGAAACGTTGGTCGCGGCGGGCACCCCGGTCGTCCCCCACCTGCTCCTCGACGAGGCGGACCCTCGCCCGATCCTGACCCAGGTCGAGGAATTCGCCGCCGCCCACGGCTGGCCGCTCATGCTCAAGGCGACGCGGGGTGGCTACGACGGCAAAGGGGTCTGGCCGGTGGCCGACGCCAGAGAGGCGGCCGCCGTGACGACGAGAGCCGCGAGCGCCGGGGTGCCGATCCTCGCCGAGATGCACGTCGACATCGACTTCGAGCTGTCCGCCCTCGTGGTGCGGCGGGAGTCCGAAACGCTCGCTTGGCCTGTGGTCGAGACCAGCCAGATCGACGGGGTGTGCCGAGAGGTTGCCCTACCTGGCCGGGTCACCCCGCCGGTCGCGGCTCGGGCTCAGGCGCTGGCGACCACGATCGCCGAGCAGATCGGGCTGATCGGTGTGATGGCGGTCGAGATGTTCGCGTCGGGCGACACTCTGATGGTCAACGAGCTCGCGCTCCGGCCGCACAACAGCGGCCACTGGACCATCGAGGGATCGGTCACCTCGCAGTTCGAGAACCACTTGCGGGCGGTGCTCGACCTCCCGCTCGGCGCTACCGACCCAACCGCCCCCGAGATCACCACCGTCAACGTCTTCGGCCCGGCTGACGGTGCCGACCCCTCGGCTCGCCTCGGGCCGGCGCTGTCGGTTCCGGGCGTGCACGTGCACCTCTACGGGAAGGCACCGCGGCCCGGTCGCAAGCTCGGCCACGTGACCGCCTGCGGGGAGGACCCCCTCGAGGTGCGGGACCGCGCGTGGCGTGCCGCCAGGGAACTGGGCACCCCCATGCCGGTCTCCCGCTCGCGACCGGAGTTCGTGCGGTGAGCGGCGAGCCGCTCGTGGCGGTGGTCATGGGCAGCGCGTCGGATCTCGAGGTGATGGCCCTCGCTGGCCAGGCGCTCGACGAGTTCGGCGTGCCCCACGAGACCAGGGTGCTCTCGGCACACCGGACCGCTGAGGACATGCTGGCCTACGGCAAGGCGGCGGCCGGTCGGGGGCTCAGGGTCCTCATCGCCGGGGCCGGGGGCGCCGCCCACCTCCCGGGGATGCTGGCCTCGGTAACGCGGCTGCCGGTCATCGGCGTGCCGGTGGCGGTCGGCGGGCTCGGCGGGCTGGACTCCTTACTCTCGATAGTCCAGATGCCCAAGGGAGTCCCGGTCGCCACCGTGGCGGTCAACGGCGCGCGCAACGCCGGGCTGCTCGCCGTCCGGATGCTGGCCGTCGACGACCCCGAGCTGGCCGGGGCGATGGAGTCGTTCCAGGCGGACCTGGCCGAGGAGGCCCGGCGACAGGACGCCGGGCTCTCGGACGAGCGGCCGGTCTAGCCGGGCTCGGGGCCCGGTACCCTCACTCTCGAGTGCGATGGCCACGCTGACCGAACGACTGGGCTATGGCCCCGACACCCGCCTGCTGATCGTGAACGCCGACGAGCTCGGCTTCTGCCATGCCGCCAACGTCGGGGTCTACGAATCGCTGCGGGGCGGGGGAGCCTCCAGCGCCTCGCTCATGGTGCCGTGCCCGTGGGGTCGGGAGGCCGCTGCCCGGTACCGAGGTGAGGACGTGGGTGTCCACCTCACCTTGAATGCCGAGCAGGAGCTCTACCGCTGGGGCCCGATCACCCATGCGCCGTCGCTTCTCGGGGGCGATGCCGGCTTCCCGGCCACCGTCGAAGACGTGTGGGACCACGCCGACCTGGACGAAACCCGGCGGGAGTGCCGGGCCCAGATCGAGCGGGCGATCCTGTGGGGGTTCGACGTGAGCCACCTCGACGCCCACCTGACCACCCTGCAGCTGAGGCCCGAGTTCTTCGACGTCTACCTCGAACTGGCCCTCGAGTTCCAGCTGCCGTTGCGCATGGTCGACGACCACCTGCAGGGCCTCCTCGGGTTCCCGGCCAACGAGCTCGCCGCCTCGGCCGGCGCCGTCTTCAGCGACCACCTGGTGACCCTGCCCGGCGGGGCCACCGCGGCGATGTTCCAGACCGTGCTCGAGCGGTTGGAGCCCGGCGTGACCGAGCTGCACTTCCGGCCGGCGATCGATTCCCCCGAGCTGCGTGCTCTGACCCCAGACTGGCCCGAGCGGGTCGGCGACCACACGCTGCTGTGCGGCAAACCCGACCCGAGGGTGCTGGCCGAGAAGGCCGGGATCGAGGTGATCGGGTTCCGCCGCCTCCGGGAACTGGCCCGCGACTAGCCGGCCTCGGGAACGCCGGCGAAGAGGTCGTCCTCTCGCACCTCGAGCGAGCCCAGCCGGTTGCGGGCCAACTGGTAGTCGTCGGTGCTCGGGACCGCCTTCTGCACCTCGGGGGGCAGGCGGCCGAACCACATCGATGAGTTGGGATCGATCTGGGTGGCGTGCGCCCGCAGCGCCTCGGTCCGGATGTCCTCGTAGCCGGTGACGTCGATCGTGGTGGTGAAGGTCGGCAGCGGGCCGTCGAACATTCGCTTGAGGCGTTCGTCGCTGTAGGGCGATTCCAGTCCCAGCTCGAGGAACTTCTCGTGGATGGCCCGCATCCGGGCCACCGACCAGACCGTGTAGTACATCTTGGCCGGCGCATACGGCTCGCCCGCTTCCGGGTAGGCCCCAGGGTCCGCTGCGGCCTCGAAGGCCACTGCCGAGATCTCGTGGACCCGGAGATGGTCTGGGTGCGGATAGCGGGTCTGCTCGTCGGGATAGGTCACGATCACCTGGGGCCGGACCCGGCGGATCACGGCCACAAGCCGGCCGACCGCCTCCTCCAGCGGGGCCATGGCGAAGGACTCCGGGCGACCATTGGCCTCCGAGCCCGGCATCCCCGAATCCCGGTACCCGAGCATCACCACCTCGTCGTAGCCGATGATCTTCGTCGCCGCGGCCAGCTCCTGCTGCCGGTACTCGGGCATGTTCGCCTTGACCTCGGGTCGGTCCATGGCCGGGTTCAAAATGTCGCCCTCCTCCCCGCCGGTGCAGCAGGCGAGGACGGTGTGGACCCCCTGGTCGTGGTACCGGGCGACCGTTGCCGGGCCCTTGGAGGACTCGTCGTCGGGATGGGCGTGGACCGTCAACAGGCACCTTGGTTCGGGCATGGGCCGACGATACCGGACGCCCCGTGCCCCTCAGGCGGCCCGGGGGATTTATGCTCGACGTGGACGAACCCCCGTGGCGAGCGCGCCGAGGAGGGCAGAGCAGTGGGTGTATTCAGTCGAATAGCGGCCATCTTTCAGGCCAAGACGAACAAGGTCCTGAACCGCGTCGAGGATCCCCGCGACACCCTCGACCTCTCCTACGAGAAGCAGCTGGAGAGCCTGACCAAGGTCCGCCGGAGCGTGGCCGACGTGGCCACGGCCAAGAAGCGGATCGAGCTGCAGGCGGGCCAGCTCCACAAGCAGGCCGAGCGGCTCCAGGACCAGGCCAAGGCGGCCCTGGCCCAGGGCAACGAGCCCCTCGCCCGGGAGGCCTTGTCCCGGCGGGCGGCCATCGGTGAGCAGCTGGGCGAGCTCGAGACCCAGCACACTCAGGTCACCGATCAGCAGGACAAGCTGGTCGAGACCTCCCAGCGGCTCCAGGGCCAGGTCGAGCAGTTCCGCACCCGCAAGGAGACCATGAAGGCCAGCTACACCGCCGCCCAGGCCCAGACCCAGGTGGGCGAGGCCATTTCGGGGATCTCCAAATCGATGGGCGACGCCGGTGGGGCCATGCAGCGGGCCCAGGACAAGATCGCCGGCATGCAGGCCCGGGCGGGGGCCATCGACGAGCTGCTGGCCTCGGGCGCCCTCAGCGACCTCGACCACCCGGTCGACGACATCCAGGCCCAGCTGGACAGGGTGTCATCTGGGACCCAGGTCGACTCGGAGCTGGCCGCCCTGAAGGCCGAGCTGGCGTCCGGCACGCCGGCCGCCGCCCTCGGCGACGGCGCCGACGAGAAGACCCAGGACGCCGAGATTGTCGGCGGGACCGGCGAGTCAGGCGAAGACCCGGCCCCCGACCGAACGATGTCTCCAGGAAAGGAAGGTTGAATGTCCCGCGCCCGTAACATCCCCGGCGACCGTGGGCTCACGATCCGGATGTTCGTCACCGGATTGCTGTTGGTCGTCCTCTACGGCGGGTTCATCGCCATCCTCTGGGCCATCGGCCTGTCCTTCGCTGCCATCGTCGTCATCGCCGCGCTGTTGCTGTTCGCCCAATACTGGTTCTCGGACCGCATCGCCCTGTGGTCGATGCACGGTCGCGAGGTCACCCCCCAGGAACAGCCGGAGCTGCACGGGATCGTCGACCGGCTGTGCGCCCTGGCTGACATGCCCAAGCCCCGAGTCGCCATCGCCGACGTCGACATGCCGAACGCGTTCGCAACCGGACGCAACCCCAAGGCGGCGGTGGTGTGTGCGACCACAGGACTGCTCCGCCGGCTGGACGAGCCCGAGGTGGAGGCCGTGCTGGCCCACGAGATCTCCCACGTCGCCCACCGCGATGTCGCCGTGATGACCATCGCCAGCTCCCTGGGCGTGATCGCTGGCCTCACCACCCGCATGATGCTGTACGCCGGCCTGTTCGGCGGTTTCGGTGGCGGCGGGCGGGGCAACAGCCAGAGCGGCAGCCAGATCGTCCTGCTGGAGATGATGGTCATGGCGGTCTCGATCATCGTCTACGCGATCAGCTTCCTCCTCATCAGAGCGCTCTCCCGCTACCGCGAGCTCGCCGCCGACCGGTCCGGGGCGCTGCTCATCGGCCGGCCCTCGGTGCTGGCCTCGGCGCTCGTCAAGGTGACCGGCGACATGTCGCGCATCCCCACCCGGGACCTCCGCCGGGCCGAGGCGTTCAACGCGTTCTTCTTCACCCCCGCCCTCACTCAGGGCCGCAGCGGCGTCTCGTTGTCCACGCTGTTCTCGACCCACCCCACCCTCGAGCGCCGGCTGGCCCAGCTCTCCGAGCTCGAGCACCAGCTCGGCCAGCCGCGCTAAGGCCTCGGACGGGCGGTGGGGTTCCTCGACACCCTGCTCGGCCGAACCAAGCCGGTCAGAGCCAATCTGGACGACCTGTTCGCCTTGCCATCGGCCGCGGTCACGCTCGAGACCGCGGCCGGCCTCGTCTCCTCGGGCTCAGCCGGGGTGTGCTGGAAGGCGCCGGCCGGGCAGCCGGCCCAGGATCTGGAGAAGGAGATCGGCGACCTCCTTGCCCTGCCCGACAGCGACGCGACCACACCGGCGTCGGTCGGCACGTTCACCCAGACCGAAGACGCCTACGGCTACCGCTGGCTGCTCTTCGAGGATGCCAACCTCGAGGACCTGGTGACTCGGGTCCACCTGGCCAACTCGACGCTCACCGACGGCGGCTGGGGCCCCCAACTCCTGTGCTCGGTGTTCGGGTTCAGGCCGGCGGCCGGGGCCGGACCCGACGCCAAACCCTTCTTCCTCGTCTACCTGTACAAGCGGGGCACCTTCTACCCATTTGCGCCCCTCCCCGGTGAACGGCGGGACAACGAGCTCGAGCTGCGCATCCAGGCCGTGGTGGGCAAGGACCTACGCCTCGAGAGCGACCTGTCCCGGTGGTTCCCGTTGTGGGACGCGCCCGTCCACTGAACGCTGGGGTTCCGTTCACCTCCACGTCACCCGGGCTCTCGGTACACTCCCGCCACATGCCACCCGCGAGCGAGCTCGACGGCGCGGCGGAACGGCCCGAGCGCCACATCGCCCTGGAGCAGGCACTCAACTTCCGGGACGTGGGCGGCTACGTCACCGCTGACGGTCGGCGGGTCCGGTGGCGGCGCCTGTTCCGAGCCGGGGGGCTCTCCCAACTCTCGCCGGCCGACCTCGGTGTCCTGCGTCAGCTCGGTATCACCACAGTGGTCGACCTGCGCAGCACCGCCGAGTGGGAGATGGGGCGCTTCCCCGTCGACGCCCTCCCAGTCACCTTCCACCACCTGCCGATCGTCGAGGAGATCCTCGACCCCACCCGATACCAGCTGCCTGCGGGGATGATGGCTGCCCGCTACCAGGACTACGCCCGCCAGGGTGGCCCCCAAGTCGCAAAGGCAATCTCGGTGGTGGCCGATCCTGACTCCCACCCCGCCGTCGTCCACTGCCTCGCCGGCAAGGACCGCACCGGCGTGGTGGTTGCCCTCGTGCTCGCCCTGCTCGGCGTGGACGACGAGACGGTGGCCGAGGACTACGCCCTGAGCAGCGAGGCCATGAATGGCCTGCGGGAGCGGGCGATGGCGATACCCGACCGCCCGCTGCGCTCACCTGAGTTGACGAACGAGGTGTTCTCCGCTCGGCCGGACAACATCACCGGCCTGCTCAGCGCGCTGCGCCACGATCACGGGACGATTGAGGACTACGTCGTGTCGGTCGGTGTCAAGCCGACCGCGATCGAGTCGCTGCGGACAGCACTGCTCGAGTAGGACCTCGTCGTTTCGCCCCGCGATCCGCCAAGCCAGGCGACGCAGGACCCGGGTAGGGTCGGTCGACCCATTCAACGACGCGGAGGCAACGATGGCGCAGCGCAGTGTCGAGATCACGACCGCAGACGGGAAGTGCCCATGCTCCCTGCACGTTCCCGACGGGGGTGGACCCCGGCCAGCGGTGATCATGTACCCCGACGCCGGAGGCTTGCGCGACACCTTTCGGGAGATGGGCGAGCGCCTGGCCGCTCTGGGGTATGTGACGCTGGTGCCGGACTTCTACTACCGCTCCGGTGCTTACGAGCCCTTCGACCTGCGAACGGCATTCAGCGAACCGGCGGAGAGGGACCGGCTCATGAGCCTGATGCGCAGCGTCACGCCGGACATGATCGCCAGCGATGCCGGCACCTACGTCGACTACCTGACGTCACTGTCCGAGACTTCCGGTGAGGCCGTGGGCACGACCGGTTACTGCATGGGCGGCCGGCTGTCTCTCATCGTCGCCGGCCGGCTTGGCGACCGGATTGCTGCTGCAGCTTCCTTCCACGGCGGAGGTCTCGCTGCGGACGGGGACCCCAACAGCCCGCACCTCCGGGCGCCCGAGATGAGGGCGACCGTGTATGTCGCTGGGGCGAGCAACGACCCGAGCTTCCCGACAGAACAGCGTGACCGCCTGGACCAGGCTCTGACCGAGGCCAGTGTCCCGCACACGATCGAGACCTACCCGGCCGGCCACGGGTTCGCCGTGCCCGACAACGCCCCCTACGACGCCGCAGCCGCTGAGCGACACTGGGAGGCGATGGGCAACCTGTTTCGCTCGAGCCTCGTACCCAGTGGAGGGTCCAGCACCTCGTAGCGACACAGCCCTTGGCGGCGAAGTCCCGGTCCTTACTTCGGGTTGTCGCGAGCGGTGGCTCGAGAGCTTGCCCTACCCGAGGTCATCGATCTCGGCCGCCAGAGCCAGGTCGCGCTCGGTGAGCCCGCCCGCTGAGTGGGTCGAGAGCCGCAGGGTGACCGTGTCCCAGCGGATGTCGATATCCGGATGGTGGCCAGCGACCTCCGCCAGCTCGCCGACGCGGTTCACATAGTTGAGCGCGCCGGAGAACCCTTGTCGCTTCACCTGCTTCACCAACTCGTCTCCCTCGCGGCGCCACTCGATAGCCCTTCCGGCGAGGGCAGCATCGACAGCGGCGGCGGTCATGACCTCGGACATCTCAGGGCCTCGTCATGTTCTCCGGTTGGACGACCTTGTCGAACTGCTCAGCGGTGACATACCCGAGAGCAAGAGCTGCTTCCCGCAACGTCGTCCCTTCATGAAGAGCTTTTTTGGCCACCTCGGCCGCCTTGTCGTAGCCGATCACCGGGCTGAGCGCGGTGACGAGCATAAGCGAGTTCTGCAGGTGGTGCTGGATCTGCGCGTAGTTTGGCTCGAACCCTTCCACCAGGAACTCGCGGAACGTGCGACAAGCCTGGGCAAGCAACGTCACCGACGAGAGGAAGTTCGCGATCATCAACGGTTTGCACACGTTGAGCTCGAGATTGCCCCGGCTCCCGGCGAGAGCGATGGCGGTGTCGTTCCCGAACACCTGGATGCAGACCATGATCATGGCCTCGCATTGAGTGGGATTGACCTTGCCCGGCATGATCGAGGAGCCCGGCTCGTTCTCCGGGAGGAGAAGCTCGGCGAGGCCGCTGCGGGGCCCCGATCCCAACCAGCGGAAGTCCTCGGCGATCTTGGTCAGAGAGATCGCCAGCGTGCGCACCGCACCGCTGGCCGCCACGAGCTCGTCGTGGGCGGCAAGCGCCGCGAACTTATTCGGAGCGCTGACGAAGGGAAGGCCGGTCAGCTCCGCGATCTTGGCCGCAACCCGATCGGCGAACTCCGGGTGGGTGTTCAATCCAGTACCGACGGCTGCCCCGCCTAAGGCCAAACGGTAGAGGCCGGAGAGGGACGCCTCGACCCGCTCGATTCCCGCGTCGAGCTGGGCCACGTAGCCGGAGAGCTCCTGGCCGAGCGTCAGCGGGACCGCGTCCATGAGATGGGTGCGGCCGATCTTCGTCACCGACGCGTACGCCACCGACTTGTCCGCCAGGGCTTCCCGCAGGGCCCGGACCGAGGGAAGCAGCCGACCAACGACCTCCTCCACGGCGGCAATGTGCATGGCCGTCGGGAACGTGTCGTTCGACGACTGCGACATGTTCACGTGGTCGTTGGGGTGGACCGGCCGCTTGGAGCCGAGCTCCCCTCCTTCGAGTTCGATGGCCCGGTTGGAGATCACCTCATTGGCGTTCATGTTGGTCTGCGTCCCGCTCCCGGTCTGGAAGACCCGCAACGGGAACTGGTCATCCAGGCGCCCGGCGGCAACCTCGGCCGAGGCTTCGGCAATGCGCTCCGCGAGGTGGGATTCGAGCTTGCCCAACTCGGCATTGACCCGGGCGGCCGCGCCCTTGAGGATGCCGAAGGCCCGGATGACGGGACTGGGCATGACTTCGCCGATGTCGAAGTGCTCGAGGGAACGAGCGGTCTGGGCTCCCCAATAGCGGTCGGCGGGGACCTCCACCTCGCCCATACTGTCAGTCTCGGTGCGGGTGGTCGTCACGCCTCCTCCTAGCCCCCCTTCGGCCCCGAGGCTCAGCTTTGGCGACCCCGAGGCCACGTGCAAGGGGGGCGCGTCGTCGCTTGCTTCTGAGCCGGTGGGCATGGCTCAGTGCCGTTCCTCGGCTCGAGGGGCCGTGGCTGCACCAGGCACCTCCCAGATGGCCGGCAGGCCCTGGAGGATCGGAGTGCATGAGCAGCGATCCCAGGGCCTCCGGGATGTTGGCGTGCGGGTCGCACGCGACCTTCGCGGTCGGCAATCCGACGTTCCCGGTCCTGGCGAGCCGGGGTTGAAGGCCGAGAGTGCCGCCTCATGTAAAAACTGACTCCATCCTCACGATACGTTTGGCGTCCCGAGATTGCCTGCTGCTCATCACCCAGTGCAGCCGGACGGACGGAAATCAGCGCGCCGTAATCGCCGCAGTCATCATTTGTCGCGGATGGTCGCCGGCGTTGGGTGAGACGCAGTGGAAGACCCGGCCGTAAGTGACGAACATGTCGCCCGGGTTCCCGGTGAGCTCGACCACTTGCATCGGTATTCCTTCTACATCTTCGTGCACCCCGAGCAGTTCTCTGAGCGGAGCCTCCGGGCGTCCACCCTGTCGCAACCGGTCGAGAAAGGGATGCTGCTTCATGAAGCGGTCCCAGTTGACTTTGCCACTGCCTCGGTGACCAGGAGGCAGGTTCTCGCTGTACCGCTCCACTAGGCGATGCGAGCCGGCGAGCACGAGCGTTCCGCCCCCGCAGGGACCAACGGGGACAAGGAAGGCCCAGGCCTGCACCCAAGGGACGGGCACGCTATGGCGCTCGAAGCCGTCATCCATGTGCCATCCCGTCGGCATGGTCCAGGTCCTGGCGCTCGGGAAGGTCAGGAGGATCCGGCCTCCTCGCTTGGGTGGGGTCCAGCCACCCTCGCCGAATATCGCCTTCAGGGCATCCCCCAGAACCCTGTTCTCCGTCAGAGGAGCAAAGACGCCTCGACCCTTGAGCGCCCTGAGGCTGAGCCCAGGAGGGAGATAGCCACCGTCCGGCCAGGTCGAGGGGTCGGTTTGGCGGATTCCGCTTCGCTCTTCGATGTACCGCCAGAGTGTGGCGCGCATGGCGGATGCGTCGTCGGGGTCGAAAGCGCCGGGAAGGTGTCCTATCCCGGTGGCTGAGAACTCGTCGATGTCGAACACCAACTTCAGCATCGTCGTCGTCGGAACCGAGTGGCAACCGTTTTAGAACGACTTCCAGTCTCGGACGGCAAAGGAAGCTGCCCGTGGTGGGCGGCACGAGGTCCGAACGCAACCGGCGCGCCGAGCTCGTCAGCGCGCGCGATGGCCCCAAGGAGCGAACGGGCCCGCCCCGACCGGGACGTCGAGCCTACGCCAGCACTCAGCCCGAGGCGGCCTGCCCGGCGAAGGGAGCAAGCACCTCGAGGACCGAGAGCGCCTCGCGTCCGACGAAGGATCCGCCGGAAGAAGGGGTCACGGCGATCAGCCCGTCGGC
>JBEDUR010000142.1:0-81730 GCA_040414865.1 Acidimicrobiales bacterium
GCCGCTCTTCGGCCTGACGGGCCGCGAAGACCTCTAACCGCGGGTCTCCCGCGTGGACCGCCGGAAAATGCACGGGCGGACCGAGGGCTCCATTTCCTTTTGGCCTCCCTGCTGTAAGCCTGAACGATCGCGCAACGGTTCCGATCATTCGCTCGAGCCAGCCGCGGATCGCCCCTGCTCACGAAGACGTGCCCAAGAAGAGTTTTTCGAGAGTTGGTCTTTCGCAGGTCTCGTCCCTGAAGCATCTACCGGCGGCGTGAGATGTTCCGCCCCCATTCGTGATCATCGGCCGGAATGGAGCTGCAGACCCGACCGGCGTTGCCCGCGGTGCATCAAGGAGAGGCGAATCGCACAGGCAAGAAGGGGAGGGTGACCATGGGACTTGAGCCAAGGTCCCCGCGTTGCATTGTGAGAGGATGAGTGGATGGCTGATCGGGCCTGGGCCATCACTCCGACCGGCCCCCTACACGGGAACATCCAGGTCGCAGGCTCGAAGAACGTCATCACCAAGCTGATGGTGGCGGCGCTCATCGGCGACTGTCCCACGCTGATTCGCAACGCACCGGCAATCGGCGACGTCGAGATCACCGCCGAGATCCTGCGCGCGGTGGGAGCGGGGATCGCGGTCGAGGGCTCGACGGTCACCATCGACCCCTCCGAAGTGCACGACAGTCACGTACCGGTCCACTACTCCGGTCTCAACCGGATCCCGATCCTCATGATGGGCCCCTTACTCCGACAGCTGGGCGAGGCCTCCGTGCCGCTGGTCGGAGGCGATGCCATCGGGACGAGACCAATCGACTTCCACCTCGATGCTCTCCGGCAGTTGGGCGCCGAGATTCAGATCACCGAGGAAGGAGTCGAGGCCAAGGCGAGCCGACTTCACGGTGCCCACATTCGGCTCCCGTTCCCGAGCGTGGGCGCCACTGAGACCGTCTTGCTGGCCGCGGCCACCGCCGAAGGTCGGACCGTGCTCGAGAATGCCGCGATCGAACCTGAGGTCGTCGAGCTGGCCCTCTTTCTGCAGCGCATGGGGGCAGGCATCGAACTGCAACCGGACCGCAGATTCGTCGTCGAAGGCAAGACGCAGCTTTCGGGGGCTCGGCAGCGGATAGGCGGCGATCGCATTGAGGCTTTCTCCTACCTCATCGCTGGGCTGGCGACTGGCGGCAGCGTCCGAGTCACCGGATGCAGCCAGGACCGACTAGTAACCGCCATCTCGACCTTGTGTCGGATGGGCGCGACTTTCGAGATCGAAGACGACGGCGTCGTCGTGAGGCCGAGCGAGCTCCATCCGATCGCAGTCCATACGAGTCCCCACCCGGGCTTCATGACCGACTGGCAACCGCCCCTCGGAGTGCTGTTCACCCAGATCTCCGGCATGTCGCTGATCCACGAGACGGTGTTCGAGGACCGGCTCGGGTATGTCGATGCCCTCAAGGCGATGGGAGCCGAGATCGAGCTGTATGACCAGTGCCTTGGTGGTGAGGCATGCCGCTTTCACGAGAGAGAGTGGCTTCATTCGGCTGTCATCCGTGGTCGGACGCCGCTGGCGGGCAGCGAGATCGTGATGCCCGACATTCGGGCGGCGTTCGCCTACGTTCTCGCCGCGGCCACGGGGTCAGGGCCGTCGATTCTCTGCGGCGTTGAGCAGCTCGAGCGTGGCTATGACGCGGTCGCGGAAAAGTTCCGCTCGCTCGGACTGTTGATTGACGAGCTTCCCGTGACTGCCTGAAAATCTGCTCACATGGTCCGGCGTCCACCGGACCCATGACGGCGTTTGCTGGTCAGCCGGAGGTGGGCGTCCCAGGCCGGTTGAGCTCTGGATCGGGCGCCTGATGACGTCCTCAGACGGTCCGGAATCGGCCAGCATGGTCGATCAAATCGGGTTTTGGGGTGCTCCACCATCCGACCCACGCATCCGGTGGTCGACCTCGGCGATCCTAGGACGGAGATCACACCAAGGAGGGCGACGGTGGACGACCGGTTGTTGCGGCAACGCCTCGAGATCGCCGAAGTCGGTCGCCTGGGCACGATCACCCCTGACCTGAAGCCCCACCTCGTGCCCTGTTGCTTCGCCCTGGTGGGCAGCACGGTCTACTCGGCCGTCGACGCCAAGCCGAAATCGAGCCTCGTTCTGCGTCGAGTCGAGAACATTGGCGTACACCCGCAGGCCTCTCTGCTCGTCGACCACTACGACCAGGACTGGTCGCGCCTGTGGTGGATCCGGCTCGATGGTCGAGCTCGGGTCGCCGACACCCAGGTCGAACGCGAGCTCGCCGTCGAGCACCTACGGAGCAAATACTCCCAGTACCGGGAGACCGCGATCGTCGGACCGGTTATCGCCTTAGAGGTCGATTCGTGGAGAAGCTGGCCCTGAGCCTGACTGTGCTCCGAAAAGTCTCCGAGATCACGGAAGCGCCAACGCTGGCAAATGGTCGAGGCAGGGCTAGGAGGACGAGGCGGCCGCGGGCCGCCCAATTTCACCGCCACCACGGAGCGATGTTTGCCCCGATGGCCTCGAGCACACGGTCGAGCGACTCGGGCCGGAACGCCGCGAAGAACGCGATGACCCGGGTCGTCAGCAGCGCCCCGAAGAGCGCCGAGAGCCGGTCGGGACAGGCCGCTGCCAGGGCTCGCCGAGCTGCCGCCCGTGCGTCCGTGGACACGCGGTCCCGGTCGACCTCGCTCCAAAAGGCAAGCGTGGCCAAGTCGAAGCGCCAGTCGCCCGTGGCGGCGAGTTCCCAGTCGAAGACCCCGGTCACCGAGTCGCCGTCAGCGAGGTAGTTCCGGTGGTGGAAGTCGTTGTGGACGACGTCGACGTCGCGAGTCGCCGTGTCGTCCAAGCCCGCCAGCGTCCCCTCTAGCTCGATCCCCCAATGGCTGGTTTGTTCCTGGTGTTCGAACCAGGCGGCCCTTGTCCGTGCCCATCCGATTGCGGTCTCCGCCCAGGACGGCTCGGGAGCCGGCGCCCGGTTGGCATGGCATTCGGCCAGGGCAACCAGCTGCCCGAGGTGTTCCGTGCTCGTCACAGACGGGAGCGACCCGGGGAGGACACGCTGGAGAGACCAGGTCACCTCGCCGTCGGTGCCCGTGCCCTCGTAGCGCGGGCACGGGTAGCCGGTGGCACCGAGGACGCCGGCGAGCTTGGCACCGCGCGCCCACTCCGGTGCCGAGTCGGACCCGGCGACGACCTTGAGAACCAACCGGTCCCCAACCTGGTTCGAGACGAAGGTCGCTCCGAACTCCCCTCCCTCGGCCGGGGCGACGATGTGCAACCCAAGGGAAGCGGCGACCCGCTCGGTCGGGGTCTCGGGCTCTCGTCCGGTCATGTGGCGAGCACGCGCTCTGGGTCACGCCGAGCGCGAGGTCCGCGCTGCTCCGATGACCGGCACCGGCGGGCCGATGAGCTCCCCCAAAGTCGGATGTTCCGGCAACTCAGCTCAGATCTCGCCGCCGGCCGTCCTTATCGACCCCGGCGGGCCACGGTTGACCTCCACCGATCAGCATCGAGTGCCCACCTGGAATATTCCCCACTCTCGGCCGGCGCAGTCGGCGAAGCCGTGCCCACTTCGATGAGGCGAAAGCCAGCCCTCCGAGCGACCGCCTCGCTGCGCACGTTGGCGCGGTCGCACTCGATGAGGATCCGTCTGACCCCGAGCTCGGAGAAGCCAACGGCCGCGAGGGCGCGGGTCGCTCGAGTGGCGTACCCCTTTCCCCAGGCCGAGTGATTGAGCCAGTAGCCCATACCGAGCTCGGCTTCGTTCAAGGTGAAAAATCCCCAGGTCCCGACCGGCCCGTTTCCGGCTGGCACGACCGCGTAGTCGGCCCCAACGTCCTCCTGCCAGCGGCGTTCGGACTCCTCGAGGAACTGGCGTTGGAAGCTCAATGTCGGCCGTTGGGCCGCCCAAGGCATCCACTCGTGAAGCTCGTCGTAGCTGGCCAGAGTCAAATCCAAGAGCACGTCGACATCGTCGATGCGCCAACGTTGCAGTCGAAGCGACGGCTCCTCGTCGTCCAGGTTGACCGTCTCGGGTAGACGGGGCATCACTCGTTCGCGGGCCTGACCGCGTCGCCACACGAGAAGTCCGGGATCACGCCTCGGCCAAGTCGAACGGTGAGGGGAACCAGGGCGAAAGTCACCGCTCCAAATCGTACGCAACCGAGGCCTGAGCAGGTTCCGGCGCGATATGAAAAGTCCACTGTCGTCCTGCCCGATGGTCACCCGAACTCGAGACCCGTTTCTTTCGCCGGTCATATCGTGATGACGTGTCGATCCCGACCCCCGAGGGCGAACCCGACGAGCCCGTACCTGGGGGCAGCGTCAGCCGTCCGGTTCGGATAGGAGACACCGTGCGTCGCCCGGTCGAACGCTGGTCCCCGGCCGTTTGGAGGCTTCTGAAGCACCTCGAGGAGGTCGGCTTCGACGGCGCTCCACGATTCCTCGGCGTCGATCCCAAAGGCCGGGAGATCCTTACCTGGATCGACGGGACTCCGGCGACCCGCCCATGGCCAGGTTCCTTGCTCGAGGACGAGGGACTCATCGAGTTCGCCGGGCTGCTCCGGCGGTACCACGAAGCGGTGAGGTCCTACCGGCCCCCGTCCGATGCCCTGTGGTGGACGGGCGTTCTGGGGCTCTCGCCGGGCGAAGTGGTCATCCACGGGGACCTCGGACCGTGGAACACGATCTGGGACGGAGGCAGGCCGGTCGGCTTCATCGACTGGGACTTCGCCGAACCGGCGCCGCCGATCGCCGAAGTCGCCGAAGCCGCGTTCTTCGTCACCCCGATGCGAGACGACGCTCACTGCATGGAGTGCGGGTTTACCCGTCCGCCCGACCGCGATCGGCGGCTGCGCGTGTTCTGCGACGCGTACGGCATCTCGGACACTGAAACGGTCCTCGAGCACATGGAGGCCTACTGGGAGACCGAGATCGGGCGAACGTCGGTCCTCGGACCGGCCGGAGTCCACCCGTGGTCCGGCTTCCACCGCCGGGGCTTGGTGGCAGCGAACCAGGGCCTCTTGGATTGGCTCCGCACCTACCGCCGGGTCAGCCGTGGCCCCTCATGACGGCGGCTGCCTCGGTCCTCGTCAACCCCGGGGCACCCCATCGCTTCCCGCCGATGCGACGGGTGCGATACGGGACCAGGTGACGAGATCTGGGTACAAGCCCAATCGCCCATCCGCGCACATGACGCCACTTTGCCCTTCGGCAAGCGAGGCAGCGCCTTGGGCGCCTTGACTGGCCGGAGGGTCGATGCCATCATCTTTTCGATGCCCGGAGCGCACCCCTCGGTTCTGCTGCTGACCTGACGGCGAACGCCACATCGCGTTCGCCCACCTACCTCCTGGTTCCGACCAGGAGGTTTTTTGTTGGTCAGGAACCGGGATCGGGAGCATGAGGAGCAAGGAAGGAGGAGGCCGTGAGCCGAGCAACCGAGTCACGACACAGCACCGTGGACGGCGGCCGCCTGGCGCTGCCCTGCGACCCCTCGCCGATGCCCTTCGACAAGTACCGCTCCCACATTCCGCTGAAGCTCTCGGACCGGGCCTGGCCCGACCGGGTCTTCGAGCGGGCGCCCCGGTGGGCCAGCGTCGATCTGCGCGACGGCAACCAGGCGCTCATCGACCCCATGGATCCGGCCCGCAAGCACCGTCTCTTCGAGGCGTTGGTCGCGATCGGGTTCAAGGAGATCGAGGTCGGGTTCCCGTCCGCCTCGCAGCCGGACTTCGACTTCCAGCGTCAGCTCATCGAGGAGGACCTCGTACCCGAGGACGTCGAGATCCAAGTGCTCGTCCAGTGCCGTGAGGAGCTGATCGATCGGACCTTCGAGTCGCTGAAGGGGGCCCGCCGGGCCATCGTGCACTTCTACAACTCGACCTCCGCGCTCCAGCGCGACGTGGTGTTCGGGCTCGACAAGCCGGGCATCGTCGACATCGCGACGAGGGCGGCGAAGCGGTGCAAGGAGCTCGAGGCCAACCTGGGGGGCACCGAGATCCGCTACGAGTACTCACCGGAGAGCTTCACCGGCACCGAGCCCGAGTTCGCCGTTGAGATCTGCGAAGCGGTGATGGACGTCATCGAGCCATCCCCCGATCGCCCGATCATCCTCAACCTTCCTGCCACCGTCGAGATGTACAGCCCTAACGTGTACGCGGACGTCATCGAGTGGTTCGGACGGAACATCTCGAACCGCGCCTCAGTCGTCCTCAGCCTGCATCCCCACAACGATCGAGGCACCGCAGTGGCCGCAGCCGAGCTGGCCGTGCTGGCCGGGGCCGATCGGATCGAGGGGACGCTCTTCGGCAACGGGGAGCGCACCGGGAACGTCGACGTCGTGACGCTGGCGTTGAATCTCTTCTCCCAGGGCATCGATCCCTGTCTCGATTTCGGCGACATCGAGCGGGTCCGAAAGGTGGCCGAGTACGCCACCCGTCTCCCCGTGCACCCCCGGCACCCCTACGTCGGCGATCTCGTCTACACCGCGTTCTCGGGCTCGCACCAGGACGCCATCAAGAAGGGCATGTCCGCGATCGGCGACGAGTACGAGGCCTGGGAGGTCCCGTACCTGCCGATCGACCCGAAGCACCTGGGGCGCACCTACGAGGCAATCGTTCGGGTGAACAGCCAGTCGGGCAAGGGCGGGGTCGCGTACGTCATGGACACCGAGCACGGGCTCGACCTGCCCCGTCGACTGCAGATCGAGTTCTCGAAGGCCGTCCAGTCGGTGACCGAGGCGAGCGGGACCGAGATCCGACCCGATGAGATGTGGGAGGTGTTCTCGGACACCTACCTGCCCGACGAAGCCGGGATCCGTCTCCTCTCGAGCGAGATCTCATCTGACGCCGAGGCGACGACGGTCGTCGCCCAGCTGTTGGTCGACGGCCATCACCGCACGATCCGCGGCACCGGGAACGGTCCCATTGACGCTCTGGTCGCCGGGCTCCACGATGTCGGCGTCTCGCTCGAGGTCGTCGACTACAGCGAGCACGCCCTCACCGCGGGCAGCGAGGCTTCGGCCGTCGCCTACGTCGAGGTCGAGGTGGCCGGGGAATGTCTGTGGGGGGTCGGGATGGACTCGAGCATCCTGGATGCGTCCCTGAACGCCGTGGTCAGCGCGGCCAACCGGGCCCGCGAGGCATAGGGCGGGGACTGGAGACCGCCGAGGCGGAGTTCATGCCGACATCGAGGGGCGCCAACGGGGTCGGGTCGCCTCGTACTCGGCAATCCGGTCTTCGTAGCGCAGCGTCAACCCGATGTCATCCCAGCCGTTGAGCAGCCGCGTGCGTGTGAACTGGTCCAGCGGGAAGGTGCCGGCGACGCCGGCCGACGGCGCCTCGACCGTGCCCCGCTCGACGTCGATGGTGATCTCCAGGCGAGGGTCGTCGACGACGGCATCGAGCAGCGCCCGGGCCAGCTCCTCGGCCACCTTGACTGGAAGCAGGCCCTGCTTGGTGCAGTTGTTGGCGAAGATGTCGCCGAACCTGGCCGAGATGACCGCCTCGAAGCCGTAGTCGAGCAGGGCCCACACCGCGTGCTCGCGAGAAGAGCCGGTGCCGAAGTTCGGCCCGGCAACGAGGATCGTCGCGCCGGCGTACTCGTCGTGGTTGAGCACGAAGTCGCGGTCGTCCCTCCACTCGGCGAACAGCCCGGCACCGAAGCCAGTCCGCTCGACCCGCTTGAGCCAGTCCGAGGGGATGATCTGGTCGGTGTCGACGTCCGAGCGGTCGAGGGGAGCGGCGGTTCCGGTCACCACCCGCACCGGCTTCATTCGAGCTCTCCGGGTGACCCGAACCGGCCGAGCACCGCGGTGGCCGCCGCCACCGCCGGCGAGACCAGATGGGTCCGCCCACCTCGTCCTTGACGTCCCTCGAAGTTGCGGTTGGAGGTCGACGCGCACCGCTCGCCTGGGGACAGCTTGTCCGGGTTCATGGCCAAGCACATCGAGCAGCCCGGCTCGCGCCACTCAAAGCCGGCCGAGGTGAACACGGTGTCGAGCCCCTCCTCCTCGGCCTGAGCCTTGACCCGGTGCGAGCCCGGGACGACCAGGGCGCGCAGCCCCGGCCGGACCCGCCGGCCGGCCAGAACAGCGGCGGCCTCCCGGAGGTCCTCGATGCGCGAGTTGGTGCATGAACCGATGAACACCGTGTCGAGGGCGATCTCACGTATCGGCGTGCCGGCGGTGAGGCCCATGTAGGCCAGGGCTCGGGCCGCCGCCTCCCGCGTGGCCGTGCCGGCGAAGGAGTCGGGTTCCGGGACCGAACCATCGATCGCGACCACCTGGGCCGGGTTGGTTCCCCAGGTCACGTGGGGGAGGAGGTCGGGCGCCCGGAGGGACACTTCCTTGTCGAACTCGGCGCCGGGGTCGCTCGGCAGAGACCGCCAATAGTCGAGCGCCTCCTCCCACGCCGTCGCCTTTGGGGCATGAGACCGCCCCTCGAGGTAGGCGAAGGTCACGTCGTCGGGGGCGACCATGCCCGCACGCGCGCCTCCTTCGATGCTCATGTTGCACACCGTCATGCGGCCTTCCATCGTGAGCGCTCTGATCGCATCGCCCCGGTACTCGATCACGTGCCCCATGCCGCCGCCAGTGCCGATTCGCCCGATCACCGCCAGCACGATGTCCTTGGCCGTGACTCCGGCCGGCAGGGGGCCGTCGACGGTCACGGCCATGGTGGCCGGACGAGCCTGTGGGAGGGTCTGGGTGGCCAGGACGTGCTCGACTTCGCTTGTGCCGATCCCGAAGGCCAGTGCACCGAAGGCCCCGTGGGTGGAGGTGTGGCTGTCACCGCACACGATGGTCATGCCGGGCTGGGTCAGCCCGAGCTCGGGCCCGATCACGTGCACGATGCCCTGATTGGCGTGGCCCATCGGGTAGCAGACGATCCCGAATTCCGCGCAGTTGGCCGCCAGCACCTCGAGCTGCTTCTTGGAAATCGGATCGGCCATGGGCTTGTCGAGGTCGGTCGTGGGAACGTTGTGGTCGGCCGTGGCGACGGTGAGGTCGGGACGCCGGACCCCCCGCCCGGCCATCCGGAGGCCGTCGAACGCCTGAGGCGAGGTGACCTCGTGCACGAGGTGCAGGTCGATGTAGAGCATGTCCGGCTCGCCCTCGGCCGAACGCACGACGTGTGCGTCCCACACCTTGTCGACAAGAGTCCTTGGAGAGTCAGCCATCAGGTTTCCACCTCGACGATCGTCACCTTGAGGGTGCCGCCTGGTGCCTCGTACTCGACGGTGTCGCCAGCCCGTCGCCCGAGCAGCGCCTGGCCCAGCGGCGCCCCCGGCGAGACCACCGACATGTCCCCGCGGCGCTCCTCGATCGAGCCAACGAAGAACTGCTGGAGATCGTCTTCGTCGTCGCCCTCGTAGCGGAGCGCGACGACCGAGCCGGCCGCCACCGATCCGTCGCCGGCGGTGCCCGAGACGACGGTGGCTCGCTTGAGCAGCGCCTGGAGGTGCCGGATGCGGGACTCCATCTTTCCCTGGGTGTCCTTGGCCGCTTGGTAGTCGCCGTTCTCGGACAGGTCCCCGAGCGCCCGGGCGGCCTCGATGGCGCTGGAGATCTCGTGGCGGCCGCGGGTGGTGAGGTCCTCGAGCTCGGCGACGAGGCGGTCGTAGGTCTCCTGGGTCAGCTGGGTGGCGGGGGTCTCGCCCGCCGATCTGTTTGGAGTCATGCCTCTCCGTCCTGGACGCTCGTACCAGGTCATCGACCCATGGGGCCGATTCCTTTGGAGGCTATCGGGCCAGGACGCCACCGGGGTCCGGCCGGTGGCTGGGATGGCTGTGCTCAGGCATCCCGACGTTGCATCAGGATTCCGCCGACCACCAGGGCGACGGCGGCATAGACGCAGAGGAAGCCAAACCCGACCCAGGGGGACAAGAGGTGGCCCCCGCCGAAGTCGTTGGCGTTGAGCTTGGTGGAGGCCATGTGCTCGCCGATCACGAGCGGCATGTACTTCAGACTGGCGTGCTGGACCGAGACCGGGAAGGCCTGGAGAATCAGCGGCAGTACCAGCAGGAGGCCCACGTAGGCGGTCAGAGCCCCGGCCGTGTGGCGGACGATCGTGGCCAAACCCAAGGCGAAGAGGCCGAGCACGGTGAGGACCAGACCCGCTCCGATCACCGCCCGGAGCACCCCCGGCTGGGAGAGGGTGGCGTACGGGGTCGAGCCCCGAAGGAGGGCCTGGCCGAGGAAGAAGGCCCCGAAGGTCAGGATCTCGCTGGCCACAACCGCGGCCAGCGCGAAGACCACCGCCTTGGCCGCCAGGACGAGCGGGCGGTTGGGGATCGCCGACAGAGTGGCCCGGATCGTCCCGGTCCCGTACTCGGCGCTCATCACGAGGACACCGAGGACGCCGATGATGATCTGGCCCAGGAACACCCCGGCGAGGCTCCTCGCCGTTGGATCAAAGCCCACCCGGTCGATGACGCCGCCGTTGCGCCAGTGGGCTGCGGTCACCGCGGTGGCTACGGCTCCGATCCCGATCACCGCCAAGACCGTGGCGACGAGAGTCCAAATGGTCGAGCGGACCGTGCGCATCTTGGTCCACTCCGACCGGAGCTGGCCGAATGGCCCGTAGTGGCCGGCCGGCAAGGGCCGTACCGGCCCCAGGACTCCTGGCCCGGCGCTCATCGGGCCGTCCCGCCATCAACCTCGGCGACTGTGGCCTCATCGACCGCCACTCCTCCGCCGTGGAACTCCACACTGGCCCGGGTCAGGTCCATGAACGCCTCCTCGAGCGAAGCCTGGAGGGGAGCGAGCTCGTGCAGCCTGACCCCCTGCTCTGCGGCCAGATCGCCGATCGCCTCGGCGCTCAGCCCGGCCACGGTCAGCCCGGGGCCGTCGGCGTCGGGCTCCACTGTCCCCCCGGCCTTCGCGACCAGTGCGCGGAGTTGGTCCGGTTGCGGCGTCTTCACCCGCACGAAGCGGCGGGAGCTCTCCGCGACCAGGTCGGCCACCGACCCGTCAGCGATCAGCCGGCCCCGGCCAATCACCACCACGTGGTCGGCGGTGAGGGCCATCTCGCTCATGAGGTGGCTGGAGACGAACACCGTCCGGCCATCGCTCGCCAACCGCCGGAGCAGGGTGCGGACCCAGAGGATCCCTTCGGGATCGAGCCCGTTGACCGGCTCGTCGAACAGCAGGACCGAGGGATCGCCAAGGAGAGCGGCGGCGATGCCGAGCCGCTGGCTCATGCCGAGAGAAAACTTGCCCGCCCGTTTTCCCGCCACGTCGCTGAGCCCGACCAGGTCCAGCACCTCGTTCACCCGACGGCGGCCGATCCCATGGGTCTGGGCCAGCATCCACAGGTGGTTGAAGGCGCTCCGTCCCGGGTGGATCGCTTTGGCCTCCAAGAGGGCGCCCACTTCGTGCAGGGGCCAGGGGAGACCGCGGTAGCGGCGACCGTTGATCGTGGTCTCCCCGGCATCGGGCAGGTCGAGGCCCATGATCACCCGCATGGTGGTGGACTTTCCCGATCCGTTTGGGCCGAGGAAGCCGGTGACTTGCCCGGGATTGACCTGGAAGGACAGGGAGTCGACCGCGAGGGTCTTGCCGTAGCGCTTCGTCAACCCACGCGCTTCGATCATTTGGCTCTCCGCGACCGGCGTGTGCCGATCGATCGTTCGGGGGACGGGCAACCTTAGCTCCGGACGCTGCTCCCAACGGGACGCGGCGTCGCTCGTCTCGAGGCCGATTCCAGGTGTACGCAGTCCGCCATAGCCCTTTTCGACGGCCGTTGGGCGGGTTGCTGACACGCGCGCCGGCAACCGGCGTTCCACCTCGGGCGATCCCGGCGACGAGATCGAAGTCAGCCGATGGGCAACCGTGCGCGGGTGCTCGAACCCGGACGCGCCGCGGCGACCAGGCTGTCGAAGAGGGACGGGTCGTCGCCCACCTCGGGATGCCACTGCACCGCCACCAGGTAGCGGGCATCGGGGTCCTCCAGGGCTTCGACGATCCCGTCGCCCGACCAGCCGCTGGCGCGCAGGCCGTCACCGATCAGGTCCACGGCCTGGTGGTGGTGGGTGGGCACGTCGACCACCGGAGCACCGAGGATGGCGCCGAGCCGGCTCCTGGGCTCGACCCGGACCCGGTGCGATCCGTAGACCCCGGGCTCGCCCAGGTGGTCGGGGTCGGCGCCGATGTCGGGGAGGTGTTGGTGAAGGGTGCCGCCGCGCCACACGTTGACCACCTGGATGCCGCGGCAGATTGCCAGCACCGGCAGGCCACCGGCGCTCGCCGCCTCCAGCAGCCCGATCTCGAATTGGTCTCGGAGTAGATCGGGCTTCCCCGCCTCGGGGTGTGCTTCGGCGCCGAAGAGCGCCGGGTCTACGTCGCCCCCGCCGGTGAGCATCAGCCCATCGATCCGGGTGGCGACCGCCTCGGCCAAACCGGCCGCCGGGAGCACCACCGGAACGCCCCCGGCACGGGCGACGGCATGGACGTACTCGGCTGGAACCAGGGACGAGCGCTCCTTCCACACCCCGCCGTAGGTGGCCACCAGCTCACTTGCGGTGATCCCGATGATCGGGGCCACCGACCCGCCACCGACCTCGCGCCTAATCGACGCTGGCACGGTTGACCCGGTCGTCGGCCCGGGACGGCTCAACTGCGGTGGACGGGGCGGCAAGGGCCCCGGCCCTCTGCTTCGGCAGGGAACTGCGGCCCATGGATCGCCAGCCTATGGGCGGAGGGCTTGGGACCCCGAGGAGCCCGACCCGTGCTGCCGCCCCATCAGTAGGGCGTGGTTGACGGAGAGCCCCGTCTGAGGGACAATCTCTGCCCTGATGTCGCCGAACACCGTCGAGGTAATCATCATCATGTAGGCACGTGCCCCCCGGTACGTGCCTACTCGACCGTCCACTTTGTGGGCGGTTTTTCAATTTCCGAGCCGATTGCAGCCGATGAGCCTGATGCGCCAAACCTCAGAGATGGACAGAACCAGCGGGCTGGGGCGTGACGCCCGGCCGGTCGGGTCATGACCGCCGCCGGCCACGACGTGGCGGTCATCGGCGGCGACGGCATCGGCCCAGAAGTCCTGGCCGAGGCCCTGAGAATCGTCGAGGCGGCGGGGGTCCGGCTCCGCACCACCCGTTACGACCTGGGTGCCGCCCACTATGTCCGGACCGGGGAGGTCCTGAGCGACTCGGTACTCGAGGAGCTCCGGGGGTTTGACGCGATCCTCCTCGGGGCGATCGGTCCACCGATCGGTGACACCACCGTCCCGCCGGGCACCTTGGAGCGGGGGCTGCTCCTGCGGCTCCGCTTCGAGCTTGATCTGTTCATCAACATGCGGCCCTTCACCGGCGCCCCGGGCTCGATCGCCGAGGGGGCGGACTTCGTCGTGATCCGGGAGAACACCGAGGGCGCGTACGCCGGCGAGGGCGGCTTCTTGCGCAAGGGGACCGAGCACGAGGTCGCGACCCAGGGATCGGTGAATACCCGGATGGGGGTCGAGCGGTGTGTGCGGTTCGCCTTCGATCTGGCCGAACGGCGCTCGGCCCACAAGTTGACCTTGGTCCACAAGACCAACGTCCTCACCTTTGCCGGCGACCTGTGGGCTCGGACCGTGAACGAGGTCGCCCCCGACCACCCCGACGTGACTCACGACTACCAGCACGTCGACGCAGCGTGCATCTATCTGGTCGATCGTCCGGGCACCTACGACGTGATCGTCACCGACAACCTCTTCGGCGATATCCTGACCGATCTTGCCGGCGCCGTCTGTGGCGGCCATGGCCTTTCCCCCTCGGCGAACCTGAACGCGGCGCGTACCGGTCCCTCGCTGTTCGAGCCGGTGCACGGCGGCGCCCACGACATCGCCGGACAAGGCATTGCCAACCCGGTGGCCGCGATCCGGTCGGCCAGCCTCATGCTCGACTACTTGGGCGAGCTCGACGCGGCGACCCGCATCGACAAGGCGGTGTCCGACTTCGTGCAGTCCGGCCAGCTCGCCCACCCTCCTGGCGGTGCCGACCGATGGTCGACCGCAGCGATCGGCGCCGCCATCGCAGAAAGGCTCTGAGATGCCCATCACCCCCACCGAGAAGATCTGGATGGACGGCGAGATGGTCAACTGGGCTGAGGCGAAGGTCCACGTGCTCACCCACACGATGCATTACGGGTCCGGGGTCTTCGAGGGCATCCGTGCCTACAAGACCCCGAAGGGCGTGGCCATCTTCCGACTCCGGGACCACATCGACCGCCTGCTCGCATCGGCCAAGGTGCTCATGATCGAGGTGCCGTTCACCCTCGACCAGCTCCTGGAGGCCACCAGGGCGGTCGTCAAGGTGAACGGCTTGCACGACGGGTGCTACCTGCGGCCCCTCATCTATCTCGGCTACGGCGAAATGGGACTGAACCCGCTGCCTTGTCCGGTCAACGTATCGATTGCTGCTTGGCCGTGGGCGAGCTACCTCGGTGACGACGGGCTGACCAACGGGGTCAGGGTGAAGATCAGCTCCTGGCAACGCCACGACCCCAACGCCGTGCCGACGGCCGCCAAGAGCACCGGGATGTACCTCAACTCTTCCCTGGCAAAGGTGGAGGCGCTCAAGGCCGGCTACGACGAGGCGATCCTGCTCGCCCCCGACGGCCACGTGAGCGAATGCACGGGGGAGAACGTCTTCATCGTCCGGGACGGAACCCTGATCACCCCGGCCTCGTCGGACGCCGGTGCACTCGACGGCATCACTCAGCGTTCCGTCGAGACCATCGCTGCGGACCTCGGCTACAAGGTCGAGCACGAAGCGCTGATCCGAACGGACCTGTACCTGGCGGACGAGGCCTTCCTCACCGGCACGGCCGCCGAAGTCGTTCCGATCTGCTCCGTCGACGACCGCGCGGTGGGCAGCGGGCGTCCCGGGTCGATCACGATGGAGCTTCAGTCGACCTTCTTCGCGACGGTCCGCGGGGAGATGGATCGCTACAAGGACTGGTTGGACTATGTCGAGTAACAGATCGGGCCACTCGCACCATCGGGGCTCACACGACTTCGTGATGCCGCAGTGGCCGGAGTCGGTCGACGTCTTCGATACAACGTTGCGGGACGGGAGCCAGCAAGAGGGCCTGTCACTTACAGTCGACGACAAGTTGAGAGTCGCCGAGCAGCTCGACCATCTGGGCGTCGGCTACATCGAAGGCGGCTGGCCGGGAGCCAACCCGAAGGACGACGAGTTCTTTGCCCGGGCTCCCAAGGAACTGCACCTCGGCACTTCGACCCTGGTGGCTTTCGGATCGACCCGCCGGGCGAACTCAAAGGCCGAAGAGGACGAGACGCTGCGCAAACTGGTCGAGGCCAACACCTCGACCGTCTGCATCGTGGCCAAGTCGTGGGACCGGCACGTCACCGATGCCCTGCGGACCGACCTGGATGAGGCGGTCGCGATGGTGGCCGACTCGATCGAGTTCCTCCGTCGCGCGGACAAGAGGGTGTTCCTCGACGCCGAGCACTTCTTCGACGGGTACCGGTACAACCCGGAGTTCGCCTTGCGGGTGCTGCGGGCAGCCGAGGAGGCCGGTGCCGAGACGCTCGTGCTGTGCGATACCAACGGTGGCACGCTTCCCCACGACGTCGCAGGGATCGTCCTCGACGTCGGCGGTCGCACTGGTGTCCAGATCGGCATCCACTGCCACAACGACACCGGGTGCGCGGTCGCCAACACGCTCGCCGCGGTGGGTGCCGGAGCGACACAGGTACAGGGGTGCATCAACGGCTACGGAGAGCGAGCCGGCAACGCTGATCTGGCCGCGGCGATCCCGGACCTCACCCTCAAGCTCTCGGTCCGCACGATCCCACCCGAGAGATTGGAGCGGTTGACCGCCGTCTCGCACCACATCGCCGAGCTGGTGAACGTCGCCCTCAGCCCCCAGCAGCCATTCGTTGGCACCTCGGTCTTTGCCCACAAGGGTGGCTTGCACGCCAGTGCCGTTGCCCGCCGGCGCGACCTCTACGAGCACGCGTCGCCCGAGTTGGTCGGCAACGGCATGCGCGTCGTCGTCTCCGAGATGGCCGGCCGTTCGACCCTGGCCATGAAGGCGACGGAGCTCGGCCTCGATCTTGACGGCGAGGTGCTCGGACGGGTGCTCGACGAGCTGAAGCGACTCGAGCACGAGGGCTACCACTTCGAGGTGGCGGACGGCTCGCTCGAGCTCTTGCTCCGCCGGGCCTCCGGCTGGGAGCCGGACTTCTTCACGGTCGAGTCGTTCCGGGTCATCACCGACCATGGCACTCTGACCAGCGGCGAGCCGGGAGCGGTCACCACCGAGGCCACCGTGAAGGTGCACGTGGGTCAGACCCGGACGGTTGCCACCGCCGAAGGCAACGGACCGGTGAACGCCCTGGACGCCGCGCTCCGCCAGGCGATCGGACCACACTTTCCCGTGCTCCAGGGGATCCACCTCACCGACTACCGCGTCCGGGTGCTCGACACTGGCCTCGGAACAGGTGCCATCACCAGGGTCCTCGTCGACACGAGCGACGGCGAGCGAACCTGGACGACGATCGGCGTGTCTGACAACATCATCGAGGCCAGCTGGCAAGCGCTGTACGACTCGATCGTGCTTGGTTTGCTCAACGGCGGTGCCCTGACCTCAGGGTTCGAACCGCCGGGCGGGGTGACCCGCTCATAGCGGCGCGGAACCCGCACGTGTCCCAACCCGGGCAGCTGCCGGGTGCGCTGTCGCCCTCTGCATGTACGGCACCCCGGGCGGCACCGACCCTTCGGTCCTCACGGACCGCCCGTCGAATGAGGCCGCTCAAGAACGTCGCCGCTTCGAGAAAGGTCAGCTTGGTGTTTCGCAAGGCATCCGGATTAGGGATCAAGCCCCAAAATCCAGGGATCCTCGTGCTCCTCTTCTCCGTTACCGCCCTCGCCGCGTGCTCGGCGACGCCCAGCACGCACGCCGCCTCGCCGACCACCACCACCAAGGCCGCCCCCACTACGACGACGACCGCGCCCTCGAGCACGACCTCGAGCGTGGTCCAGTCAGGCAACGCTCCTCCTCCCCAGATCTACGGTGACCTCGAGCAGCGGGCCATCCCGTACGCGACGCTCGACGGCCAGCCACTTCTTCTCGATGTCTTCTTGCCGGCGCCGGCAAACGGGAATACGCCACCGGCCACGGTCCCCGCCGTGATCGACATTCACGGCGGTGGCTTCGTCAAGGGGAGTCGAACGGGCCAGGACCCGATCTCGGCCAAGATCGCCCAGGCCGGCATTGCGGCCTTCTCCATCGACTACACCGTGGCCACACCGACCCAGGCGGGCTTCCCGCTCCAGATCCAACAGGTGCTCGCGGCCGTGTCCTTCGTCCGCACCAACGCGGCGCGCTTCGGTATCGATCCCAACGAGATCGGCCTCTTCGGGACCTCGGCCGGTGCCACTTTGGCTGTGCTCTCCGCCATGGCCGCACCACAGCTGCAACCGGACGCCAAGGTCCAGGCCGACGTCGGCTGGTCCGGCGGCTACGACCTCACCGCGGCGCTCAACGGGAGCGCCAAGGTCGACGCGTTGAACCAGATCTCCAACGTCATGGAGTTCTTGGGCTGCACATCGACCAGCGATCCGACATGTCCCGAAAAGGCAACCAAGGCGTCTGCCATCGACTACGTGTCGAAGGCCTCGCCGCCCACGCTGCTCGCCACCTCCGACGACTTCAAGGTGGGCTGCGAGATCGTCGACCCCGGCCAGTCGAGCGCCATGGCCCAGGCTCTCGCGACCAAGGGGGTATCGGTCCGACTCGACGTGAACCACTCCTGCGCCCATGCCCTGGCGTATGCCTCGATCGAGCTTGGCCCGACCGTCGCTTTTCTCAGCCAGTACCTCTCCTCGTCGAAGTGAGGAGCAGGATTCGCGCCCTGCCCCGTGGTGGGCCGGAATGTCGACGGCGGCCCGGTGGTGATCGCGGGAGCCGAAAGACCAGTCGATGACGGGCCCGTACCAGCCGGGTTCCCTCCCGCTTCTCATCGGAGGTAGAACGGGGCGGCCTGCGTTCATCTGAGCCAGCGCGAGACCCAGAAGGATCCTTCCGAGCGGGGTGGAGATGGCTGATCCTGTGGCAACGACCGATCGGGGCCGGGTACGTGGTCACCAGAGCGAGCACGGGCTGAGCTTCCGGGGCATCCCGTTCGCCAAGGCTCCGTTCGGACCGCTCCGGTTCCAGCCACCGGTGGTGCCCGAGCGCTGGG
Organism: Acidimicrobiales bacterium; assembly: GCA_040414865.1. GTDB lineage: Bacteria > Actinomycetota > Acidimicrobiia > Acidimicrobiales > RAAP-2 > Palsa-461. The sequence goes on from JBEDUR010000142.1 coordinate 18,196, forward strand.
AGGGGGTCCGGCCAGCGGTGCAGTCGGCTCCCACCGCCCCACAACCGGCGACGGGCTTCACCATTATCCCGGAGCCCACGATCGACGGGGGCGAGGCGCCCGAGTGCCTCTCGCTGAACGTCTTCACTCCCGATCTGGGTGCTGCCGGCCTGCCGGTGCTGGTCTGGATCCACGGCGGAGGCTTCGTGACCGGGACGCCGTCGAGCACCTGGTACGACGGGGACCGGTTTGCCCGCGACGGCGTCGTCGTGGTGAGCGTGGGATACCGGTTGGGCGCGGAGGGGTTCCTCAACATTCCGGGCGCTCCGGCCAACCGCGGCGTGCTGGACTGGATCGCTGCCCTCGAGTGGGTCCAGCGCAACGCCGCCGCCTTCGGCGGCGACGCGGCCAAGGTGACCGTCGGCGGGCAGAGTGCCGGCGGGGCGGCGTCGATGCTGCTCAGCACCCTGGCTCGGGCCCGTGACCTGTTCCGCGGCGTCCTCCCGATGAGTGGCTCGGTCTTTCCCGCTCCGTCACCTGAAGCCACCTTGGCTCTCACGGGGCGGGTGGCCGACCACCTGGGCATCGAGATGGACCTCGCCTCGTTCGAACGGGTGTCGCCGGCCAAGCTGGTCGAGGCCCAGGCCGCGGCAACGACGCCGCCACCGGGATCGGCAACCGAGCGTTTCGGGAGGGAGCTGCAGTTCTTCCCCTTCGTCGACGGTGAGATCGTTCCGGTCTCGCCGATGCGGGCGGTGGCCGACGGGGCCGGATCGGACCTGGCCTTCCTGATCGGCACGACCGAGGAGGAGTTCAACGCCTCGGCCCGCATGGCCCCGATGGAAGAGGACCAGGCCGAGCGGGTGCTCGGCCGCCTGGGACTCGACACCGACGGCGTCGCCGTCTACCAGAAGACCGGTGATACGCCGGCCGACTGGGTTGGCCAAGCGGTCACCGACCGCACCTTCCGCATGCCGGCGCTCCGAGTGGCCGAGGCCCGCACCGGCCCCGGCCCCACGTTCCACTACGAGTTCCAGTGGCGCTCGCCGGCGCGCGGCGGAATCGGTGCCGTGCACTGCCTCGATCTGCCCTTCGTCTTCGACGTGCTCGATGACGACCAGGTCAAGGTGGTGGCCGGCGAGGCGCCGCCCCAAGAGCTCGCCGACCGAATGCACCGGGCATGGGTCGCTTTCGTCGGCAACGGTGACCCCGGGTGGCCGGCGTTCAACGTGGAGCAGCGACCGACGATGGTGTTCGACGAGCCGGCCAGAGTGGTCGAGGACCTCCACGGCCCCATTCGTCGGCTCTGGCGCTGATCGCCGTCACAGAGGGGCCCGAGGTGGCCGTTCGGTCAGGCGCGCACCGGCGGCCCAGCCGAGGTGTGCCGGGTCCCCGGGGGGTCCTCGGCCCAATCGGCTGGCGTCCCCCAGCTGTCCTCGTAGACGAGCTCGGCCATGGGTCGCCGCCGGACTGGGCCATGGTGGCCCACCGGTCGTCCGAGCGTGATCGTCGCCGCCATGAAGACCTCCTCCGGCACGCCAAGCAGCGCCCGCAATGCCGCCTCGGCACCGAAGTGGAACCCGGTGAGGACGCCGCCGTAGCCGAGCGCGCGGGCGGCCAACAGGATGTTCTGGCACGCGGGGTAGATCGACGCGCCCTCGAAGGAGTTCGCCGCCCGATAGCGGACAAGGCACGGGAGGATCAGCACCGGAACCCGCGCGAAGTTGTCCACGTACTCCTGCATGGTCCGCGCCGTGCGGGCCTTGGGTGAGGAGGCGACCGTCCCGCTTCCCGAGTCGTAGGCGTCGGTCTCTCGCTTGCTCCCCCAGATCCGCCGACCCGCCGCGGCGATGAGGCGCTTGGCTTCGGTGGCGTTGGGGCCGTCGGTCAGAACGATGTGGCGGAAGGGCTGGCGGTTGGAGCCGCTCGGGGCGCGTGTCGCGGCGAAGAGGATCGCCCTGAGGGCATCGGCCGGGATCGTTTCGTCCCGATAGCGACGGATCGCCCTGGTGCTGGCGAGCCCTTCGAGCAGGCCGACGGTCTCGGGCGGGGGGTCGCTGGGTTGGGCCGGTTCAGGCACCGCCCTGTTCTAGCGCCCCGAGCGAGCAGGGTCCTGTTCGGCGGCTTACTCGAAGCCCTCGGGCTCCGCCGGATGGCCGCCGACCGAGCGGCGCATGGCGGCGTGCAGGGTGTTCGGGGTCAAGACCCCGAGGTACCGCCCCTCGTCGACGACCGGCAGCCACCGGATGTCGTGTTGGAGCATCTCGCTTAGGGCGGCCCGCAGGGAGGTCCCCATCGGCACCTGCACCTCGAACTTGGTCACGTGGTCGAGGACCGCACCACCGAGGGATGGATCGAGGTCGATCCATCCCTCGAGACTCTCCCTGGCGTCGACCACGATGGCCCAGCGGCTGTCGGCTCCAGCGGCTAGCCGGCGGGCCTCGGTCATCGAGGCCTCGGGTAGCACGACTGGCGGGTGGAAGAGGTCGTCAAGGTCGACGGCCATCACGCCGAGTCGGCGCACCGCCCGGTCGGAGCCCACGAAGTCAGCGACGAACGGCGTCGCCGGCCGGCCGAGGACCTCGGCCGGAGTGTCGTGCTGCTCGAGGACGCCGCCCTTGGACAGCACGACGATCCGATCGCCGACGGTGGCTGCCTCGTCGATGTCGTGAGTAACGAACACGATCGTCTTGGTGAGCTCCCGCTGGAGCTCGAGCAGTTGCTGCTGGAGACGCTGGCGGGTGACAGGGTCGACTGCCCCGAACGGCTCGTCCATCAACAGGACGGGCGGGTCGCCGCCGAGCGCCCGGGCCACGCCTACCCGTTGGCGCTCGCCACCCGAGAGCTCATGGGGATATCGGCGTCCGTAGCGAATCGGATCGAGGCCAACCAGCTCGAGCAGCTCGTTCACCCTTCGCTCGACCTTCGAACGATCCCAGCCGAGCAACCTCGGAACGGTGGCCACATTGTCGGCGATGCGACGGTGCGGGAACAGCCCACCCTGCTGGATCACGTAGCCGATCCCGCGTCGAAGCGTCACCGGGTTCATGGTGAGCACGTCCGTTCCGTCGACGAGGATGCGTCCGCCCGAGGGTTCGATGAGACGATTGATCATCCGCAGGGTGGTGGTCTTGCCACATCCCGACGGCCCGACGAGGACGCACAGCTCGCCGTCATCGACGGTGAAGCTGAGCTCGTCCACCGCGACCGCGTCCTTGCCGTAGCGCTTGGTGACCCGCTCGAGCGAGATCATCCGCCGACGTTACCCGTGGCCCCGCCCGCTCGAGCCCGCCGCCCCGGTAACGTTCGTCAGTGCTCCTGGCCGCCTCGCCGTTCTTCCAGTGGAGCTACGTCACCGGACAGTGGGGCCAGATCCAGGGGGACCTGGTCCAACACATCGAGCTGAGCCTCATCGCCGTGGCGATCGGTACGGTGATCTCGGTGCCGCTCGGCGTGCTGGCCTGGCGCTACCGACTGGTGCGGGCACCGGTGTTCGGGGTTGCCAGCGGGCTCTACATCATCCCTTCCCTCGCCCTGTTCGCGCTCTTGGGCGGGATCACCGGATACGTGCCCCCCAGGTCGTGGGTCACCGCCGAGGTCGCGTTGGTGGGCTACACGATGCTGATCCTGATCTGGAACACGGTCGCCGGACTCAACGCGGTGCCGGCCGAATCGCGGGAGGCCGCACTCGCTCTCGGTTACGCCAAGAGAGCAGAGCTCTGGAGGGTCGATCTCCCATTGGCGCTGCCGTACATCTTCGCCGGGCTCCGGGTGGCCATGGCGACCGTCATCGGTTTGGTCACCGTCACCGCACTCATCGGCTTGGGGGGCCTCGGGCAGCAGATCATCTACGGGTTCAACACCGCCTACAACACCCCGATCATCGTGGGCCTGGTGCTTTCCATCCTGCTCGCGGCCATCGCTGACCTGTTGCTCGTCGGGGCCCAGCGGGTGGTCGTTCCCTGGTCGCGCGTGACCCGACGGGCGAGGTCGGCCGCCCGGTGAGGGGCTGAGGTGTCCTTCCTCGACAGGCTCGCGCACTGGTTCACCACCTCGGCCAACTGGACCGGCGCGAGCGGGATCCCGTTGCTCTTCGAACGCTCGCTTGAGCTCAGCGTGGCGACCGTCCTATTGGCCCTCGTACTCGGCGGCGGCCTCGGGCTCGTTCTCGGCCATACGGGGCGAGGAGGCCTCGTCGCCGTCAATGCAGCCAACGCCTTCCGAGCGGTACCCAGCCTGGCGCTGCTCACCTTGCTCGCGATCCAGCCGGCCATCTCGCTCAAGTGGGAGGGCTTTCTCGCCTCCTGGATCGCCCTGACCGCGCTGGCCATCCCGCCCATCCTCACCAACACCTATGTGGGCATGCGAGAGGTCGACCAAGACGTCCGCGACGCGGCCCGGGCGATGGGCCTGCGGGCTCGAAACCTCCTGTGGGGGGTCGAGGCCCCGTTGGCCGTGCCCTTCGTGATGGCCGGCCTTCGGACCGCGGCCATCGAGGTCGTGGCGACCTCCACCCTCGCCGCCTACGTGGGGTACTCGGACCTCGGCACCTATGTCATCTCGGGCCTCGACACGCAGAACACCGTGGAGGCCGTCGGAGGTGCGCTCCTCGTGGCGGCGATGGCGGCGCTGGTGGCGGGGACGCTCGGGATCTTCGGCCGGCTGCTCACTCCTCGCCCGCTGCGGGCCCGGGCCGCATTTTCCCTGGCCGGCGGGGCGGCGGCCGGATGATGCTGGACTCCGTTGCAGAATCAGTAAGAATGGTCATAATTCCGTAAGTGTTTCGTCAAACGATCGCGGCATCTATATCGGCGCGCCGAGACGGCGCGACCCCTACGAAAGGCGACAGAACCACGATGACCCGTGCCCGAGTCCTCCTTGCCACCGTCGCTGCGGTGACGGTGGCTGCCGTGCTGGCTGCCGTCGGCCCGGCGCAAGCAGCGACGTCCAAACCGCATATCACCATCGGCTCAACCAACTTCGAGGAGCAGGCCATCGTCTCGAACATCTACGGCGACGTGCTGAAGCACGACGGCTACTCGGTCACGGTCGAGCCTGCGCTGGGGACCCGGGCGATCGTGGTGCCGGCCATCGAGAAAGGTCAGATCGACCTCGAACCTGACTACGCCGCGTCCTTGCTGGGGTTCCTCCACAGTGGCAACCCCCAGCCCGCTGGGAAAAACATCAGCACGGCCATCCCCGCCGACAACAGTGCGCTGGCAAAGTTCGGGGTCACCGTGCTGCCGGCGTCCAAGGCTCTCGACACCAACGTGTTCGCGGTGACCCAGGCGACGGCCAGCAAGGACCACCTGACCACACTCTCCAGCCTGAAGCCCTACGCCTCGAAGATGGTCCTGGGCGGCCCGCCGGAGTGCCCGACGTTCGCCGGATGCGAGCCCGGCCTGAAGAGGGTCTACGGACTGAACTTCGCCTCGTTCAAACCGCTGGACGAGGCCGGTCCGCTCAGTGTCGCCGCCCTGAAGAACGGTGAGGTCCAGGTCGTGGAGCTCTTCTCGAGCGACGGCAACGTGGTCCAGAACCACTTTGTGGCCCTGACCGACAACCGGCACCTTGAGGGCGCGGATTACATCGTCCCGGTCATCCGCAACTCGGTTGACACCTCCCAGGTGAGGAGCCTGCTCAACGGCATTGACGCCAAGCTGACCACCACCGCCATCTCCAAGCTCAACCTCGACGTGACCGCCAACAAGGAGCAGCCGGCTTCGGTCGCGTCGAACTGGGTCAAGTCGGTCGGCTACTGATCTTTCGCCAACGGCCTCGGGGCGTCGCTGGTCGAGCGCGCCCCAGGCCGGCCGGCCTCGGGGTGTCCAACAGCCGGCACCTCTCCAGTTCGTTAGCTTTGCCCTAGACGGCCAGCAGGGTTGCTCGGGGCTCCACCACACGGCTCGTGGAGCTCTGAACTGCCCGAAGAGCGACTGGAGCGAAATGTACCGGCAAGGTCCCAAACCGAGGATTTCGGGCCGCCCCAGCCTTCCGAGCCACGACCTGCTGGCCGACCGGCTCGATGCCTGATCCGGGCGGGCGATCGCTGGCCTCGGCCCTGATGTCCGGCAAGCGGATCGCGCGCCAGATCCTGGACCGGATCGCTCTGCCCTATGTCGAGCAGTCGGTCCGAGAAGTCACAGCTGCACTCGATGGTCGCCAGCGGGGGCCGTCCCCCGAGCCCATCGAGCTGCACGCGGTGCTGCACTGGGCCCGCACGCTGGCGCTGGCGGAAGTCCGGCGAGGCGCCGACGTCGTCCTCAGCGCAGGCGCAAACGGCCTCTGGTACTTCGATTGGTTCGAGGAGGCCTATGGACGGGTGAAGACGCACATCGGGGTCGAGGCCTACATGCCACGACCCGAGGGATTGCCTGAGAACGTGCAATGGGTCGAGGCGGACCTGGCGGGCCAGGAGGGAGTCGCAGCGGTCGACGCCGAGACCGTTGATCTCGTGTTCTCGGGTCAGAACGTCGAGCATTTGTGGCCCGACCAGATGGCAGCGTTCTTCTGTGAATCCAATCGGGTACTGAAGCCGGGTGGCCTCCTGGTCATGGACAGCCCGAACCGCGACTTCACGCGGCACTACCGCTGGAGCATGTCAGAGCACACGGTGGAGATGACGCCGAGCGAGGCGACCAACGTGTTGCATCTCGCCGGTTTCTCCGTCGAGCGGATGAGGGGTGTCTGGCTGTGCCGAGAGGGGAACCAGCCGCTCGAACTTGATCCGCCAGGAACGATGATCGGACCCGACGGCCTGTTGGCTCGCATGACTCTGGCGAGTGGCCGTCCGGAGGACTCCTTCATCTGGTGGGCGGAAGCGCGAAAGGTGGGTCAGCCGGACGTCGATGGCTTGCGCGCCGCAATTCAGCACGTGTTCGAGGTCTCGTGGCCCGAACGGGTGGCTCGTGTCAAGCCGGCCGACGGTGCGCCGATCACCATGCCGGACGGCACGGCCGGCGTCCTGATGCCACGAGGAACGCAGGGTTATGCACTCTTGGGCCCGTACCTTCCCGTCCCACGGGGAAGGTTCAATTTCACGTTGCCGGTGACGTGGAGTGATTGCTCAGGAGACTCCGGACCGCTGTGCCGGCTCGATCTCGTCGCTTACGACGAACTCATGGAGACCGTCGAGTTCAATGCCGACAGCGCCCAGGGCGAGGCTGTGCTGTCCTGTGCCGCCGACTTCGTCGACCTGCGGTTCGCCGTCCATGCGCGGCTGTGGTGCTCCGGCACGGCCGACGTTCGGGCACCGCTGACGCTCTCGATGGCACCCGAACCCTGGAGGACCGCCGCGTTGGAGTGACCGGGTGCAACGACACCCCGAGCACAGACGACTCCTGGGGATGGCGAGTGACTGCCACCCTGCGCGGGAGGCGAGCCAGACTCGGTGTGTCGGTCGTCTTCGGCGAGGGGTGGGCCGCGTCTGACGGACCCTCGATAGTGTCGGCGCGCGAGACCTGGGAGGCACGTTGGGGCGGCCCACCAGCTACGAGGTGAGGGGCGGCGTGGCCAGCGTCACCCTCGATCTGCCCGAGAAGCGCAACGCGCTGAGCACCGAGATGCTCGACTCCCTGGGGGACGACCTGGTGCGGGCCGGCAACGAACCGGAGGTCCGGGTGGTCGTCCTGACCCACACCGGGACGACGTTCTGCGCCGGGGCGGACCTCTCGGTCGCTGCCGCCACCTCGGCCCGCTACGACATTGCCGAGATCCTTCGACTCGTCCAGGACATGCCCAAGCCAGTGGTGGCCCGGATCGCCGGCCAGTGCTTCGGCGGCGGCGTCGGGATCGCCGCGGCCTGCGACCTCTCCTTTGGCGCCGCTGGTGCCCCGTTCGCCTTCAGCGAGGTGCGCCTGGGGGTGGCGCCGGCCGTGATCTCGGTGGTGTGCCTGCCGAAGATGCGCCGCGGTGACGCCGCCGAGCTGTTTCTGACTGGCGCGCGTTTCGATGCGGTCAAGGCCGCCGAGGTGGGGCTGATCACCAGGGCGGTCCCCGAAGCTGAGCTCGACGCGGTGGTGGCCAAGGCCGTCGGGCAGCTTGTTCTCGGGGGTCCCCAAGCCCTCGGGGCCATCAAACGTCTGCTGGCCACGCTCCCGGCCATGGAGCGAGACGTCGCGTTCGACTGGGCCCGGACGCTGTCGGCGCAGCTCTTCGCCGCTGACGAGGCGGAGGCCGGCATTGCCGCGTTCCGAGAACGCCGACCGGCGCCGTGGGTCGGACCGACCGAGCCCTAGCGGTCACCACCGAGCGGTATCGTCCGCCGCCGCGCCGATCGTCTCTGGCGGTCCCAAGGAGGGAACCATGAGAGCCGGGTTCGTCCTTCCGGGAGGGGATCCTTCTCGACAAGTCGCCCAAGCCCTCGCCGCTGAGGCGGCCGGGTGGGACGCCGTGTTCGTGTGGGAGGGCGCCTACCAACCTGACGCCTGGTGCCTGTTGGCCGCGATCGCCCAGGAGACCTCGACCATCCAGCTCGGGACCATGCTCACCCCTTTGCCCTGGCGGAAGCCCTGGGAGCTGGCCGCCCAGGCGGCCACAGTTGACCAGCTGTCCGGAGGCCGGGTGATCCTCACGGTCGGGCTCGGCGCGCCCCCGAGTGGTCGGGCCGTGACCACGGATCCAGTCGACCGGACAATCCGGGCCTCGCTGCTGGACGAGGGACTGGAGGTGATCCAAGGCCTCTGGGCGGGGATCACCGAGCATGAGGGGGACCACTTCACGCTGGACATGGCGTCCGAACCAGCCCGGACGTTGCGACCGGTGCAGCAGCCTCGGATCCCCATCTGGGTGGTCGGGGCGTGGAACCGGCGCCGATCGATGGCTCGGGCGGCCCGGTTCGATGGCGTCGTTCCCTACCTGCTTGACGTGGGTCAAGACGGGTTCGGCGCCTCCTACGCCGCGATGGCCTCTTGGGTGCGCGCCCACGCGCACGCCGACGGCACCGTCGCCGAGGTCATCTGGGAAGCCGAGACGGCGGCGGATGACCCCGAGGCGGCGACCACCAAAGTCACGCGGTGGCGCGACCGCGGCGCGACGTGGTGGCTGGAGTCACGGTGGGGTCCGGACCGCACCGACATCGACGCTCGGATCGAGGCAGGACCCCCAAGACCTATCCACGGTTAGAGGACCCTGGCAGCGCTTTGGGGTGTCTGGGCGACTGCCATACCTCGATGGTCCGAGGACCGGGCGATCGAGGTCGCTGAGCTCCCTGGCGGTTCCCTCAGACTGGAAGCACCCCGTGGCGCTTGGCGACGACGCCCCGGTCGACCGGGTCGGCCGCCGAGAACCGTTCCACCAACTCGAGCCGGAGACGCTCGAACGGGACGACCGCGTCGAGCACGAGGTCGCCGGCCAGCCGGTAGAGGTTGACGTCCTCCTCGTAGTCCCGCCGCATCTCGGCCACGAAGGCAGCCCGCTCAGCCGGGTCCTCGATCGCGGCGATCCGGTTGGCGTAGACGGCGTTCACGGCGGCCTCCGGGCCCATGACCGCGATCTTGGCGGTGGGCAACGCCAGGGTCGCGATCGGGTCGAAGGCCGGGCCGCACATCGCGTAGAGGCCGGCGCCATAGGCCTTGCGGACGACCACGCAGATCTTGGGCACACCGGCCTCGGTCACCGCAGCCACCATCCTGGCCCCGTGGCGGATGATGCCTTGGCGCTCGACCTGGGTCCCGATCATGAAGCCCGGCACATCGGCCAGGAACAGCAACGGGATGTTGTAGGCGTCGCACATCCACACAAAGCGGGCCGCCTTGTCGGCGGAGTCGACGAACAGGACACCGCCCTTCTCGGCCGGGTTGTTGGCGACGACCCCGATGACGTGGCCGTCGAGGCGGGCGAAGCCGGTGATCAGCTCGGTCGCGAAGAGCTGCTTTATCTCGAAGAGGCTGTCGGCGTCCACGAGACACTCGATGACACCGTGCATGTCGTAACCGGCGGCGTCATCGGCCGGGAGCTCGGATCGGGCGAGCGTCCGGAGCGGCGGCTCGGGCGGAGCTCCCGAAGGCAGCTGGCGCCAGGAGCTGGGGAGATAGGACAGCAGGACCCGGGCCTGTTCGATGGCGTCGGCGTCGTCCACCGCCAGGTTGTCGGCGGAGCCCGAGACCGTCGCGTGCATTCGGGCGCCACCCATCTCCTCAAGGGTGACCCGCTCTCCGATCACCTCCTCGGCCATGCGAGGGGAGCCGAGGTACATCGAGGCGTTGTGCTCGACCATGACCACGACGTCGCAGAAGGAGGGGATGTAAGCGCCGCCGGCCGCCGACGGGCCGAACAGGCAGCAGATCTGAGGGGCGACGCCGGACAGCTTGACTTGGTTGGCGAAGATCCGGCCCGCCCCCCGCCGTCCGGGGAACATCTCTACCTGGTCGGTGATGCGGGCTCCCGCCGAGTCGACCAGCCAGACGATGGGGAGCTCGTGGCGCAGGGCGTGCTCGGTCATTCGGACGATCTTTTCGACGGTCCTCGCGCCCCACGATCCGGCCTTCACGGACGGGTCGTTGGCTACGACGCACATGGCGCGGCCGTCGACCCGAGCTGAGCCGGTGACCACACCGTCGGCCGGGAGGTCGTGGTCGTCGGTGTTCGCCAGGAGCCCGTCTTCCACAAAGGTGTTCGGGTCGACGAGGAGGGCGAGCCGTTCGCGCACGGGGAGCTTCTTCTGTTCGGCCAGGCGGGCCGCGTAGCGATCCGTGTTGCCGGCCAGTGCCCGGTCGATGCGGCCCGAGAGCTCTCCGGGTTCGCCGCTCACGCGACCGGGAGCCCCAGTCCCCGGGCGATCACCAGGCGCTGGATCTCGCTCGTACCCTCGCCGATCTCGAGGATCTTGGCGTCCCGGTAGAGGCGGGCGACGGGGGAGTCCTCTATGAACCCGGAGCCCCCGAAGACCTGGGTCGCCACTCTGGTGGCCGACACGGCGGCCTCAGTCGCGTAGACCTTCGCCATCGCCGCCGGCTGTCGGAAGGGCTCGCCGCGGTCTTTGCACCACGCTGCCTTGTAGGTGAGGTTGCGGGCGTTCTCGACCGCGACCGCCAGGTCCGCGAGCGCGAACGCGACGGCCTGGAACCGGCCGATCGGCCCCCCGAAGGCGTTCCGCTCCTTGGCGTGGACCACGGAATGGTCGAGGCAGGCTTGCGCGCAGCCGAGCGCAAGCGCGGCGATGGCAATCCGCCCGTCGTCGAGGATCGACAGAAAGTTCTTGTACCCCGAACCCGGTTCGCCGAGGAGTGAGTCCTCGCCGACCCGGCACCCGTCGAGGACCAGGTCGTGAGTGTCGCTTGCGTGCCAGCCGAGCTTGTATGGGGCCGGTTCGACAAGGAGACCGGGTGTGCCGGAGGGGACGATAAACGACGAGATCTTTCCGTCGGTCTCCTTGGCCGTGACGGTCACGATCGAGGTGATTGGGGTTCCCGAGTTGGTGATGAAGGCTTTGGAGCCGTCCAGCACCCATCCGCTCTCGACCGGGACGGCGCGGGTCCGGGTCGCGCTGGCGTCGCTGCCCGCGTCCGGCTCGGTCAGGCCGAAGGCCGCCAGGGCCCGACCGGACACCAGGTCCGGCAGCCAGCGATCGCGCTGGCGATCGTTGCCGAAGCGGAAGATCGGCGTGGCCCCGAGCCCCACACCCGCCGACAACGTGATGCCGACCGACTGGTCGACCCGTCCGATTTCTTCGATAGCGAGGCACAGTGACAGGAAGTCCCCGCCGCCCCCGCCCCAAGACTCTGGGAAGGGCACCCCGAACAGCCCGAGATCCCCCATCGCGTGAATGACCCCGACGGGCAGACAGCCAGCCCGATCCCATTCGGCAACATGGGGAGCCACCTCGCTCAGCGCGAACTCCCGGACCATCCGTTGGAAGGCGAGGTGCTCGTCGCTCGGCCGGAACTCCATCTCAGGTTTCTCCTTGTATCCCTACTATGGCCGAGATGGGCACGTCGTCGGCGGCGAGTATCTCGGGGCGACGTTCGGGCTGGCCCAACCGGGTAGCCGAGTACTTCGAGCGCATCGGCCTTCTTCGTCAGAGAGCTCGGGTCGCCGGCGGACTGGGACACCGTCGTTGGAGGGCCGATGACTGAGGACCGCGTCCTCATTCGCGAAGTCGGACCGCGCGACGGCCTTCAGCGTGAGGCTCGCCTCGAGCCCCATCGTCGGCTGGAGCTGATCCGGGCACTGGCCCGTTGCGGGTTTGCCGACATGGAGGTCGCCGCCTTCGTCTCGGAGAGGGCCGTGCCGGCGATGGCCGGGGCCGAAGAGGTGGTGGCCGGACTCCCCGCCGGCGACTGTCGGTGGTGGGCGCTGGTTCCGAACTTGCGGGGGGCTGAACGGGCCGTGGCTGCCGGCATCGGCAATGTCACAGTCACGGTCTCGGCCTCCGAGGGCTACAGCCGGCGGAACGTGGGCATGGGGGTCGACGAATCCGCCGACCAAGCGGAGGCGGTTGCCGGCCGCGTCCCGCAGACCGACGTGGTCATCTCTTGTGCCTTCGGCTCACCCTATGAGCCGGAGATCAGTCCGGATGGTGTCGCCGCGATGGCCGAGCGGTTTCGTGGCACCGGCGCGTCGGTGACCCTCGCTGACACGACCGGCGTCGGTTCGCCCCGCTCGCTGCGTGCGGTCCTGGCCTTGACTGGTGCAGACGTCGGGCTTCACCTGCACGACACGCGCGGGTCAGCACTGGTCAACGCCTACGCGGCGCTCGAGCTCGGAGTGCGGCACTTCGACACCTCAATCGGCGGGCTCGGCGGCTCCCCCTTCGCCGATGACGCTGGCGGGAACCTCGCCACCGAGGACATGGTCTCGTTCCTCGACGGACTTGGTCTTCCCAGCGGCATCGACTTGGACGCGCTGATCACCGCTGACGGCATTTTGCAGACGATGATCGGACGCGTGTTGCCGAGCCGTGTCGCGGAGGCCGAGCTGGCTCGTCGAGCCCGCGCCGGACGGGACGGTGCGTCCGGGACCTCGTGACGGGATGTGCAGTTCCCGGTTCACCAGTCTGGGCGAGCTGGATCGGCGGTCGGGGGAAAACCAGCGACGGACCGCCTCGGCAATGGTGGGCGCAGGCTTCGGCAACCTTCCAGGCGGGCGACGCTCGATTCGACGACACCAGGCACGGCACCCCGCGGTAGCACCGGGTCATCGAGGCGGCGCGTGCCCGAAGTCGGCGGCTGTCCGTCGATCTCCCAGCAGTCATGTACCCTGACCGGCCGTGGCCCAGCCGACATTCGTCCCCATCACCGAGGCCGACCAGGTGCGGGCAGCCTTGCGGCTTTCGGTGCCCGGGCGCTGGACGGCCGACCGGCCAGCCGACCTCGCCGGGCCCAACCGTCCAACCGGCGCTCGGTTCGGCACACCTGGACCGGACCAGGGCTACGCGATGCGCCTTGCCAAACGGTTCGAGGACCGGCTCCAGCTCGGGCCGTCGGAGTCAGTCGACGACGTCCTGGCCGGCGCGTCCATCGTGGCCAGCAAGCGGGCCGGGCTGCTCGGGCGGGCCCCATGCATCTACGACCTCGAGGCTGCCTTCGCCATCTTCGGGTTTCTCCTGCCGGATCCGCCCGAGGGGCTGGTCGCAGAACGCCGCCGACTGTTCGCCTCAGTCTCATACGACTACGTGGCCCAACGGACCCTGGCTGACGCCGTGCCAGACGAGACACTGCGTCTGCGGCCCGAGGAGATCGTCTCCCGATCGACCGACTGGCGGTCCCTCCTCAACCTCGGGCGCGTGCCCGAGAACTCCGGGTAGCCCTACCGGGCCACCTCCTCGCCCGGCGCACCTCGACCGGCGGGTGCCTTGGCGGCGGCGATCCTCTCGCGCTCGGCGCTCTGGCCCGGCGCCCCGGCGGCCAGCCAGGCGACCCAGCGCCGCCAAGTCACGAAGGCCAATACGATCCCGGCGGCGATCAGCACCAGCCCGGCCGCCTGGACCAGCAGCGAACCCAAGTGGCCCTCCTCGCCGAGCCAGAGGTGCTCGTCGATGAACCGCTCAATGCCCCAGAGCACCATGCCGGCCGCCAGGACTCCGCCTGGCGGGTATCCAGTGCGCGGGCTCCCGTCGGGCCAGCGTCGGAGCCGCCTTTCGAGCAGCAGCAGGAGGGCGAAGATCGAGGCATCTTCGATCGCCTGGAAGATCGGGACGGGGAGCCTCTTGCCTACCTGGCCGGCGTAGTACATGCCGAACCATTGATGGGTGGGGTGGCCGCCGCCGGCCACCATCAGTTGGGGTCCGAGCAACCGGCCGACCGCCCAAGCCCCCATGAGCACGGGGGTCACGATGTCGAGCGCCTCCACGGTCCCGAGGCTGGGACATCGGACGCGGGCGAGGATGATCCCGGTGGGGAGGGCGAAGAGAATTCCGCCGAACGAGGACAGACCCCCGTGCCAGACAGCGAAGATCTCCACCGGGTGGGCGTTGTAGTAGGAGAGATTGGAGAGCACGTGGAGCGCCCGGGCGCCCACGACGGCGGCGACGATGACCCACAGGAACACCCCGCCCAGCCAGTCGGTGGGGTAGCCGCGCTGCCGGAGCCGGCGGCCGAAGTAGAAGTAGGCAAAACAGAAGGCGACAGCGAGCCCAATGCCGTAGGTGTGGACCTCGAGGGGACCGATGTGGAAGGCGACGGGGATGGGCTTCACGGCCGATTCCCCCCCAGTATGCCCGGGCTTGGCCGCCTCCTGGCATCCGTCGCCCTACCGCCGGGCGGTTTTGCGAACCTCAGATTTGGTGCCCGACCAGCCCTTCTCTCCGGTTGCGCCCCTCGTCAGCGCTTGGCCGTTTGTTCACCCTTGGTGCGGAGCGCGGCTTGAGGTCATCTTGACCTCGTGGGCCTTCGGGCGGTTCCAGTGGTCCTCGCCGATCGTTTTGGTTTCGAGATCACCGATCGGGTCGGCTCATCCATCCCGACTATCGGGCGATCTCGCAGACGGTCAAGGTGCGGTCACAGACGCACGCGGCATGGGCCGGGAATCGCAAGGCGCGTCCACTTTGAGAGACTTTCGTCAACTCTGATCAACACCTTTGCAGTTCTCGCTTGGTATCCGTCTGCCCGGCGTGTCTCAGCCCAACCGCCGAAAGCTCTCCGTTGATGGGTCCTTGTTCGCTTCAGGCTCGATCGTTCGATGGACCATGGTGGCCACTGCGGCTTGCCGTTCACCGGACCCGCGCGTGTCGGCAGCACGCCGGCTGGTCGACCCCGGACAGCCGACGCCGGCGTCCTCCTAGGGCCGACCGGCCCCGACGAAGCCGTCGGCAAGGCGGATCGGGGTGATGTGGACCACCTGGCCGGTCTCGGGTGCCTCGATCATCTGCCCGCCTCCGACGTACATCGCGACATGGTCGCCGCCGCCCGGTCCGTAGAAGAGGAGATCACCCGGCTCCATGTTCGACACTGGCACCGGCGTCGAGTCCTGGTACTGGCCGCCCGAGTAGTGGGGGAGGGACACGCCGGCCTTGCCCCATGCCCACGCGGTGAGCCCCGAGCAGTCGAAGCCGACACCTGGCGTCTCGCCGCCAAAGAGGTAGGGCACCCCGAGTTGGGACTCGGCCGCTGCCACCGCGACGCCGCCAGCGCTGGTGTTGGGCGGAGGCGGCGTCGCGGTGGACCCGGCTGTCATGACGATCGCAGTCTGGCTCGCCTGCGCCGCTTCAGCGGCGCGTTGGGCAGCGGCTTCGAGTGTCCCGATCTGCCCCTTTACCTGGGCAAGCTCGCTGTTGAGCTGGCCTTCTTTCGTATTGGCTTCCTGTTGGGCTTCGTAGGCCGTGTTGACGGCGGACTGGGCCGAGTTCTGCTCGACGTCCAAGTTGGCCTTCTGGCCGTCGAGGGCCACCAAGGCGCCGCGGAAGTCGGCGATGGCAACGTCGAGGTTGCTCGCTGCGACCTTCCCAAGTTCCTGCTGGATGGCGAAGGTTGTCTGGCTGCCCGAAAACAGCGGGTTGGATTGGCCGTCGCTGCCCTCGTTCACGTAGGACTCGATGGCAGCCGCGCGGAGATGCATCCGCTCGATCGTGACCCGCTGTTGGTCGTTCGAGATCTTGTTCTTGGTGATCGTTATCTGGTTGTCGATCTGATCGAGCTGGTACCTCGCTTGGTCATAGGCCTGTCCCAGAGCGCCGATCTGCGCGGTGGTCGACGCGATCTGCTCCTGGAGATCGCTCGCCTGTTGCTGGAGCGAGCCGACCGTCGCCGCGTTCGTCGGCGTCGAGAACACAATGACGGGGGCGATGGAAATCAGGACGGCGGCCATCGCAACCAGGGGTCGTTGCAATGGCCGGCAGAGTCTCATCGGGCTCTGCCGAGGCCGCGCTTCGGGATGGGCCGAAGCCCCGTCGACGTCAGTCACAATGCGGTACGTCAGTCACAATGCGGAACATCTTGACGAGAGCGCGTCCGGCGGGCAAACGAGTCTGTGCAGCCGTTGTGCCCAGAGCCGTTCGTGAGCGCAGGCGGATCGACCGTGTCGTCCCAGTAAGTAGATCAATTTGGGCGACTGTGTGACGATCGCGTATCGATCGCACCGACAACACGGACGCGGGACCCGATCCCAGCAGTGCTCGGGCCTACCCGACGACCAAAGCGACGGCCGGCCCGGCCGCACACTCGACAACCCCGAAAGCGTTGGCCCCCCTCGGCCCAGGCGGCCATCCACACCCCCCCTGACCGGCCGTTACCATCGGAGAGATGTCCGCACGTTCACGTGATTTGCCCCGCCGCTCCTGCCTGTCGACACCGGCTTCCAGCGAGCGGTTCCTGGCCAAGGCGCCCACCGTGCCGGCCGACATGACCTTCTTGGACCTGGAGGATTCGGTCGCTCCGCTCGAGAAGGTGGCTGCCCGAGCCAAGGCGGCCGACGCGATCAAGAACCTCTCCTGGGACGACCGCGTGCTGTGCGTTCGGGTCAACGCCTGGGACACCAAGTGGACCTACGGAGACGTCATCGAGGTGGTCAGCGAGTCCGGGGAGCGGCTCGACGAGATCATGCTGCCCAAGGTCCAGAGCGCGGCCGAGGTGGTGGCGATCGACCTGCTGCTGAGCCAGGTCGAGGAGAATGCGGGGCTCCCCCAGGGCCACATCGGGATCGAAGCGCAGATCGAGACCACCCGGGGGCTCATCAACGTGGACGAGATCTGTGCTGCCTCCCCGCGATTGGAGACCATCATCTTCGGGCCGGCCGACTTCGCCGCCTCGATGGAGATGCCGGTGCTCACCGGGGGCGTTCAGATTCCCGAGTATCCCGGTGACCACTTCAACTACGTCTTCTCCCGGATCCTCATGGCCGGGCGGACCAATGGCCTCCAGGTCATCGATGGGCCGTTCCTTCTCATACGGGAGCTGGACCAACTGCGCGATTTCGCCCAGCGGACCCGCATCCTCGGCTACGACGGCAAGTGGGCTCTCACCCCGGACCAGGCTCAGGTCCTGAACGAGGTGTATTCGCCGACCCAGGAGCAGTTCGACTTGGCCTACAACATCCTGGACGCCTACCGCACGGCCACCGAGGACGAGCGTCGCGGCGCGGTGATGTTCGGCGACGAGATGATCGACGAGGCGAGTCGCAAGATGGCGACCAAGTTCGTCACCCGCGGGCTGCGGGCCGGGCTCAAGCGGTCGGAGAAGGCGTAGCCGTTCAGGCGGTCTCGAGCAGCCGGCGGGCGATGACCTTCAGGGCGAGAGTCTCGTCGGCGCCCTCGAAGATCGACAACACCCGGGCATCGACGAAGTACCGGCTCACCGGGAATTCCTCGGCGTAGCCCATGCCCCCGTGGAGCTGCATCGCTTCCCTGGTCACCCACTCAGCTGCCCGACAGCCGTAGGCCTTGACCATCGAGGCCTCGAGCGCCCCCTCGCCCTTGGCCATGAGGCGCGCCACCCGGTAGGCGAACTGGCGGATCGCCTGGATGGTGACCGCCATCCTGGTCAGCTTGGCCCTGGTCAGCTGGTAGTCGAGAATCGGCGAGCCGAACACCTTGCGCTCGGCTGCGTAGGTCGAGGCGGCGTCGTACGCGGCTTGCATCACCCCGATGGCGCGGGCCGCGGTCTGGAGGCGGCCATTCTCGAAACCCTGCATCTGCAGGTAGAAGCCCTGGCCGACGCCCGCCTCCTCACCGACCAGGTTGGCCTCGGGGACGAACCAGTCGTCGAAGGACAGCTCGTAGGAGTGCATCCCGCGGTAGCCCAAGGTGTCGATCGGCCGGCCCTCGAGCCGCCCTCGTCCCGCCGATCCCTGGGACAGCACGAAGCCCTTGCCGTCTGATTGTGGCTTCTCGACGATGAACATCGACAGGCCACGGTGGGCCCTGGAGCGGTCTGGATCGGTGCGAGCCAGAAGCATGAGGACGTCGGCTCGCGCCGCGAAGGTGCACCAGGTCTTGACCCCGCTGATGAGCCAACCGCCGTCTGTCCTTCTGGCAGCGGTGACGAGCCCAGCCACGTCCGAGCCGAAGTCGGGCTCGGTCACGGCCACGGCCACCATGATCTGGCCGCTGGCCAGCTTGGGAAGCCAGGTCCGCTTCTGCTCCTCTGTGCCCCCGTTGAGCAGAGCCCGGGTCAGGATCTCGGGTCGGGTGATCAGCGACCCGCCGATGCCGAGCGAACCCCAGCTGAGCTCCTCAGTGGCCACGACCATGCCCATGTAGTCGCTCTCGGTCCCCGAGGCGAACCCCCCGTACTCCTCGGGGACAGAGAGTCCGAACCCGCCGAGCTCGGCCAACCCGGCGATGACCTCCTCGGGAACATCGCCGTTGGTCCGGTGGACCTCCTCGGCATGCGGTCGAACCTTGTCCTCGGCGAACCGGTGGAAGGTTTCGCGCACCAGATCGAAGTCCTCGTCGAGGTGGGTCGGTCCGGTCTGGCCGCACAGCGACGAGAGCAGCTGTGGGGAACGGTAGGCATCGAGGAAGCCGGCGGCCGGGCTCCACCACCCCGGCTCGACGCCCCATGCCGACTCCCGGCCCGCGACCCGAGCGCCCAGATCCACCAGGACCTCGGCGATGAACGCCGAGGCGAGGTCCCGCTCCAAGTCTCCACGGGTCGCGTAGTCGAGCATGGACCGGGCGGCGCTGGCCGCGGACGCCGCGTGGGCGAGGTCGTAGGCAACGACTTGATCGACGTCCACTGCCGCGGCCCCGGGGAGTGTTGCCGCGCCATTGTGGACGACGGCCTCGGCGAGCTCTACGGCCGCGGTCGCCGCCGTCAGCGGGTCGCTCTCCTCGTGCACCGCGGTCGGCACCGGATGGACCCTAATCCCGGTCTCGACGCCGCCCGATCACGGTCACCAGTGGGGGGAGCACGATCGGGTCGTCACCGGGGTCGACCCCGGTGAGGGTCTGGAGGTACTCGCTGACCGGGCCCGGGCCCACCCCGGCGGGCGCTTCGGCCCAGGCGTCGACCAGGTCGAGCCCGGCGTCCCGGGCGAGCGCCGGCAGCAGGGCACCGACGTCGGGGTGGCGGGCCTCGGGCATCGTCATGGCGAGCCCAGCGATCCTCCCGGCCGAGGTCACCGGCTCTTGGGTGACCACCCATCCTCCGGGTCGGATCGCCTCGGCCATCCTGGTCACAACGGGGGCGGGGTCGAGCACATGGAGGAGGAGGAACCGGCAGAAGGCCAGGTCCACTGGCTCCGGGAGCCGGAGGTCCTCGCCCGCCTGGGTGATGGCGATCACTTGACTGTGCGCTGCCGCCGCCCGAGCAACCTCATCTCGGGCCAGCGGGTCGGAGTCGACCGCGTAGACACGCCCGGTGTGGCCGACCACTTCGGCCAGCGCGACCGAGACGTCGCCCCCACCCGCTCCCACGTCCACGCATCGCCACCCCGGGCCGATGCCGAGCCGACCCAACGCGGTGGCCAGTGGCCGACGGTAGACGTCGTCGCGCAGACCCTTGAGTTCAGCCACGGCGGACCAGCGTCCCGAAGAGGGGGGCCATAGCGCCGAGTCTCGCACGGCGCCAACCACCAGGCTCGATAACCTCGGTCGGCGTGAACGTCACCATGCTCCTGTGCGACGCCGCGCAGGTCGCGGACGGCAAGCTGTACATCTTGGGAGGCGGCTGGAGCATCACCGGCCCCGATCCGGTGCCCTCGGCCGTCGGCCTCAAGATCGAAGTCGACTGGCACGAAGCCGACATCCCTCACCACTGGGAGCTCTTCTTGGAGGACGCGGATGGCCGCCCGGTGCTGGTCGAGACCCCCGAGGGCGCCCAGCCCATCGAGGTCCGCGGCGAGTTCACCGTGACCAAGCCGCCATCCATCCCCGAGGGGTCGCCGATCGACGTCGCGCTGGCCGTGAGCCTCGGTCCGATCCCGCTACCACCGGGCACCCGCTACAGCTGGCGCCTCATGATCGACGGCAACACCCTGCCGGGTGCCGCCCTTGGCTTCACCACCCGGCCCAGGCCAGCGGCTCAGTGATCGGGGCGGGATGGACGCTCAGGGGTTACCGGGACTACACCTCGGGCCATGACCATCCACGACCGGCCCTTCGGGCGGTACTACGAGGACTTCGAGATCGGTGACATCTACCGGCACTGGCCGGGCAAGACCATCACCGAGTACGACGACCACCTCTTTTGCATGATCACGATGAATCACCATCCGCTGCACACCAACGAGTGGTTTGCCCAGAACGAGACGGTCCATGGCCGCAACGTCGTCGTCGGCAACCTGGTGTACTCGCTGGCCCTGGGAATGAGCGTCCCGGACATCAGCGGATCCTGCATCGCCAACCTGGAGGTCGAGACGCTGCAGCACAAGAACCCGACCTTCCATGGCGACACCATCTACGCCGAGACCAAGGTCCTGGACAAAGTCGAGTCCCGCTCGCGTCAGGACCGAGGCATCGTGACGGTCGAGACCAAGGCCTTCAACCAGCGCGGCGAGGAGGTGTGCTTCTTCCGTCGGAAGGTGATGGTCTGGAAGACCGACTCGGCTCCCGAGCGACGCCGCCCCTACGACGACAACGTCTGGGACTGACTTCCTCGCCGGCTCCGGCTTTGCCGTCGACGTCCTCGCCTGGGGGAGGACGCACCGCCGCCGGCTCCCTTGGCGATCGACCCGCGATCCCTGGCAGATCCTCTCCAGCGAGGTCATGCTCCAGCAGACTCAGGCGCCCAGGGTCGTGGCGCCTTACGAGCGCTGGGTCGAGAGGTTCCCCGACGCGGTGAGTTGCGCCATGGCCGGACCGGCGGCGGCACTGGCCGCCTGGCAGGGCCTCGGCTACAACCGGCGGGCGCTTCACCTCCACGGCTCGGCGGTCACCATCAGCGAGGAGTACGGGGGTCGCGTGCCTGGTGAGGAGGCGGCACTCCGGCGGCTTCCCGGCATCGGCCCGTACACGGCGCGGGCGGTGCTTGCCTTCGCGTTCGAAGCGCCGGTGGCCGTGGTGGACACCAACGTGGCCCGGGTGCTCTGCCGGGTGTGGGGCCGGCGGCTCGCACCGAGCGAGACCCAGGCCCTCGCCGATCATCTCGTGCCCGCGGACCAGCCTTGGGCCTACAACCAGACGCTCTTCGACATCGGGGCCTTGCACTGCCGGCCCCGTCGGCCGGACTGCGAGGGCTGCCCCCTGCAGGCCCGCTGCGCCTGGGCGAACTCGGGCTGGCGTTCGCCCGATCCGGCAGCCCATCGCGCGAAGCAGACACCCTTCGCCGGTTCGGAACGCCAGGGTCGGGGCCGGATGGTGCGGGCGCTCCTCGATGGGCCGATCGCCGCCGAGGAGCTGGCCGCGGTGGCGGGGTGGCCGGGAGACTCCGCCCGCGCCGCTCGCGCCGCCTCGACGCTGGTGGCGGACGGGCTGGCCGTCTGGGCTCCCGACGGGGGCCTGTCGTTGCCCCCATGATGGTGGCAGCGACCCCACAGCGCTTGGGCTGGCAGAACCCGGCAGCGCCGGGTCGCAGAATCCTCAGGATGCCATCATGGCCACCTGAAGAGCGCCTTTGAGTGCTGAGGATCGGCGGATCGTGAGCGAGATCGAACAACCTGTGACCGGCAACGGGGAAGTCGAGCGCTTCGACGCCATCGTGATCGGGGCGGGATTCGCCGGTCTCTACATGCTTCACCGCCTTCGCGCGCTCGGGCTCTCGGTGCGCCTGTACGAGGCCGGGAGCGGCGTCGGGGGAACGTGGTACTGGAACCGGTACCCCGGCGCCCGGTGCGACGTGGAGAGCGTCGACTACTCCTACTCGTTCTCTTCGGAGTTGGAACAGGAGTGGACCTGGACCGAGCGATACGCCACCCAACCCGAGATCCTCGAGTACCTCAACTTCGTAGCGGACAAGTTCGACCTCCGCCGGGACATCCGCTTCGACACCAGAGTCGTGAGCGCTCGGTTCGACGAGGGCCGTGGGCACTGGACGGTAGAGACCCGAGACGGCGACCTCGCCGCGGCCCGGTTCTGCATCATGGCTACGGGCTGTTTGTCGGAACCGAAGCTGCCCGAGATCGACGGTGTGGAGAGCTTCGTCCGCCCGACCTTTCACACGGGGCGTTGGCCTCACCAGCCGGTTGATTTCTCCGATCAGCGTGTCGGGGTCATCGGCACCGGGTCCTCTGCCATCCAGTCGATCCCGCACATCGCCCGACAAGCCCAGCACGTCTACGTGTTCCAACGGACCCCGAACTTTTGCGTTCCGGCCTGGAACCATGCCTTGGAGTCCGAGTACGTGCGGCAGGTGAAGGCCGACTACCCGGCCCGCCGAGAGCTCTGCCGCCAGTCCCATGCCGGCTTCCCGATCCAACACACCGACGAGATGGCGACGACCGCGACGAAGGAGCGTCTGGCCGAGCGTTACGAGGAGCGCTGGGCGACCGGCGGCCTCAGCTTCCTTGGTTCCTTTGGCGACATTCTGGTCAGCCCGGATGCCAACGACACCGCCAGCGACTTCCTTCGCAACAAGATCCTCGAGCGTGTGCACGACCCGAAGACCGCCGAACTGCTCAGTCCACGGGACTATCCGTGCGGGACCAAGCGGCTGTGTGTCGACATCGACTACTACGAGACCTTCAACCGGCAGAACGTGACCTTGGTGGACCTGAAGAGCACCCCCATCGAGCGCATCAACGAGACTTCGGTCGTAACAAGCGACGCCAGCTACGAGCTGGACGCCCTCGTCTTTGCCACCGGCTTCGACGCCATGACTGGGGCGGTTCTCGCCGTCGAGGTGACCGGAGTTGACGGCCAACGCCTGGCGGGGAGGTGGTCGGAAGGCCCGCGGGCCTACCTCGGCCTCACCGCCGCCGGCTTCCCCAACCTGTTCCTGATCACCGGCCCCGGAAGTCCGTCGGTGCTGAGCAACATGGTGGTCTCGATCGAACAGCACGTCGATTGGATCGCCGACTGTTTGGCGCACCTGCGCGATCGGCAGCTCTCCCGTATCGAACCCACGCTTGAGGCCGAGGATGAGTGGGTCGCCCTGGTGGCCCAGCTAGCCAACTTCACTTTGTTCCCGAAGGCGAAGTCCTGGTACCGGGGCGCGAACGTGAAAGGGAAGCCGCAGGTCTTCATGCCTTACGTCGGCGGTGTCCAGACATACCGCCAGCACTGCGACCAGGTCGCCGAGCGCGGCTACGAGGGGTTCGTGCTCAGCTGACATCTCTCTCGCCTCGCGCTGTCGCCGACCCATCTGGGCTCGGGCGCGGTGAGGTCCTATCCTGAGCACCACGGCAGCTTCAGCGGCACAGACGTGAGGGAGGGTCCATGAACGTTCCGCTCACCATCGGCGACTTCCTCGAACGGACAGCTTCGATCTATGGAGACCGCTTGGGGGCGGTGGACGAGCCCGGCGTGGAGGGCGCGCTCGGGCGCATCACCTACGGCGAGCTTCATGACCGAGCCCGGTCGATGGCGGTCGGGTTCGACGCGATGGGAGTTGGTGCCGGCGAGCGGGTGGCCATTGTGAGCCCCAACTCGGCCAAGTTCCTCATCTCCTATTTCGGCGTGAGCGGCTTCGGGAGGATCTTCGTCCCGATCAATTACCGCCTCTCCTCGGACGAGATCGGCTACATCGTCGAACACTCTGGAACGAGCGTCGTCCTCTACGACCCCGAGCTCGACGAGGCCGCGGCGCGCGTCGCCTCCGCGAAATGGATCCGACTCGACGGGGTCCAAGACGCCGAGCTTTTCGACCCTGAAGTCGGCCGGCGTGCCGACCCGGCCGGTTGGCAGGCGGACGAGGACGCGACCTGCTCGATCAACTACACCTCGGGGACGACGTCCCGCCCCAAGGGGGTACAGCTCACCCACCGCAACTGCTGGCTCAACGCGGCCAGCTTCGGGTGGCACATGGGAGTCTCGGACCGGGACGTGCTTCTGCACACACTCCCGATGTTCCACGCCAACGGATGGGGCATGCCGTATGCCATGACGGCCATGGGCGGCCGCCACGTCGTGCAGCGCAAGATCGACGGTGAGGTGATCCTGAGCCGAGTCGAGCAGGAGGGGGTCACCATCATGTGTGCCGCTCCGGCGGTGGTGGCCAGCGTCCTGGCCGCTGGCGAGGAGCGCCGGTCCGCCGGCCGGCCCCGACCCGACCAGCCAGTCCGAATCGTGGTGGCCGGCGCACCACCGCCTTCGAAGACCATCGAGCGGGTCGAGAGCGAGTTGGGCTGGGAGTTCGTCCAGATCTACGGGCTCACCGAGACCTCCCCCTTGCTCACGATCAACCGGGCGCCGGCGGAGTGGGACGACATCGACCCGGCCGAACGGGCCCGCAGGCTCAGCCGCGCCGGCGTGCCGGCGGTAGGGGTGAAGATGGCGGTCAGCCCAGACGGAGAGGTGCTCTCTCGGTCCAACCACGTGTTCGAGGGCTATTGGAACCAGCCGGACGAGACGGCCAGCGCGCTCGAAGGCGGCTGGTTCCACACCGGTGACGGCGGGTACGAGGACGGTCCGTACACGGTGATCACTGACCGCAGGAAGGACGTGATCATCACCGGAGGTGAGAACGTCTCGTCGATCGAGGTCGAGGACGTCCTCTACCAGCACGAGGCCGTGGCCGAGGTCGCGGTGATCGGGGTTCCCGACGAGAAGTGGGGGGAGTCGGTGCTCGCACTGGTCGTCCTGCGCCCGGGCGCCTCGACTTCCGAGCAGGAGCTCGTCGACCACTGCCGCGACCGCATGGCTCATTTCAAGGCGCCCCGCTCCGTCGAGTTCCGCGACGCACTGGCCCGTACGGCCACTGGCAAGCTCCAGAAGTACAAGCTGCGCCAGCCCTACTGGGCGGGTCGGGAGCGCCAGGTCAACTAGCCGATCCGCCGGTCGGGCCGACTCGACCGCGGACCGGCTGTGACGAGCACCCCCTTCGCCGGTACGCTGGTGGCGTGGAGGTGACCTTCTTCGGCACTCGGGGTTCGTGCCCCTGTTCGGGCCCGAGTTACGAGCGCTACGGCGGGAACACACCAAGCGTCCTGGTCAGCACCGGCGACCAGCTCATCGTCCTGGACCTCGGTACCGGGCTCCGTGCCCTGGGAGCCCACGTCTCCTCCGACCTGCCGGCTGGCGGGCCTCCTGTCCAGGCCACCGCCCTCCTCACCCACCTGCACTTCGACCACATCATCGGGCTGCCGTTCTTCGGGCCGCTCCGTCACCATGACTCGGTGTTCGATGTCTACGGCCCTCGCCAGCCGAAGGGCACCATGGACTGGGCGCTCCGGGAGATGTTGCGGCCGCCATTCTTCCCGGTTCAGCTCGACACCTTCCTCGCCGAGCTCGCCTTCCACGACCTGAACGACGGTGACCGATTCGCCATCGGTGACGCCAAGGTTCAGGCCCGCGCCATCCGGCACCCGGGGGCCACTCTCGGTTACCGGATCGACGCCGACGGCCGCTCCGTGGCGTATATCCCGGACCACCAGCAGCCCTGCTCGGGTGAGCTGGACGAGGACGGGGCCCTCGAGTTGTGCGAAGGCGTCGATCTGTTGGTGCACGACGCGCAGTACAACGACGTCGAGATCACACACAAGCCCACATGGGGGCACTCGACCGTCGACTACGCCGTCGAGATGGCCAACCAGGCCGGTGTGGGCCACCTCGTCCTGTTCCACCACGATCCGTCACATGACGACGCCATGCTGGACCGGATGCTCGACCGCGCGGTCGAGCTGGCCCAGCCGACCGGGCTGACCGTGAGCTCGGCTCGTGAGGGCGTGACCGTCGTCCTCTGACTCCTCGTCGGGCGCTGCCTGGCGCGATACCCTCCTCCGCCGGTGCCCAAGGTCGTCAGGTCGTCCGAGATCGACGGCGTTGTGATCGTTGAGCTGGACGTCCATACCGACGGCCGGGGAAGCTTCGTCGAGCCGTGGCGACGTGAGTGGTTCCCGGGCCGGCCGGACATGGTTCAGGCCAACCATTCCGAGAAACTGGCCGGGTCGCTCGTCGGTCTCCACTACCACCTGACACAAGCCGACTACTGGTACGTCGTCTCCGGGTTGGCAAAGGTTGTGCTCCACGACCTGCGGGCGGGCAGCGGGACACGCGACACGACCATGACCTTCGAGCTCGCCGAGACCGAACGCCGTGGTGTCTACATCCCTCCTGGGGTCGCGCACGGGTTTGCCACCCGGACGCCGTTCACGCTGTGGTACATGGTCGACCACTACTACGACCCGAAGGAAGAGCTCGGGGTGGCCTGGGACGACCCCGACCTGGCCATCGACTGGGCGGTCACCGATCCCGTGCTCTCGGCGCGTGACCAGCACAACCCCCGCTTGAGCGAGATCCCCCCCGACCGGCTGCCCCGCTAGAGCCGCTTCCCATCCTGCTCGGCGAGTCCGGGAGCCTATTCCAGAGTCCGCCGCGGTGTTTCCTGTTGAATGGGGGGGATGCTGTTCATCGCGGTTCTGATTGGGGCGGCCATCCTCGCCGGGCTTGCCATTTGGGCGTTCCGCCGGCGCGGCTCGGACGATTTGCACTCGGTGGCGGGATACCAGCACGGGCTGGAACGCCTGGAGGAGCTCCGACGGCGCCAGCTCGGCTCCGCTCCGTCGGCCGGCGCCCCTGGCCAGGGCAATCGGATCGCCACCAGGCACCGTGGGTTCGGGGGCCGGAGCTGGTTCCAAACCCACTCCGAACGCCGGCGCCCGTCCGGTTACTCGCGGCCCCGTCGCGATACCACCATCGCCCGGATGAGCGAACGGCCGCGCCGGCTCGGGGTACCGATCGCCGCGGCGGTGGCCGTCATCATCTTGGTGACGGGGCTGGCCATCGCCGGGGCCCGCTCGGGCTCCCCGCACACGACGCCGCCGACCACCGGCGTCAGCGGGCGACACGCCAGCGCCACAACCACCTCCACCTCCACAACCACCTCCACGAGCACGACCACGACGACCACCGTCCCCAAGCCGACGGCCTTCACCGCCGCCTCCACGAACGGCGCCTATGCCACCTACCAGCTGCCGTACACCTCGTACACGATCGTCTTCACCGCGACGAGCGGCGACTGTTACGTCGGGGTCACCAACGCACAGGGCCAAAGTCCCCTCGCCTCGGTATTGCACGCCGGACAGAGCGAACAGGTCACCGTGAACGGCAACAGCCAGGTCGACCTCGGGGCACCCAGTAATGTGCAAGTGGTCATCGATGGCACACCGGTCACCCTCCCCTCGCCGCTCGTGACCCCGCTCAACCTGGTCCTGAAAGCCGGCACGCCCTCCTCGACCACCACCACCACCACCTCGACCGTCCCCTCGTCGACCACCACCACCACCTCGACTCCGTGAGGCCGGGGATCGGGCCCCACGTTGCAGGGGAGTGGACGAGCAAACCGGGTCGTGATTGTCCGGCCAGCCGGCCGTTCGGAACCCCCTGCGAGCGGCCGTCGGCCGGGTCGTGCGCTGGGTGTCGTGCCTGCTGGCAAGGGCGTTCCGGTGCTGACCTGAAGTTGTTACTATCGGAATAGGGGAAATACCGGGCCGAACGGCACCGGCCGCCCCCGGAGGGAAGCAAGGGTCCCATGGCACTGACGGATCTCGATCTCGGTCGCTACCAGCTTGGTTGGAGCGACGAGGAGGACTACGTCTTCAAGCCCAAGAAAGGGCTGGATCACGACATCGTGCGCGAGATGTCGGCCATTAAGAAGGAGCCCGACTGGATGCGGGACTTCCGGTTGAAGGCCCTTGGGCGTTTCGAGCGCAAGCCGCTGTTCCCGCTGTTCCGGGGCATGGGCCCCCGCATCGAGCACGACCTGGGTGACCTGGACTTCGCCAACATCTACTACTACGTGAAGCCCACCGAGGCCCAGGTGAAGGACTGGAACGACCTGCCGGACTCGATCAAGCGCACGTACGAGCGGCTGGGGATCCCCGAGGCCGAGCGCAAGTACCTGGCCGGGGTCACCGCCCAGTACGAGAGCGAGGTGGTCTTCCACCGGAACCGGGCCGACCTCGAGAGTCAGGGCGTCCTGTTCTGCGACATGGACACCGCCGTCCGGGAGTATCCCGACATCGTCCGCCGGTGGTTCGGCACGGTCATCCCGCCGAACGACAACAAGTTCGCTGCCCTCAACTCGGCGGTCTGGTCGGGGGGTTCGTTCATCTACGTCCCGCCGGGCGTCAAGGTCGACATGCCGCTACAGGCCTACTTCCGGATCAACGCCGAGAACATGGGCCAGTTCGAGCGCACGCTGATCATCGCCGACGAGGGTTCCCAGGTTCACTACATCGAGGGCTGCTCGGCTCCGGTCTATTCGACTGACTCACTGCACTCGGCGGTGGTGGAGCTGGTCGCCCTCCCGGGGAGCCGAATCACCTACACGACCATTCAGAATTGGTCGAGCAACGTCTACAACCTGGTCACCAAGCGGGCCCGAGCCGAGGCCGAGGCCCGCGTCGAGTGGGTGGACGGCAACATCGGCTCTCGCCTCACGATGAAGTACCCGTCGGTGTATCTCATGGGGCCCAAGGCCTCGGGCGAGGTGCTCTCCGTCGCCTACGCCGGGCCGGGCCAGCACCAGGACGCCGGGGCCAAGATGATCCACGCCGCCCCCGAGACCACCTCCACGATCGTGTCCAAGTCCATCTCCAAGGACGGCGGTGCCACCACCTACCGGGGGACCGTGCACGTCAACGAGGGCGCGACCGGGGCCAAGTCGTTCGTGCGCTGCGACGCCTTGCTGCTCGACGATGACTCGGTCTCGGAGACCAAGCCCTACATGGAGGTAGGGGAGCGCGACGCGAGCATCGGGCACGAGGCGACGGTGGCCAAGATCGGAGAGGACCAGCTCTTCTACCTGATGAGCCGGGGGCTCTCGGAGTCCCAGGCGATGAGCATGATTGTCAACGGCTTCATCGAGCCGGTCACCAAGACCCTGCCGATGGAGTACGCGGTCGAGTGGAGCCGGCTGATCGAGCTGCAGATGGAGGGATCGGTCGGCTGAACCGATGTCCGCGGCACGCTCCTCGGTGACAGGATTGTCTGATGCCCATGCGCGAGGAGTGCAAGCACTTCCAGAGCAGGACATATGCCTCGGGAGAGGTGGCACGTTTCTGCGTGCTGAATCTCGCGCCCGAGGCACCGTGGCGTTGCCCGGAGAACTGCCCGCGCTACGAGCGTCGGCTGGCCGATGCCGGCTGGGACCACGGGAGCCTGATCGAGCCGCCCATCGAAGAGGAGCCTCCGGTCCCGGCCGAGGAGATGACCGGGGTGCTCGAGCAGGCCGAGACCATCGTGGACGAGATCTCCGCCGATGCGCTGGCCGAGGCCCGGGCAGCCGACGAACGCCAAGCTCGTCGCCGCTGGTTCCGACGCCGTCACTGAGAGCCCGAACACAGATCCCGCCGCCGCGGTGGGCCACCGGGGCGAGCGTTGCGACACTTCGGTCCTGACCAGACGGCCGCTCTGGGCGGTCCGAGCTGGCTCGAGCAGCGTCGTCGGGTCGCGCTGGAGCGCTTGGGCGAGCTGTCCCCGCCGACCGCCGACGGCGCCGAAGTGTGGCGCTACTCGCCGATCGACCAGCTCGACCTCGACGCCTATCGTCCCGCGGCCCCACTGCCGGAGCCGGTGGCAGAGCTGAGCGGGTTGGCGAAGGAGCTGAACCACGGGCCACGGATCGTGGTCGGCAACGGGACGGTCCGCGCCATTGAACGTGCCGGCCTGCCCGGGTCGGTGGGATTCGGCCCGGCCAGCGCGCTGGCTTCCTCTCCGGAGCCCCTGGGCACTCTGGCCGGGAGCAACGACTTCTTCGTTGCCCTGAACGACTCGTTCTTCCCCGATGCGGTCGTCCTCGATGTCCCGCCGGGGGCGGTGCTCGACGCGGCGGTCGTGATCGTTCACTGGGTCGGTCCTGGAGCCCCCGACGGCCCAGGACCGGCGGTGTTCCCCCGGACCCTCGTGCATGTGGGGGAGGACGCCGAGGCGAAGGTGGTCGAGCTGTTCGCCGGTGGCGCCGGGCCCGGCCGTTCGCTGGTGGTCCCGGTCGGCGAGCTCGTGGTCGAGGACCGGGGGCGACTCTCCTACGTGATGATCCAGGACCTCGGGCCGTCCAGCTGGCAGCTGGCCCGGCTCAGTGCCGCAGTGGGCCGGGACGCGACCCTGCGGAGTTTCACCGCCGGCCTGGGCGGCGCTTACGACCGGTGCCGCCTCGACGCTTCGGCCTTGGGCGAGGGCGGCTCGACCGAGCTGACCAGCGTGTACCTGGGCTCGGGCGACCAGGTCCACGACGTCCGGACGATGCAGGACCATGCCGCCCCGAGAACCACGAGCGACCTTTTGTGCAAGGGGGCGGTGGCCGAGCGCTCCAACTCCATCTACTCGGGGCTGATCCGGGTGCGCAACGGTGCGGTGCGATCGGACGCGATGCAGACCAACCACAACCTGGTTCTCGACGAGAGCGCGCACGCCTACTCACTCCCCATCCTCGACATCGAGGAGAACGACGTGCGGTGCAGCCACGCCTCGAGCGTCGGTCCGGTGAGCGAGGACCAGCGTTACTACCTCGAGTCCCGTGGCCTCTCCCCAGAGGTGGCCGAGCGCCTCATCGTCCTCGGTTTCTTCGACGACATCGTCGAGCGGGCGCCCGTCAGCAGGGCCCGAACGGTCCTGCGCTCGCGCATCGGCCGGCGGCTGGGAGCCCTGCTCGAGCGGACGGACGAGGCCGATGAGTGAGCGGGTGGTCCTGTGCAAGCGGGACGAGATCGCCTCCGGCGAAGCCCGCCGGTTCGAGGTCGGCGGGACGCCTATCGCGCTCGTGCGCATCGACGAGGACTTCTACGCCCTCTCGGACCGTTGCAGTCACGAGGACGCCTCCCTCTCGGAAGGGGAGGTGTGGGCGGAGGAGTACGAACTCGAGTGCCCGCGCCACGGCAGCACCTTCGACCTGAGGACCGGCGAGGCTTGCTCCCTCCCGGCCACGATGCCGGTCCGGAGATACGAGGTCGAGGTGAGCGGCGACGAGGTCGCGGTGGTCTTCTCGTGACCGCGGTGGCCACCGACACCCTGGAAGTCTCCGGCTTGGTTGCCGAGCTCGGCGGGATCGAGATCCTCCACGGGGTGGACCTCGAGGTCGCTCCGGGTGAAGTCCACGTCGTCATGGGTCCCAACGGGTCGGGGAAGAGCACCCTGGCCCACGCCATCATGGGCAGGCCCGGGACCACCGTGACCGCCGGACGCGTGGCCATCGGCCGCAACGATCTCACCACCCTCCCGAGCTGGCTCCGGGCGCGGGCCGGCCTGTTCCTCGCTCTCCAACAGCCGATCGAGGTTCCCGGCGTCCGCCTCCAATCGGTGCTGGCCGAGGCGCTCGAGGCGACCGGGCGGAACGGAGCCACGGTGGCCGACACACTCGGGAGGGAGGCCGATGAGATCGGCTTCGAGCGTCGGTTCCTCGACCGTCCGCTCAATGTCGACCTCTCCGGCGGAGAGCGCAAGCGCAACGAGATCCTCCAGCTCGGGGTGGTCCGCCCGCGCTTTGCCGTGCTCGACGAAATCGACTCGGGCCTCGACGTCGACGCCTTGCGGTCGGTCGCCCGGCGGATCGAGCGGGCGACGTCGGAGTGGGGGCTCGGGGTGGTGGCGGTCACCCACTTCCGAAGGCTCCTCGAGGAGCTGGCAGCCGATCGGGTGCACGTGATGGTTGCCGGCCGAATCGTTGCTGTCGGCGGACCCGAGCTCGCCGACGAGCTCGACGCCTCCGGCTACGGGGCCTACGGGGCAGAGGGCTCGGATGCATCGCCCACCGCGCCCCGAGCGCGTTGAGGCGGACCCGACCAAGCTGAGCCGAGCCGTAAGAATTCCCTAAAGACCAGGGACGTTGCGCTCGCGGGCCGGAGGGTCCCAGGGTACCGTGGGCGTTATGGCCAGCGGTGAGTCGTCTGGCTCGGGTTGGTCAAGGCGCGCTCGCCGCTCGGGACCAGATGCGTTCCGTCGCCTCGAACAATTGGGCGACGGCGACGCTTCGCGCCACGGTTCGTCCGCCAACGAGACCGGTCTCAGCGCGCTCGGCGAGAGGATCGACGGTTCCGGGCGCGGCCCGAACGGTGCTCCCCGGAGACCCCGCCGGAGCCGGCGCCGACGGGTCCTCACGGTCCTCGGGGTGGTGGTCCTCCTCCTCGTCGCGGTCGCCGGAGGCACATTCGGCTACCTCCAGTACGAATGGTCCAAGGTCCAGAAGGTCGAGTGCACCTCGTGCACGGTCCAGGCCGCCTCGACCGCACCCTTCAATGTGCTCCTCGTCGGCTCGGACACCCGCGCCGGCAACACCGGCCAGGCCGCGCAGTCCTTCGGCACCTCCGCCCAGAACCCCGGCCAGCGCAGCGACACCATCAAGATCCTCCATGTCGACCCGAAGGCGGGGACCGCCACGTTGCTCTCCATCCCCCGTGACACCTGGGTGGAGATGTCCGACATCCCGACCAGCACGGGTCTGAGCGGCCCCGAGAAGATCAATACCGCCTTCAACGGGTCTGGCTCGGTGGCATCGGGTGTCAACGCCCTGGCCGCCACGGTCCAGAACACCTTCGGGATCCCGATCAACCACGCCATCGTCATCGACTTTCAGGGGCTCATCAACGCGGTGAGCTCGGTCGGTGGCATCAAGATGGACTTCCCCTACCCGGTCCGGGATTGCAGCGACGCCGGATGCTCCAACAACAACTCTGGGCTCGACATCACCCAGACGGGGTGCCAACTCATCAACGGCAACCAGACCCTGGCCCTGGCCCGGTCGAGGTTCTTCCAGTACGACGATCCGGCCCTGGGCGGGTGGACGGCCGACGGGACCGGCGACATCGGCCGGATCGAGCGGCAGAACCTGATCATCGACGCCCTCATCCAGAAAATCGAGTCGACCTACAACCCCCTCACGCTGCGCTCGTTCCTCGACTCCGCGGTGCACGACGTCACGGTGGACAACCAGATGGGGCTGGGGACCGTCTACGACCTGGCCACCCGGTACCACGCCTTCTCACCGTCGAGACTGGCCAACTACACGCTGCCGACGTCCTCGGGGGTGAACGAGGGCGGAGACGTCCAGATCGTCTCGGAGCCGGCGGCGTCCGAGATGCTCACCCAGTTCCTCGGGACGGCCCCCCAGCATGTGGCCACCCCACCGCTCGGCGTCAACGACGACCCACTCAACGTGAGCGCGCCCATCGCCTCGACCGCTTCGGGGCCGAGCTCGGCGGCGCCAGCGCCGCCGCCGGCGGACAGCATCCCCCCCTTCGACCCGCGGCCCTGCTGACCGGCGCGCTGGCTCCCGAGGGATCGAGGCGGGTCAGGGCGGGCGGTAACGATCGAAAGAGGTGTCAGCTCAAGGTCGTCGACACCGGCACACCCCCAGTGCCCCGACCACCGGTCAGCGCACAGGTGTTGATGAAAGCGGGAGCCGAGTGGCCGCGGTCTTAGTGGCGGTGACCGCCGAGCGGTCGGCATGCTTCGGGTTGCAAAGGTGGGCTGAGCGGTCGACCGATCCTCAGGAGCCCTCGGCCGCCTCGTCGAGGCCCTGAACAAGCGCGTTCCAGCTCAAGGTGGCGCACTTGATGCGGACCGGGAACTTCACCACTCCCTGGAGGGCGGCCAGCTCGCCCAGGGAGGCCAGGTCGACCGGCTCGGGCTCCGAAGCGTCCTCGACCCCGGTGGTCCGGTCGCCGTCGGCCAGCGACGCTTCGTGGACCGACATCATGGCCTTGAAAACCTTGATGAGCTCCCGGACCTCCTCGATCGACTTGCCCTTGACCGCCGCCGACATAAGCGAGCCCGAGGACTGACTTATCGAGCAGCCCGATCCCGCGATCTTGATGTCACTCAGCCGACCGTCGGACACCTCCAGGCTGAGGACGACCTCGTCCCCGCACAGCGGATTGAAGCCCTCGACCCGGTGGGCGGGAGGCGTCGGTAGCTCGCCCCGGTTCCGCGGGGACCGGTAGTGGTCGAGGATGATCTCCCGGTAGAGCTCTTCGAGATCGGGCATCAGACCTGGTGGAGAGGTTGCAGGCTCACCCGAACACTGTACCGACGTGCGCCAGTCCTTCGATCAGGGTGTCGATGTCGGACTCGTCGTTGTAGAGCCCGATCGAGGCGCGGGCGGTGGCGCTCACACCCAGCCGGCGCATGAGCGGCTTGGCGCAGTGATGGCCCGGTCGGACGCACACTCCGAATTGGTCGAGCACCTGGGCCAGGTCGTGAGCGTGGACGTCGCGGTAGGCGAGGGAGAGCACTCCGGCTCGGTCTCCCCCAGCCGGGGGGCCGAAGACGGTGCACTCGTCGCCGAACCGCTCCTGCAGGGCGCCGAGCGCGTAGGTCGTGAGCGCGCGTTCGTGGGCAACGATCCGTTCCATCCCGGTGCCGGTGAGGTAGTCGACGGCGGCGGCCAGCCCGACCGCCTCGGCGATGGGCGGGGTCCCGGCCTCGAACTTCCACGGGGCTTCGGCTGGCGAGAAGCGGTCCAGGGCCACGTCGAGGATCATCCCGCCGCCGCCGAGGAATGGCGGCATCGCCTCCAGTAGCTCCCGGCGGGCCCAGAGGACCCCGATCCCGGTCGGCCCTTGCATCTTGTGGGCCGAGAAGGCGAGGAAGTCAGCCCCGAGGGCCTTCACGTCGGTCACCAGGTGAGGGACCGACTGGGCACCGTCGACCACCACTACGGCACCGTGGCGGTGGGCGGCTTCGGCAATGAAGGGGATCGGGCTGATCGTGCCGAGCACGTTCGACATGGCGCTCACCGCGACCGCGCTGGCCCCATCGAGCACCCGATCGAGGTCGCAGAGGTCCAGGCGGCCATGGGCGTCAACCGGCAGATAGCGCAGCTCGATGCCGATGGCCTGGGACAGGATCAGCCACGGGACCAGGTTGGAGTGGTGCTCCATCTCGGTCAGAACCACCACGTCGCCGGCTTTGAGATTGGCCCGGCCCCAGCTGTTGGCCACCAGGTTGAGCGCCTCGGTGGCGTTCTTGGTGAACACGATCTCGCGCTTGGGGTCGACGGCGCCGATGAACGTCCCGATCTTTCGACGTGCCCCTTCGTAAAGGGCGGTCGATTCCTCGGCAGTGGCGTACACCCCCCGGTGCACGTTGGCGTGGGTGGTCTCGTAGTACCGGTCCATCGCCGCCAGCACAGTGCGGGGCTGGAGGGAGGACGAGGCCGAGTCGAGGTAGACCACGGGCCGGTCGTGCACCGTCCGGGTTAGAAGGGGGAAGTCCTTGCGGACGACCTCGACGTCGAGCGGGCCGGTGAGGCTCATCGTCCCCGCCAGGCGTCGTAGCCGCCGGACTCGATCCGGGCGGCGAGGTCGGCTCCACCGCTCTCAACGATCCGGCCGTCGATCATGAGGTGGACCCGATCGGGGACCAGGTCGCGCAGGATCCGCTGGTAATGCGTGACCACCAGGACGCCCATCGCCGGGCGGAGCTCACGGACCGTCCGCACCCCGCGGCCGACGACTTTCAGCGCGTCGATGTCGAGCCCGGAGTCGGTTTCATCGAGCACGGCGATCTCTGGGTCGAGCAGGGCCATCTGAAGAATCTCGTTGCGCTTGCGCTCGCCGCCCGAGAACCCTTCGTTGAGGTACCGCTCGCCGAAGGCCGGGTCCATGCCGAGACGCTCCATCCACTCGGACATGGCGACCCGCACCTCGAGGACGGACACCTCGGTCCCCCGCCTGGCCGACATCGCCTGGCGTAGGAACTGGGTAACCGAGACACCGCTCAGGGCCTCGGGATGCTGGAAGGCGAGGAACAGCCCGGCCTTGCCCCGGACATCGGTCGGCCACGCGGTCACATCCTCGCCCTTCAGGTAGATGGCGCCTCCGGTGACTCGGTAGCCGGGGTGCCCGAGCAGGACGTTGGCCAGGGTGGACTTGCCCGCCCCGTTGGGGCCCATAAGGGCGTGGACCTCGCCGCGGCCGAGGGCGAAGGTGACCCCGCGCAGGATCTCGGCGTCCTCGGCTGCGACGCGGAGGTCGTCGACAGCCAGGAGCGGAGCCGGGGTGTCAGCGCCGCGGGCGTCCATGGTTAAAAGCCTACTAGTTTGGTCAACTTTTCCCGTCCGGCCTTCGTCTCCCATCCGGCCTTTGCCCGGGCCTCACCAACCGCGCTCTACCCACTCCCCGAGGTTGGGCGACTCGGCGCCGATGGTCGTCGAGGCCCCGTGTCCCGGCAGGACGACGGTGTCGCCGCCGAACCGGGCGAACAGCCGCTCGTCGATCGAGCGGATGATGGTCGGGAAGTCGCCACCAGGGAACTTGGTGGCTCCCGGGCCCCCGGGGAACAGCGTGTCGCCCGTGAGGAGCAAGGGGGTCCCCTCGACCGCGAAGCACATGGAGCCGGGCGTGTGGCCGGGCGTGGCAAGTGTCCGCACCCGGAGTCGGCCCACCTCGATGACCGAGTCGTCCTCGAGCAGCTCGTCGTAGCTGGGGAGCATCCTGGCGTCGGCCGCCGTTACCGCGACGCTGATCCCCGCGTCACGCACCGCCGGGACGGCCTGGATGTGATCCCAATGGCCGTGGGTCTCGACCACGGCGCGTACCCCCAGGCGCTGACACACCTCGAGCAACGCCTCATGCTCGTTGGCCGCGTCGACCAGCATCGCGTCGCCCGAGCGGCGGCAGCGCAGCACGTAGACGTTGTTGTCCATGGGGCCGACCACCAGGCGGTGCAGCTCGCAGGTGGCGTCCTCCCAGATCCGGACCAGTTCTGGCACGCCCCCAGGATTCCACAGTGGCGGCCCGCGGGAAACGCCCCGCCGGGGCTGGCGGCCCGATGGGAACGTTCCCGTTGTCGGCTGGACCCCATTTCTGGTAGACAGCGCAGTCGAAGCGTCGGGGGCGGGTGCTGTCGGCGTAGGGGGCGTCTTGCCGGCGTCCGGTTGCCCAGGAGATAGAGAGAGCCGCAATGAACTTTGCCTTCAGCGAGGAGCAGGAGGAGCTGCGGAGCGCCGTCCGCCGCTTCATGCAGGAGAAGTCGCCCGAGACCGAGGTCCGGCGGCTCATGGAGACCGAGGACGGCTACGACCCGGCGGTCTGGTCCCAAATGGCCGACCAGCTGGGCCTTCAGTCCCTCATCATCCCCGAGGAGTACGGGGGCTCGGGGTTCTCCTACGTCGAGCTGATCGTCGTCCTCGAGGAGATGGGCAACGTGCTCCTGTGTGCTCCGTTCTTCTCCACCGTCGCGCTGGCAACCAACGCCCTGCTCACCTCGGGTGACGAGCAGGCCAAGAAGGACCTCCTGCCCGGGCTGGCCTCGGGCCAGACGATCGGCACGCTGGCCATCACCGAGGACAACGGCCGCTGGGACTTCGACGGCATCGCGTTGGCTGCGAGGGAGTCGGGCGGGAACTGGACCCTCGATGGCCACAAGTCCTTCGTTCTCGACGGCCACACTGCCAACCTCATCCTGGTGGTCGGCCGGACGCCGGCCGGCCTCAGCCTCTTCGCCGTCGAGGGAGACGCCCCCGGGCTCACCCGGACGTCCTTGCCGACCATGGACCAGACCCGCAAGCAGGCTCGGCTCGTCTTCGAGGGCACCCCGGCGCGCCTCGTCGGGCGTGACGGTGGAGCCGCCGAGGGTCTGACCAAGACCCTGGACCTGGCCGCGGTGGCCCTGGCTGCCGAACAGGTCGGCGGAGCCCAGCACTGCCTGGACAGTTCGGTGGACTACGCCAAGAACCGGATCCAGTTCGGCCGCCCGATCGGGAGCTTCCAAGCCATCAAGCACAAGTGTGCCGACATGCTCCTCGAGGTGGAATCGGCCAAGTCCGCCGCCTATTACGCCGGTTGGGCCGCCGCCGAGGACTCAGACGAACTCCCGGTCGTTGCCAGCCTGGCCAAGTCGTACTGCTCTGAGGCCTACTTCCACGCTGCTGCCGAGAACATCCAGATCCACGGTGGCATCGGGTTCACCTGGGAGCACGATGCGCACCTGTACTTCAAGCGAGCGAAGTCCTCGGAGCTCCTCTTCGGCGACCCGGCCTACCACCGCGAGCTGCTCGCCCAGCGGATCGGTATCTGAGGCCCATTCGGCCGGTCGCTCCGGCGCTGCGGCGACGTGAGCGGCCAGTGGTCTGAAGCCGCCGGCTCGGCCGGCGTCCTCCGGTACTACGCGGCCGGGGGCTCGCGACTGACCGCGCCGTTGCTCCTGGTTTGCCCG
This sequence comes from Acidimicrobiales bacterium, assembly GCA_040414865.1. Classification (GTDB taxonomy): domain Bacteria; phylum Actinomycetota; class Acidimicrobiia; order Acidimicrobiales; family RAAP-2; genus Palsa-461. Next base: position 56,735 of record JBEDUR010000142.1, read on the forward strand.
GAGCTGCCGACCCTAGAGGGCGCCCGGGAGGACATCGGCCTCCCCTACGAGGCCGTCGCCGAGCGGGTGGCCCAGGAGTCGGGCTGGCGGGTGCTGGCCGGGATGTTCCGGGGAGTCGGCGGATCGGCCGGGAGCTTCTCGGCCGCTGGGTGGCTTGAAGACGCCGTCGCGCTCGTCGAGACCGAGCTGTCGGGGCGGCCCGGGCTCCGGGTGGCCGGGTTCGGGTTCGGGGGCGCGGTCGCCCTTGCCCTGGCGGTCGCCGACGAGCGGGTACGGGGGGTGGCCTGCTTCGCCGTCCCTCTCCGGCTCGGCGGGTGGGTCACCGACCCCAAGGCGCTCGTCGAGCGCTGCCGGAGCGCCGGGGTGGTCCAGCCGGGGTTTCCCGCGGACGTTGGCGCCTGGGCGGCCGAGCTCGAGGGCCTCGAACCGCTGGCCTCGGTGGCCCGGCTGGGGAAGCGATCCCTCTTGTTCGTGCAGGGGTCGGAGGACGACGGAGTCCCGCCCGAGTCGGCGACCGAGCTGGCCGAAGCCGCCGGGCGGGCCGAGCTGCAGATGGTGCTCGGGGCGGGTCACTGGCTCCGGGCGGACCCCCGGGCCACCGCGACGCTCATCGGTTGGCTGGAGCGCCAGAGCTGAGCTCAGGGCCGGTCATTGGCTGCCGATCGCTCGAGCGACGAGGAGATCGCCGAGCTGAGCCGGCGGGCCGCAAAGCCGGGGTCGTCGGACTCAGTGAGATAGCGGACGACCACGAAGTGCCGAGCGCCGGCAGCCACGAGCCCTGGGACCGTCTCGGGGGTCACCCCGCCGGTGACGAAGATCGGCCACGGCGAACGCGCCAGCGCGCTGGCCAGGTAGCCGACCCCAGTGCCTGGCCGCCCGGGCTTGGTCGGGGTCTCCACCACCGGCCCGGCGGACAGGTAGTCGACGGGCTCGGCCAGTGCCTCGGCCAGGTCGGTCTCCGAGTGGGTCGAGGTCCCCACGATCGCCTCGGGTCCGAGAAGCCGCCGGGCGAGCTCGCGCGGCGCGTCGTCCCGCCCCAGGTGCACACCGTCGGCCCCGGCCTCGAGTGCCAGGTCGGGACGGTCGTTGAGGATGAAGGGGACTCCGTGGCCCGCGCACACCTTGGCCACCAGGCGTGCCCGCTCGAGCAGGGGTCGCGCGTCGAGCGACTTCTCCCGGAGCTGCACCACGTCGACTCCGCCGGCGATGGTCGCCTCGACGAACGTGGCGAGATCGGGGCGGTCGGGCGTACAGAGATAGAGCCGGCAGTCGGCGATACGTGCGTTCACCCGGACGACTTGGCTGCCGCCTTCATCGCCTTCTTGTGATCTCGAACCTTGACCAGGCTGGCTTGGTCGACGATGTCGGCCACCGACCGGAACGACCCGGACTCGCCGTAGGGGGCTGAGGCTGCGACCCATCCGTCGGGGCGCACCCCGAGCTGCTTGCCGAGGAGGGCGACGAAGATCTTGGCCTTCTGGTCGCCGAACCCGGGCAGGGCTTTGACCCGAGCGAGCAGTTCCTTCCCGGTGTTCGTCCCCTTCCAGAGTTTGGTCACGTCACCGTCGTAGGTCTCGGTGATCTCGACCGCCAAGGCCTGCACCCGCTTGGCCATCGACGCCGGATACCGATGCAGCGAGGGCTTCTGGGCGAAGAGCGCTTCCAGTCGCTCAGGGTCCATCGCGGCCAACGTGGCCGCGTCGAGCGGGCCGCCCAGGCGCTCGGACAGTTCCTTTGGGGCCCGGAAGGCCCACTCCAGGGGGACCTGTTGGTCCAGGACGAGCCCGATCACCAGGGCGAGGGGGCTCTCGGAAAGGAGCTGGTCAGCAGCCTGATCCTGGGCCAGTTGGAGCACGACGTTCAGCGTAACCCGTCGGGCAGCGGGTTCGAGAAGCGAAGAGTCGGCGGGAGCTCGCCCGACGATGGGTGATCCCGCCCATCGGCCTCTCGACGCGATGGGTTCCGGTATTCAAACAGTTGGTGTCAGGCCTTGAACGGCTCGGGAGCCCCGGCGTCGATCCCGAAGCGCGCCAGCGCGTCGGCAACCTCGGCCCGGTCGCCCTGACCGTTGTCGGCCAGCGCCGAGAGGACGGCGACGACGAGATGCGGGGCGTCGACCTCGAAGAAGCGGCGGAGCGCGGGGCGGGCGTCGGAGCGACCGAAGCCGTCGGTACCGAGAGAGACAAACGGCCGCTGCACCCATCGGGCGATCTGATCCGGCACCATTCGCACGTAGTCGGTGACGGCGACCACCGGGGACGAGTCGGAGCCGAGCTGGGCGGTCACGAAGGGCATCGGGGCGTCGTCGGTCGGGCGGAGGCGGTTATGCCGTTCGACGGCGATGGCCTCGGTGCGGAGCGACGACCACGAGGTCACCGACCAGGTGTCGCAGCCAACTCCCCAATGCTCGGCGAGGAGCGTCCGGGCCTCGTCGGCGGCCTGCCACATGGGCCCGGAGAACAGGATGGTCGCCTTGCGCTGGCACGCGTCGTCGCCGGTCTTGAAGCGGTAGAGCCCGCGCAGCACGCCGGCCTTCACCTCCTCGCCCCCCGCGCCATCGGGCAGTGCAGGCATCGGGTAGCTCTCGTTGTAAAGGGTGATGTAGAAGAACCGGTCCTCGGGGTTGGGGCCAATCGTCTTGGCCACCGCCTCCTCGACGATGATCGCCAGCTCGTAGGCGAACGCGGGGTCGTAGATGCGCGCCGCCGGGTTGGCCGATGCCAAGAGTGGCGATTGGCCGTCGTCGTGCTGGAGGCCCTCGCCTTGGAGGGTGGTACGACCGGCGGTGCAACCCGCCAGGATCCCGCGTCCTCGCATGTCGCCGAGCGCCCAGGCGAGGTCGCCAACTCGCTGGAACCCGAACATCGAGTAGAAGAGGAACACAGGAATCATCGGTCGGCCCCAAGTCGCGTAGGACGTGGCCAGGGCGATGAAGCTGGCGAGCGCACCCGCCTCGGTGATCCCTTCTTGCAGCAGTTGCCCCGAGGTGCTCTCGGCGTAACGGAGTGGGAGGTCGGCGTCCACGGGTGTGTAGCGCTGGCCCTCCGGTGCGAAGATCTTCGACTCGGCGATGATGGCCTCGAGGCCGAAGGTGCGGGCCTCATCGGCGACGATGGGCGCGACCATCGGGCCGATGGCCGGGTCACGGACCAGGTTCCGCAGGAGTCGGGCGAAGGCCATGGTCGTCGAAACGGCCTGCCCTCCTGACCCGGCCAACAGGTCGGCGTACACCTTGGGGTTGGGGAGCTTGGGCGGGCTCGGGCGTACCACCCGGGAAGGCACCGGCCCGTTCAGCACCTTGCGGCGAGCCATCAGGTACTGGTGCGCCTCGGAGTCGTCGACGGGCCGGTAATAGGGCGGGAGCTCGGCCTCCAGCATCGAGTCGGGAATCTCTTCGGCGAGGTAGAGGCGGTCGCGCAAGGCGAGCAACTGTGCCCTGGTCATCTTCTTGATCTGGTGCGTCGCGTTCCGGGCCTCGATCTCGGGGCCGAGTGTCCAACCTTTGATCGTCTTGGCCAGGATGGCGGTCGGCGCACCGCGCTGTTCGGTGGCGAGCTTGTATGCGGCGTAGAGCTTCCGATAGTCGTGCCCGCCGCGCGGCAGGCTCTGCAGCTCGTCGTCGCTCAGGTGCTCGACCAGACGTCGCAGCCTCGGATCGGGCCCGAAGAAGTTCTCCCGGATGTATGCGCCCGACTCGGTCGCGTACTTTTGGAACTCCCCGTCGACGGTTCGGTTCATCTGATCGAGCAGCACCCCGTCGACGTCTCGGGCCAGGAGTTCGTCCCAGCGCGAACCCCAGATGACCTTGATCACGTTCCAGCCGGCCCCTCGGAACAGGGCCTCGAGCTCCTGGATGATCTTGCCGTTCCCTCGTACCGGGCCGTCCAGGCGCTGCAGGTTGCAGTTGACCACGAAGATCAGGTTGTCCAGGTGCTCGCGCCCGGCCACCCCGAGCGCCCCGATCGACTCGGGCTCGTCCATCTCCCCGTCCCCGACGAAACACCACACTCGGCTCTCGCTCGTGTCGACAAGCTGGCGCAGTCGCAGGTAGCGGTTGATGTGCGCCTGGTAGACGGCGGCGATCGCGCCGAGACCCATCGATACCGTCGGGAACTCCCAGAAGTCCGGGAGCGTGCGCGGGTGAGGGTAACTCGGCAACCCGTTGCCGGAGACCTCGTGTCGGAAGTTGTCGAGCTGCTCCTCGCTCAGCCGGCCCTCTACATAGGCGCGGGCATAGATCCCCGGAGAGGCGTGTCCCTGAATGAACACCTGGTCGCCGGCGGCGCCACTGGTCTTGCCCCGGAAGAAATGGTTGAACCCCACCTCGTAGAGGGAGGCCGAACTCGCGTAGGTGGAGAGGTGCCCCCCGATGCCCTCGGTCCTGGCGTTGGCCCGGGTCACCATGACCGCCGCGTTCCATCTGATGTAGGCCCGGATCCTCCGCTCCAGGTGTTCGTCGCCCGGGAACCACGGCTCATCGGTGGCAGAGATGGTGTTCACGTACGGAGTCGAGACCGTGGAGGGGAAGTCGACTTGGAGTCTGCGCGCCCGTTCCAGCAGCTTCATGAGCAGGTACCGACCGCGGAAGCGACCGTGGGCCTCGACCACGGCGTCGAAGGAGTCCAGCCACTCGTCGGTCTCGGTCGGATCGATGTCCGGGATCTGGTGAGAGACGCCGTCGAAGAGCATGGGTCCATGTTCGCACCACCGGTGCCCTGCTCGAACACCACCGCGGCTCACCGGGCCCGGCGAACGGGGGCCAGCTGCGGTGCCCAATGACGCTTCACCGCCCCGACGGCACCCGGTAGTACACATGGGTCATGGCCGGCGACGAGCCCCTCGTGGTCTATACCGACGGGTCCTGCCTCGGGAACCCCGGTCCTGGTGGCTGGGCCTGGGCTGTTCCCGGCGGCCGGAGCGACAGCGGCGGCGAGGCCCGGACCACCAACCAGCGGATGGAGATCACTGCGGTCTTCGAGGCGCTCAGCGCGTTGATGGAGGTCCCAGCGGGCAGGCCGGTCGTGGTGGTCAGCGACTCCAACTACGTCGTCCGGTGCTTCGTGGAGCGCTGGTGGGAGCGCTGGCTGCAGCGGGGCTGGCGCAACGCCGCGGGTAAGCCGGTGGCGAACCGGGATCTCTGGGAGCCCTTGTTCGATCTGGCTCTGCGACCGGGCCGACCCGTCACCTTCAAGTGGGTCAAGGGCCACAGCGGCGATCCCTGGAACGAGTTCGTTGACGAGCTGGCGTTGTCCAAGGCCATGGAGGCCCGCTCGAGCGTCTGAGGTTGAGTGGTCGGACACTCCGGCGGGCCGTACCATCGGCGTCATGGAGCTCGCCAACAGCTCAGCGATCGTCACCGGAGGGGCTTCGGGCCTCGGAGCAGCGACGGCGCGGGCGCTCTCGGAGCATGGAGCCCGGGTCGTTGTGTTCGACCGCAATGACGCCGGAGCGAAGCAAGTCGCCGACGAGCTGGGAGGCGACGCCGTCGTCGGCGACGTCACCAATCCGGAGGACTGTCAGCAGGCGGTCGACCGCGCCGCCGAAGCCGGCGTCTTGCGGGTGGCGGTGAACTGTGCCGGAACCGGTTGGGCCGAGAGGGTCATCAACCGCGAGGGCAGACCGCACGACCCGAGGCCGTTCGAGTTCATCATGCGACTGAACGTCATCGGGACCTTCAACGTCATGACCAGGGCGGCCGCCGCGATCGCCAAGACCGAGCCGTCAGTCGACGGCGAGCGCGGGGTCATCGTGAACACGGCATCGGTCGCGGCTTTCGACGGCCAGATCGGCCAGCTCGCCTACTCGGCTTCCAAGAGCGCCGTGGTCGGAATGACCCTGCCCGCGGCCCGGGACCTGTCGGTGGTCGGCATCCGTGTCCTCACCATCGCTCCTGGCCTCTTCGACACGCCGCTCCTGGCCAACCTGCCCGAGGAACAGCGCAGGGCCCTGGGCGAGTCCGTGCTCTTCCCGAAGCGGCTCGGGGTCCCAGCGCAGTTCGGCCAGCTCGTCGTGGACATCGTGGCCAACCCCTACCTGAACGGCGAGGTCATCCGTCTCGACGGCGGCATCCGGATGCCACCCCGGTGAGCCGCGAGCGGTGAAGTACCGCGAGGCGGCCGGTTTCCGGGTCTCGGCTGTCGGGCTGGGCTGCTGGCAATTCGGGTCGCGCGAGTGGGCCTATGGCGAGGGCTACGCCACCGAGGTGGCCCCGGCCATCGTGCACCGCTCCTTGGACCTCGGCATCACGCTCTTCGACACGGCCGAGGCATACGGCTTCGGGCGATCCGAGCGCATCCTCGGCTCGGCGCTCGCTGGGCGCAGGCCGGAGGCCCTGGTCGCCACCAAGCTCTTTCCGGTCCTCCCCGTCGACCCCGTCCTCGGCCGCCGGGCCCGGCACAGCGCCCGGCGACTGGGGGTCGAGACGATCGACCTCTACCAGCTGCACTTTCCGAACCCTCTCGTGCCGCTCTCGGCGACCATGGACGCGTTGTCAAAGCTCCGTGAAGGGGGGTTGGTCGCCAACGTCGGGGTTTCGAACTACGGCGCGGACCGCTGGCAGCGGGCCCAGGAGCTCCTCGGGGCTCCGGTGGTCTCCAACCAGGTGCGCTACAGCCTGGCCGACCGCCGCGTCGAGCAGGAGGTCCTACCCTGGGCCCAACGCCACGGGCGGCTGGTCATCGCCTACAGCCCGCTGCAGCAAGGACTTCTGTCGGCCGGCTACGGGCCCGACAACGTCCCGAAGGACCTGCGGGCCAGCAGCCCGGCGTTCTTGCCGGAAAACCTCAGCCGGATCGAACCCTTGCTCGAGGTCCTGCGTCGGGTGGCTGCCGCCCACGAAGCCACCCCGGCTCAGGTCTCGCTGGCCTGGCTGCTGCGGCGCGACGGCGTCGTGGTGATTCCCGGCGCCTCTTCGGTGGCCCAGGCCGAGTCGAACGCGGCTGCCGCCGACCTCGAGCTGACCGACGACGAGGACGCCGAGCTGACCGCCGCCTCTGACGCGTTCAGTCCCATCTCGGGGACCCATGGTTACGCGCGGGTGGGCCGCCGGGCGGCGGAACGGCTCGGTGGACGGATCCGCGGCATCTCGGAGGGCCTTCGGGCGTAGCGGAGAACGGCTGGTCAAGGCCGGTAGGGTGGGCAGGAACGACCTGACCGGTGGTCGACGGCGGGCGAAGCCGGTGGCCGGCTTTGCTCCACCTGGGGAGGGCGAACCGACAGGAGCGACGAAGAGGAGCGGCGTCTTGACGACCACGGGGACCCAGTTCGACATCGTTGTCATCGGGGGTGGTCCGGGTGGCTATGCGACCGCGCTGTACGGGGCGGCTGCCGGGCTTTCGGTTGCCGTCATCGAGCGGGACAAGGTCGGCGGCACGTGCCTGCACCGAGGGTGTGTACCGGCAAAGGAGTTCTTGGAGACGGCCTCGGTGTACCGAACGGTTCGCGCCGCCTCGGAGTTCGGCATCGAAGCCGGCGAGCCCACGGTCGACTTCTCCGTCAGCCAGGCCCGGAAGAACGCGGTCGTCGGCCGCCTGTTCCGCGGCCTGTCGGGGCTGCTCAAGGGACGAAAGGTCACCATCCTGGACGGCACCGGCACGCTGTTCCCCGGCCACCGGGTCCTGGTCACCGACGGCCCGGACGCCGGGACCGAGATCGTGGGTCGGGCCGTGGTGCTGGCGGCGGGATCGGTGCCGCGCACGCTCCCAGGACTTCCCGTTGACGGACGGACCGTGGTCACTTCCGACGAGTTCTTGGACCTCGAGCGGATCCCCGAGTCGGCGGTGGTTGTCGGCGGGGGAGCGATCGGCTGCGAGTTCGCCTCGCTCCTGTCCGACCTCGGCTGCCGGGTGAGTGTGGTCGAGGTGCTCCCGGCGATCCTGAGCGGTTGCGATGCCGAGGTCGCAGCCGTCGTGCACCGGTCCTTCCGCCGGAGGGGCATCGAGGTGCACGTCGGGGCGCAGGTCAAAGGGTTCGTGCCTCGTCCAAGCGGTGCGGGTGGGGTGCTGCATCTGACCGAGGGTCCCGACATCGACACCGACATGGTGGTGGTCTCGGTCGGCCGTGACCCGTGTAGTGAGGGTCTGGTGGCCGAAGGCACCGCCGTCGTCGTCGACGAGCGTGGCTTCGTGGTCACCGACCCATACCAGAGGACCCACGAACCCGGGGTGTGGGCGGTTGGCGACATCGTGGCCGGCAGCCCCCAGCTCGCCCACGTCGGGTTCGCCGAGGGCATCGTCGCGGTCCGCTCCATGCTCGGCGAGCAGGCTGTCCCCGTGGACTACGAGCGGGTCCCCTGGGCGATCTACTGCCATCCGGAGGTCGCCTACGCCGGGCTCACCGAAGACCAGGCCAAAGAGCGCGGGTTCGACGTCGTCGTGAAGAAAGATCCGTTCGGCGGCAACAGCCGGGCGCAGATACTGGGCGACACCGAGGGCATGGTCAAGGTGATCGCCGAACGCGACACAGAGGGGAACGCGGGACGGATCCTCGGGGTCCACATGGTCGGTCCGTGGGTGACCGAGCAACTGGGCGCGGGATACCTGGCGGTGAACTGGGAGGCCACGCCGGAGGAGGTGGCGCAGTTCATCCAACCGCACCCGTCATTGTCTGAGACCTTCGGCGAGACCGTGCTGGCGCTCACCGGACGGGGGCTCCACCTTGCCTGACGTCACGATGCCGCAACTCGGCGAGACGGTGACCGAGGGCACCATCACCCGGTGGATGAAGGCTCCCGGGGATTCCGTCGAACGCGACGAGCCCCTCTTCGAGGTGTCGACCGACAAGGTGGACACCGAGGTCCCGTCCCCTGCGTCAGGCGTGCTCACCGAGATCGTCGTTCAGGAGGGGGAGACCGTCGATGTCGGAGCCAGGTTGGCCGTGATCGGCGACGGACAGGTGGCGGCCCCGTCCGCCCCGGCTGCGGAGCCAACCCCGGAGCCACCGTCGGTGCCGCAGCAGGCGGTGGCGAGCGCGGACGGCCAGCCGCCTCCGGCTGCGTCGGCACCGGCGCCCACCGCTCCCCCGCACGCCGCGACGCCGGATCCCGAAGCACCGAGCGTTGCCGCCGGCGCGCCGGGGATTCCCGACGGGACGCCAGAGGAGGAACCGGTTCTGCTCTCACCCATGGTGCGGCGCCTCCTGACCGAGTACGGCATCAACGCTTCGGACGTGAGCGGCACGGGACTCGGTGGCCGCATCACCAGAGAGGACGTGCTCGACTACATCGACGCGCAGCAGGCCGAGCCGGTACCGCCCTCCTCAGCTGTCCCGGCGCGCCCAGCTGTCCCGGCTCCCCAAGCCGCACCGCCGACCCAAACTGCGCCCCAGCCGGCCAGCCCGCCGGTGCCCGCGCCGATGTCTCCGAGCACGCCGGTGCCGGCCGCGGCCGACCGGGTAGTGCCATTCTCCAACGTTCGTCGTCGGACGGCCGAGCACATGGTTCGCTCCAAGGCGACCTCTCCGCATGCCTTCATCGCCGCCGAGACGGACTTCGAGAACGTCGAGCGCGTACGCCGCGCTCACGGGCAACGATTCGGGGCGGAGGAGGGATTTTCGCTCACCTACCTTCCCTTCGTCGCTCGGGCGGCCGTTGAGGCGTTGCGGGAGTACCCGAACCTCAACGCGTCGGTGTCGGAGGACTCCCTCATCGTCCACACCGAGATCAACCTCGGGATTGCGGTCGATCTCCACCACGAAGGATTGATCGTGCCGGTCATCCATCGGGCCGAGGAGATCACCCTTCGCGGCATCGCTCGGCGGGTACGCGACCTGGCCGATCGCGCGCGCACCCGCCAGCTCAACGCAGACGACATCGCCGGGGGCACGTTCTCGATCACCAACGACGGCCCGTTCGGGACCTACTTCACCGTTCCCATCATCAACCAACCCCAGGTGGCCATCCTCGCGACCGACGGCATCAAGCGTCGGCCCGTGGTCGTCACCGCTGATGACGGGAGCGAGTCCATCGCCATCCATTCGGTCGGGGTCCTCGGCATGTCCTGGGACCATCGGGCGGTCGACGGCGCCTACGTCTCGGAGTACCTCCGCAAGGTGGGCGAGATCCTGACGACCCGAGACTGGGCCGCCGAGCTCTGATCCCGGTGCTGCGCGTACGCCGGCTTGGGACTGTCCCCTACGACGAGGCCTACGCCCTGCAGCGGGCGCTGTGCGAGCGGGCGACCGACGACTACCTCCTCGTCCTCGAGCACCCGCATGTCTTCACCCTCGGCGTCAGGGCCGATCCGGCGCACGTGATCGGCGATCCCCACGCGTTGGGGATCCCGGTGGTGCGGACCGACCGCGGCGGCGACGTCACGTACCACGGTCCGGGGCAGCTCGTTGTCTACCCCGTTCTCACCGTCGACGACCACCCGTCATCGGGGCGTGATCACGTCCGGCGGCTCGAGCAGGTGGTCATCGATGCGCTGGAGTCACTCGGTGTGGTGGGGGCCGGACGACTCTCGGGTTATCCCGGGATTTGGCTCGATCCGCGCGGAGACCCCCCGGCCAAGGTCGCGGCGATCGGGGTGAGGACCCGCCGCGTCTCGAGCGGTCGCCGGCGGACCCTCCACGGGGTCGCGCTCAACGTCGCCTGCGACCTCGGGATGTTCGACCAGATCGTGCCGTGCGGCATCAGCGACCTCCCGGTGACCTCACTCGCCGCCGCCAGTGTCACCGTCCCGATGGCTGAGATCACCCAGGCCGTGGTGGCCCGGGCGGCAGCGGAATGGGGAGACGGGGGCGTGGACGATCGGGGGGTGACTGAACGCCGGCCCACCGTCCTGCCGCTCGTGCTCAATCCGACTCCCGAGCCCAATTCCCTGCGTCGCTTGCGCCAAGCCGGGGTGGATCCCTCGGGCGCGGTGCCGATCTCGGAGCGAAAGCCGGCCTGGCTTCGGGTCCCGGCCCATATGGGCGCCGACTACCGAGAAGTGGCCAAGACGGTTGGCGCCCTCTCCTTGGCCACCGTGTGTCAGGAGGCGGGCTGCCCGAACATCTACGAGTGCTGGGCCGAGGGGACGGCGACCTTCATGGTCAACGGATCGCGCTGCACCCGGGCGTGCGGATTCTGCAAGGTGGACACCCGCCACCCCTTCCCGCTCGACCCCAACGAGCCTGACCGGGTGGCCGAAGCGGTAGCTCGGCTCGGGCTGGCCCACGCCGTGATCACCTGTGTCGCCCGGGACGACCTTCCCGACGGCGGCGCCGGCGCCATCGCGGCCACGGTAGAGGCCATCCGGCGCTGTCGGCCGGGGACAGCCGTCGAGACCCTTGTCTCGGACTGCAAGGGGGACCGGGCAGCTCTCGAGCTGATCCTCGCGGCGCGGCCGGACGTGTTCAACCACAACGTCGAGACGGTGGCGCGCCTGCAGCGCGCGGTCCGCCCCTCGGCTGGCTACGCCCGGAGCCTCGGCGTCCTGGCCCGAGCGGCCGACGCCGGGCTGGTGGTGAAGTCGGGCCTCATGGTGGGCCTGGGCGAGACCGAGGCCGAGGTCGTCTCCACCCTGGGCGATCTGGCTGCGGTGGGAGTAAGGATCGCCACCATCGGCCAGTACCTGCGTCCCAGTCGGGCGCACTTGCCGATGGCGCGCTGGTGGACCCCCGAGGAGTTCAACCGGCTGCGCGACGTCGGGCTCTCGCTCGGACTCGATCACGTGGAAGCGTCTCCGCTCACGCGCTCCTCCTACCACGCCCGCGCGGCCGCCGATGCCGCTTCAGGGAGGGCCAGGAATTTGGAGAAGGTCTCGAGCTCCGCCCCGACGGCGGGCGCGAGCTGAGCCTCGGCGCCCAAGCTGCCGTTTGAGGCTTGACCAGGTCTAGGCAGGGCACTGGCCGATACTGAAAACGAGTTTGCCGAACGCATGTAAGGCCGCCTGCACCCGCTCGCTGGCTGCCGGTGTGTCTGGCCGTCAAGTTCGGCGACTACGGTCGGGGTGTGAATGACACACGGGTAATGAACCTGCCCGACGGCCGCGAACTGGCTTGGCTCGAGAGCGGAAAAGCGCGAGGCGATCCCGTCTTCATTTTCCACGGTACGCCCGGCACGAGATTGCAGGTGTCATTCGATGAGAAGGCCATCACGGCGTCGGGTGTCCGTTTGATCGCACCGGACCGGCCCGGCTACGGCCACAGCAGTTTTCACAAGGGACGGACGTTGGTGGACTGGGCGTCCGACGTGGCCGTTCTCGCCGATCATTTGAAGATCGAGAAGTTCGCGGTCGCCGGGGTGTCTGGCGGCGGACCGCACGCTGCGGTGTGCGCGAGGCTTCTCTCCGATCGTGTCAGCGCGGCCGGCATCGTGAGCGGTATGGGGCCATTGGCCGAGCCGGAGTTCAGGGAAGCGATGGAGGGGTTCAACAAGGGAACCACGCTGGTGGCGGCCCGTGCGCCGTTCGTTCTCTATCCGGTCTTTGCCTTGCAGGAGTTCGTGATGCGGCGCTGGCCCGACGCGGCACTCAGAGGGGCCTCGAGAATATTCGCTGAGCCGGATGCGAAGCTGTTGGAGCGTCCCGACGTCCGCGCCGCCTTCATGTCCGACTTGCGGCAGTCTTCCGCGGTGCAGGCGACAACACAGGACCTCGTGCTGTTCGGCCGAGACTGGGGCTTCCGCTTGGAGGACATTTCGGTGCCGGTGGACGTGTGGCACGGCGACGTCGACAAGAACGTGCCCTTCGCACACGGGAAGGCCATGGCCGAGCGGATACCTGGAGCAAGCTTCCACGAGTGCCCGGGCGAAGGTCACCTTCTCGTGGTGTCGCACCTCGAGGAGATTCTCCGGTCCCTGGCCGACACGTCCTGACGGCGCGGTGCGCGCAAGCACCCACTCACTGGTCGGTTGACGATTCGGCCGAACCGAGGCGCTGGTCCATCCTCAGGGCGAACCGATCACCGTCATCTTGAGCACGGGCTCCGCCCGGGCCACAGAGGCCCATAGGACACCACATGCCTGGCCGGGACACGCGGTCCACCGTGGAAGCGTTATCGTGACGCTGGCGGGCTTGTCAGTCCGTCAGCCGGCGATGTGGCAGGTGGTGCCGGAGCGACAGCGCAGTGCGGTCGAAGAAGAGGGGGTTGGAGATGAAGCGGTTCCTTCCCGTCGACCAGGTAGCTCGGGACGCGAGGTTCCGGTGGGTCCGGGACTCCGAGCGGGCCCAGGATCCGAGAGAGGGCGAGCTCGGCAACGGCAACTACCAGCGGGCGGGGAGGTTCTCGCCGGAATCGGAGGACGCGCCGGAGCGGACTCGGCGGCTGATGCACGGGATCTTTATGGGCGAGGTCCAGGCCCTGGAAGGCGCCGGGCGAACCTGCTGGGACTTCGACACCGGCGAGGGGATCGATCAGGCCCCCTTTGCCCTGAAGCTCGACATGGCCCGGCAGTGCTGGGACGAATCTCGACACGTCGAGATCTCGGTGAAACTCGCCGACTGGATGGGGACCGAAATCGGCGAGTTTGGTGAAGGCCGGGGCCTCTACGAGGCGGCCTGCAACCGGGACCCGGCTCTGCGTCTCACCGCGGTCAACCGGGGGATCGAGGGACTCGCCATCGACGTCTTTGCGAGCATGCGCAAGTTCGGCCTGGCCGCCGGGGACCCCGTGCTCACGTTCTGCGAGGACTGGATGCTGGCCGACGAGGTAACTCACGTGAAGATGGGATCGGACTGGCTCCGGCGACTGACTTCCAACGATCCCGAACGGCGCGACCGCGCCCTCGAGTTCCAGCGCCTGGTGGACAAGATCTTCAGCCGGGCCGGACGGGGTGAGAGCGCCGACGATGCCCGCCGCTATCGCCGCCTTGCCGGCTTCAGTGACGATGACATCGACGAGGCACACGAGTCGCTGTCCCCGGAGGCCGAGCGGGAGTTCCGCCGGGAGATGACCGCCGACGCGCACGTGGTCTCGGCTTGAGTCAGGCCGGTCGTCGCAGTGGTCGGCACGGTTGACCAAACCTCGAACCAAGCAAGGCGGAATTTGAACGAGTCGCGGTAGCGGATCTTCTATCCGCTACTACTCATTGGAGATGTGGGTCTCCTTCTCGGTCATGAACTCGAGTAGGGCCGGTTCACCACGTTCAGTGGCCTCGATTCCGCGCTTCAGGGCGTCGGCAATTTCGCCGGGCTCGGTGATCCGCTCGCCATAGCAGCCGAAGGACCTGGCCATATCGGCGTAGTTGCCGGTGATGTTCGTCGAGCCGTACTTGGCATGCGAGACCGGCATCACCGGGATCTCGATCGCCATTGCGCCGTTGTTGAGCAACACCGACAAGATCGGAATGCGCTCGCGTGCTGCGGTCTCGAGGTCCATTCCGGTGAAACCAATCGCGGCGTCCCCCCACACGTTGATGCAGAGGTGGTCTGGTTTCGCCAGCTTGGCTCCCATGGCCAGGCCCAAGCCGTAGCCGAGCTGGGTGGTCTTTCCCCAGCCGATATAGGTGAGCGGCGCCACGGACTCCCAGAACGGTGTCATTTGGTCGCGCGGGCTGCCGGCATCGTGGGTGATGATCGTCCTTTCCTTGTTCACCATCCGGTTCAGCTCGGCGATCACCCGGTAGGGACTGATGGGAGTGGCATCACTGTTCAAGCGGGGCGCCCACTCGGCCAGCCAGGACTGCCGAAGCTCGGCGATGCGCTGCGGGACGTCGTGCCGGGCCTCAGCGGTCGCGCGGTTCTGTCCCTCCATGGCCCGGGCCAACCCGGCCAGGGTGAGCTTGGCGTCCCCAACCAGACCGTATTGAACCGGCACATCCTTGTTGAGATCCCTGGGGTCCAAGGTGGCGTGGATCAGCGTCTTGCCCGGTGGCATCCCGACCCCGTAGCCGGTGAGGGCAAAGCTGCAGCCCACTCCGAGGATCACGTCGGCATCCGCGAGGAAGCGCTTGACGGGCCGGGGATTGGCGCGCCCACCGCTGCCGAGCGAGAGGGGATGGGTCTCCGGAAACGCGCTCTTGCCCTCGATCGAGGTGGTCACCGGGATGTTCCAGGTTTCCGCCAGCGCCTTCAGCTCGTTCCATGCTCTGGCCCAATGGACGCCTTGACCGGCATAGATGACCGGTCGCTCGGCATTGGCCAGGACCTGCGCGGCCTCAGCCAAGACTGCTGGATCGGGCGCGCTCCGGGCGGTGAAGGCGCGGGTGTGGGCCCAGCCGTCGGGGACCTCGTCGTTCCAGAGGTCGGCAGGCACTTCGAGGAGTACTGGGCCCGGGCGGCCGTTTCGCAGCTGGGAGAAGATCCGACGGGTCACGTCCGGGATGGCCGACCCCATCGTCAGCGGCTCGGCCCACTTGGTGATGTGCCGCATGTTCAACGTGGAGTTGAAGTTGGGGTAGTAGTGAGAGAGCCGCCGTGGATACCCAGAGGGCACCACGAGGATCGGCACCGATTCTGAGAACGCCTGGGCCACTCCGCCAAAGGCGTTCTCCGAGCCTGGCCCGTGTTGCATGCAGAAAACGCCGAGCTTTTCGGCCGAAGTCACGCGCGAATAGGCGTCGGCCATGTGCAAGCCGGTGCGTTCCTGGCGCACGATGATGGTGCGGATGTCCTCGGCGGCGGCCGCCTCGATCAGCGGGTTGACCGGGTAGGCGAAGAGGATGTCGACCCCTTCGGTCTTCAGTGCCTTGGCGATGGCCTGAGCTGCGTTCATCTGTTGGGCCCCCTGTTCATCGGATACGGCTGCCACCGCTCGAGGTTGACTCTCGGCAGCACCGATGGGTTGACGCAGCTCATCGGCCACAGTCCCCGCAGGACCATGGCCACCTCGCGCCCGGCTCGGCGACGAGTCTCGGGCCGCATGCGAGTGGTGGCCGAGGCCACATGGGGGGTCACGACGACGTTCTCCATGGTGAGCAACGGGTTGTCCGGAGCCGGTGGCTCGTGCTCCAGCACATCGAGCCCGGCTCCGGCGATGACACCCTCGCGCAGTGCCTCAACGAGGGCCGGTTCGTCGACGAGGGAACCCCGGGCCGTATTGAGGAGGATGGCGGTGGGCTTCATGCGGCGCAGGGCGTCGGAGTCGAAGGCTCGCTCGGTCTCCGGGTTGTGCGGGGCATGGATCGACACGATGTCGCTGCGCTCCAACAGCTCGGAGAAGCCCACCGGCTCCACCCCGAGGCCGGTGATCTCCAGCTCGCTCACGTAGGGATCGTGGGCCAGGAGGTGCAGGCCGAACGCCTTGGCCCGGCGGGCCGTGCACCGTGCCACGTTGCCGAACCCGTACAGCCCCAGGGTCTGGCCGAGAAGCCGGGGCCGCTGGCTGAGGAGCGGGCGCCCCTTATACCACTCGTTGTGGCTCACCAGCTGCGTCATCTGACGGGTCATGCGGGCCACGTCGAGCAGCAGCATCATGACGTGGTCGGCAACCTCTTCGATGAACACGTCGGGCACATTGGTCACGACGATGCCGGCTTCGGTGGCGGCGTCGATGTCCACCATGTCCACCCCGACGCTGGAGACCCCGATCACCACGCACTTCTCGAGGCATTCGATGATCTTTTTGTCGATGCGCATCCCCCACGAAGTCATGAGCGCGTCCACGTCGCGCGCCCCTTCAGCGAATTCGGCTGGCGTATCGGCCTGGATCTCCACGATGTCGGCCACCGGAGCCAGGGCCTCCATCTCCAGTGACCAGTCGTGCTGGATCTGGTTCGCGACCTGCTTCGGCAGTCGTATGCCGACCTTCTTCTTTGTCGTGATTGTTGTCGACTCCTCCGCTGTTCCAACGGGTCGGGGAAGATCTTCGCACAGCAGGCATCCAAGATCGAAGGGAACGCTTTGGCCGGCGTCCCCTGAACGGGCCAGTCAGCGTGAGGCCCGAGCGGCACACCTTGCCATCTCCTGGCGGGGAGCCAACGAGGCAGAGAGGCACTTCAGACGCACGAGCTGCGAGGGTTGCGGGCTGTGATTGCGAGGCGCTCATGCCGGTGGCCGGTCTTGGACGCAGATGTGGGCGGGACTAGGCCACGAAGTACTTGGCGGCCGGATGCGAGCAGATGATCGCGTCGGTGGTCTGCTCCGGTTCCAGCTGGAAGTTCTCGGTCACGCTCACCCCGATGCGGCCCGCGTCCAGCAGCTCGACCACCTTGACGTTGTCGGCCAGGTCTGGACAGGCCGGATAGCCCCAGGAGTATCGGCCACCCCGATACTGCTGGCGGAAGAGCCCGGTGAGGGTCGGGCCGTCCTCCTCCGCGAAGCCGAGCTCGTCTCGGATGCGCCGATGCCAGTACTCGGCCAGGGCCTCGGTCATCTCCACCCCGAGGCCGTGGAGGAACAGGTACCGCTGATACTCGTCGGCGGCGAACAGCCGCGCCGTCTCCTCCGAGACCGCTCGGCCCATCGTGACCAGCTGGAAGCTGGCCCAGTCCGCCTCGCCTGAGGAGACGGGCCGGAAGAAGTCGGCGATGCAGAGCCAGGGCTCCTTGGTCTGCCGGGGGAAGCTGAACCTGGTGACCTCTTCTTTGCGGGTCTCGTCCGAGAAGATCACCAAGTCGTCTCGGTCGGCGTTCACCGGGAAGTGGCCCCAGACCACCTGCGGTACGAGCAGGTCGGCCTCCTTGGCCCAGCCAAGCTGCTCGCGAAGCACGGCCGAGATGCGCTCTTTGAATTCGGCATCGCTTTCCTGGCGGGATTTGTCCGGTCGGAATCCCCACTGGTTCCGGAACAACGAGGTGAGGTTGAGGTACTCGGCGATGTCGTCGATTGGGATCCCCTTAGCCACCCTGGTGCCGATGAACGGCGGGGGGAAGAGCCGGTTGTCGGTGACCACCTCGGGTGAGCGCTCCGGCCGGTCAGCGGGTATCGCCTTGGCCACGAGCCCGGAGCGGGCGGGGACCTTGCGCTCCGAGATGATCCGCCCGAACTCGGCATCCTCGTCGCCGGCCTTGATCTCCATCAGCCGGTCCATCGTCCGGAGGCCCTCGAAGGCGTCCCGACCGTAGAAGACGCGGCCCTGGTAGACGTTGCGCAGGTCGCGCTCGACGTAGGTGCGGGTGAGCGCGGCCCCGCCGAGAAGGACTGGGATGTGCGACAGTCTCCGGTCGTTCAGCTCCTCGAGGTTCTCCCGCATGATCAGGGTGGACTTGACCAGGAGCCCACTCATGCCGATGGCGTCGGCCCGCCGCTCCTCGGCGGCGCTGAGCATCTCGCCGATGCCTACTTTGATCCCGAGGTTGACCACTTCGTAGCCGTTGTTGGTGAAGATGATGT
The DNA here is from genome assembly GCA_040414865.1 of Acidimicrobiales bacterium. GTDB lineage: Bacteria > Actinomycetota > Acidimicrobiia > Acidimicrobiales > RAAP-2 > Palsa-461. The sequence continues at coordinate 74,926 of JBEDUR010000142.1, forward strand.
CGACCAGGTTCTTCCCGATGTCATGCACGTCCCCCTTCACCGTGGCGAGCACGATCGTTCCCTTGCCGCCTTTGTCGGTGCGTTCCATGTGCGGCTCGAGGTAGGCCACGGCGGTCTTCATGGTCTCGGCGGAAGAGAGGACGAAGGGGAGCTGCATCTCCCCCGAGGCAAAGAGGTCTCCGACCGTGCGCATCCCGGCCAGCAGGACGTTGTTGATGATGTCCAGGGCTTCGGAACCGTCCTCGAGTGCACGGTCCAGATCGGATTCGAGCCCGGTGCGGTTGCCGTCCACGATGCGCTGCTCGAGGCGCCGCTCGACCGGCCAGTCGAGGTACTCCTCGGTCGGGCCCGAGGACAGCGAGACTCCCTCGAAGAGGCCGAGGAGCTCCCGGAGGGGGTCGTAACCCGGACGCCGGCGGTCGTAGACGAGGTCGAGGCACACTTCCCTCGCCCGCTCGTCGATCTTGGCCAGGGGAAGGATCTTCGATGCATGCACGATGGCGGCGTCGAGCCCGGCCTCCACGCACTCGTGCAGGAAGACGGAGTTGAGCACCTGCCGAGCCGCCGGGTTGAGACCGAAGGAGACGTTGGACAACCCGACGATGGTCGAGACGCCCGGCAGCTCGGCTTTGATGAGCCGGATGCCCTCGAGGGTCTCGATGCCGTCGCGCCGGCTCTCCTCCATCCCGGTGGAGAGGGGCAGGGCCAGCGGATCGAAGAACAGGTCCTCCGGACACAGGCCGTAGCGCTCGGTCGCGATGGCCGCGATCCCGCGGGCGGCGCGGAGCTTCCACTCGGCCGTCCGGGCCTGACCATCGCCGTCGATGCAAGTGCACACGACGGCGGCACCGTAGGTGCGGGCCAGTCGGAGAAAGGTGTCGAGCCTCGTGCCCGGCCCGTCGCCGTCCTCCAGGTTGACCGAGTTGAGCATCGGCCGTCCTCCCAACCATTGGAGGGCGGTCTCGGCCACCGGGCCCTCGGTGGTGTCGACCATGACCGGAACGCTCGACTGAGTGGCGAGCCGGCCGGCCAGTTCGCCCATGTCGGCCACGCCGTCGGTGCCCGTGTAGTCGACGCAGACGTCGATCAGGTGCGAGCCCTCCTTCACCTGGTCTCGGGCGATGGCGACGCAGGTGTCCCAGTCTGCCGAGAGCATGGCCTCGCGGAATTGCTTCGACCCGTTGGCGTTCGCCCGTTCCCCGACGACCAGAAACGACGTGTCCTGGCGAAACGGGGTGGCGGAGTAGATCGACGCCGCCGCCGGCTCGGGTCGTGGGTCGCTGAGGGCGGGCACGGCTTTGGCGCACCGCTCCACCACCGCGGCCAGGTGGGCGGGCGTAGTGCCGCAGCACCCGCCAACGGCGCGCACCCCGAACTCGGTGATGAAGCGGTGATGGTGCTCGGCCAGGTCGTCTGGGGAGAGGTCGTAGTGCATCGCCCCGTCGACCACGCTCGGAAGCCCGGCGTTCGGCTGGCACGAGATCGGGACGGTGGCGTTCCCGGAGAGGTGGCGGAGCGCCTCACCCATCTCGGCCGGCCCGGTCGCGCAGTTGACGCCGACGACATCGACCCGCATCGCCTCCAGGGTGGTCAGCGCGGCGGCGATCTCGGTACCGGGCAGCATCCTCCCGGTGAGCTCGATCGTGACCTGCACCTGGAGGGGGACCTGGGTGCCCAGGGCGGCCATGGCCTTGCGAGCTCCGTTGATGGCGGCCTTGGCGCCGAGCAGGTCGTAGACGGTCTCGACCAGCAGCAGGTCGACACCGCCCTCGAGCAGGGCCAGGGCCTGCTCCTGGTAGGCATCGCGCAACTCGGCGTAGGAGATCTGGCCCAACGTGGCGAACTTCGTGCCCGGACCCATGCTCCCGGCGACCCAGACGGGGTGCTCGGGGGTCTCGTACTCCCGGGCGATTCGCTTTGCCAGAGTGGCGGCTGCCCGATTGAGCTCGCCGGCCCGCGCCGCGAGCCCGTACTCGGAGAGCACGACCGAGAATGCGCCGAACGTATTGGTCTCCACCGCGTCCACGCCGACGTCGAGGAACGAGCGGTGGAGCTGCTCGACCAGCTCGGGCGCGGAGACCGACAGCACCTCGTAGCAGCCCTCGAACTGTGGACCGCCGAACGCGTCCGGGCCCAGCCCGAGTGCCTGGAAGCTGGTGCCGGCCGCGCCATCGAAGATCACGACGCGCTCGCCGAGCGCCTGTAGATAGCTGGACGCGGCCGGGTCCAGGCGGCCGAACGGCACGTCGGGGGCGGTCATGGGCCTCCCAGGGTAGTGGGCCCCCCCGGTAGCATCGGCGGACGTGCGGATCTATACCCGTCGGGGAGACGACGGCACGACAGGCCTGCTCTTCGGGGGGCGAGTGTCCAAGAACTCGGCCCGGATCGAGACCAACGGCGCCGTCGATGAGGCCCAGGCGGCCATGGGGCTCGCCCGGGCCGAGGCAGAACCCGGCTCCGAGCTCGACGAGCTCCTCGTCGCCCTCGAACGGGACCTCTACGTCCTCATGGCCGAGGTGGCCACAGCAGAGGGCAACCGCCACAAGCTGGTTCCGGGGACTTCACAGGTCACCACGGCGATGGTCGAGGCGCTCGAGCAGCGGATCGACGAGCTCACCGAACGGACGCCGATGCCGACCGAGTTCGTCATCCCGGGGGCCAACCGACGGGCGGCCGCGCTTGACGTCGCCCGCACCGCCGTGCGGCGGGCCGAGCGCGTCGCGCTCGCCGAATCGGTCGCCGAATCGCTGGTCACGACGTATCTGAACCGGCTGTCCGATCTCCTCTGGACGATGGCCCGGTGGCAGGAGGGCGACCGGCATCTGGCGGCCCGGAGCAAAGAGGGGGAGGAATGACTCTCCGAGTCGAGGTGGCCGCCCTCGACAGCGCACCAAAGACCGGGACGATCGGGCTTTTCGCCATGCCGCAGGCCGACGACCCCGTCCCGCTCCTGTTGGGCGGTCTCCGGGCAGCCGAAATCGAGCCGGGAGTGCCCGAGCTGCTGGACGGTGCTGAGTGTGCGCGGGAGGGCTTCGAGGCCAAAGTCGGCCAGGTCTTCCGACTCACCGTCCCCTCGGGCCGTCGGGTCCTCGTCGCCGGTCTGGGCGAGCCGAAGCGGCTCGAGCTCGAGTGCTTCCGCCGGGCGGCGGCTGCGCTGGTCCGCTCGAGCGGCCACGGTGGCGAGGCCACCGTCGTCGCACCGCCGGACGCGCCCGGGGACGCCCTGGCCGAGGGGGCCGTCTTGGCCGCCTACCGGTTCGACCGCTATCGCTCGCAGCCGGGCCCTGGGGCTCTCGAGCGCCTCGTGTTGGTCCCCACGACCGAGTCGCAGACAACCGAGCTCCGCCGGATGGTCGGGCACGGGGTGGCCAAGGCAGAAGCCGTCGCCTTCGCCCGTGACCTCGTGAACACGCCGCCGAGCGACCTCAACCCGAGTGAGTTCGCCGCTCGGGCGACCGAACAGCTGGCCGGGCGGCCACACACCACCGTCGAGGTTTGGGACGCGGCCCGCATCGAGGCCGAGCGACTGGGTGGGCTGCTGGCGGTGGCCCGGGGCTCGTCGGAGCCGCCACGGGTGGTCATCGGCCGCTACGAGCCAGAGACCGAACCCGGCCGACCCTTGCGCCACGCGGTGCTGGTGGGGAAGGGGATCACCTTCGACTCCGGCGGGCTGTCCCTCAAGACACCCGAAGGCATGACGACGATGAAGACCGACATGAGCGGGGCGGCCATCGTTCTGGGTGCGCTCTCCGCGTTGAGTGAGCTGTCGACCCGGGTGCGGGTGACGTCCATCGGCATGGTCACCGAGAACATGCCCGGCCCCAGCGCGCTCAAGCCGGGCGACGTGCTGCGTGCCCGCAACGGCAAGACCATCGAGGTCCTGAACACCGACGCCGAGGGCCGGCTCGTGCTCTCCGACGGGCTGTCACTGGCTGCCGAGCTCGACCCCGACGTCATCATCGACGTGGCCACGCTGACCGGAGCCCAGGTCGTCGCGCTCGGCCGCTCCGTTGGCGCGATCTTCGGCAACGAAGACGGGCTGATCGAGCGGCTCGTGGCGGCCGGCCAGGTGGCCGGAGAGCCGCTGTGGCCCTTGCCCCTGCCCGAGGATTACGCCGAGCACATCAACTCGGACGTCGCCGACATGAAGAACACTGGCCGCACCGGCGAGGCGGGCTCGATTGCCGCGGCCATGCTCCTGTCCCGCTTCGTCGGCGAGGTCCGGTGGGCCCACCTCGACATCGCTGGCCCCGCCCGTGCCGCCGAGGCGTCGGGGTACCTGACCAAGGGCGGGACCGGCTTCGGGGTTCGGACGCTGCTCGGGTTCCTCGAGGGTCTGGGGACGGCACAGCCGGCGGACCGGCGCTCCGAGTCGGCCCCGGGCGGTTAGCCGGCGGCCGCCTGGAGCATCGCCCGGACGATCGGTCCGGCCACCGACGCGCCCGAGGTGTTCAGCGGTTGGAAGGGGACGACCACGGCGATGGCCACCTTGGGAGTGTTGGCCGGCGCGAAGCCGATCATCCAGTCGGACACCGAGCTGACGTTGGGAAAACCGACCTGGGCGGTGCCCGTCTTCACCGCGACGTCGAGCGAGGGCGGGAAGATCCCGGTGGCCGTGGCTCCCGGTGCGGTCGCGACCGCCTGCATCAACGGGACGATCTGGGCGGCCGCCTCGGCCGACATCGCCTGTTTCCAGACCCTCGGCTGATAGGTCTGCACGACTCCGCCCTGGGCGTCGGTGATCTTGTTCAGGAAGTGCGGCGCCATGACGGCCCCGTGGTTCGCGACCGCCCCCGCGACCAGCGCCATCTGCAAGGCGGTGGCGGCCACGTTCTGCTGGCCGAAGGCCGAGTACGCCTGGCCCGGGACCCCCGGGGTCCCGGAGGGGCTCAGGTCATGGGCGGTCGGGTAGATCGAGGGGTTCACAAACCCCGAGGGGAGGTCGATCGGGGGCCGCTGGTTGAAGCCGAAGAGAGCGGCCTGCTCAGCCAGGTTGTCCCCGCCGAGCAACAGGCCGAGCTGGGCGTAGCCGGGGTCGCAGGACTGCGGGAGCATTTGGACGATGGTCCCGCCGCAGGCGTTGGCCCGCACGGCAGTGTCGGCGTCGTTGCAGATTTGGAGATTGGTGTCTGGGATGTTGCTCAGGCACGCCGTGGGCGGGAAGTTGTAGGGGGCGAGGGAGGGATCGAGGTTGTAGATGGCCGCGGTGGTGATGACCTTGGCGGTCGACCCGGGGAGCAGGGTGCTGTAGGCGGCCAGCGGGTAGAGGGGACGGAAGCCCTCCCCGTCGGGCTGCTGGTAGAGCGACCGAGCCTGGGCCTGGGTCTGGTAGCTGGTCGAGACCAGTGGGGTGGGGTCATAGGTCGGGGTCGAGTACATGGCCAGGATCGCGCCGGTGCTGGGGTCGATCGCGACGATGGACCCGTCTTTGTTCGGACCCGGCAGGCCGTTGAGCGCGTTCTCGGCCGTTTGCTGCAGGGTCGGGTCGATGGTCAGGGTCAGGTTGTCGACCGTCGGTGGGGATGGGCTGAGCAGCTGGCTCAGTGTCTGTGCCGGGTGGCTGTGCAGCCCGAGCTGCTGGTCGTAGTAGGCCTCGACGCCGGTGTCGCGGAAGTAGGGCGAGTTGGTCCCGAGGATCTGCGAGTAGAGCGCGCCCTGGGGGTACTGACGCTGGAACTGGTAGGTCTTGGCCCCCGACGGAGCGATCCGGACCGATTGGGCCAGGACGGTGCCGTCAGCGGCGAGGATGACCCCTCGGTCGTTGTTGTAATTCGGGACCTGATTGACCGGGTTGTCGCTCGAATGAGAGAGCGCGTTGGCCCGTCGGAATTGGATGTTGGCGAGCTGGATGACCACCAGGGCGAAGCAGATGATCATCACGAGCCCCAGCCACCGGATGCGGCGACCCAAGCCCGGCTCCTTTCCTCGATCGGAGCGAGCCTAGAGGGGACAGCGGGTCGTGCTCAGTCAGTCAGGCCTTCTTCCTTGTTCGACCAGGCCCAACGGGCGGCCTCGAAGGCGACTGCCGGGTGGACTCCCCGGCGGAGCAGGTGGCGTTCGATGCCGGCGTCGTCGACGCCGAGCTCGGCCAGGTCCAGGGCAACGAGCTTCGCCTGGCGCCGGCGTCGGGCCGAGGGGTCGGACACCGCCGTCTCGGCTAGCCAGTCGCGGTGCTCGGCTTGGAGAGTCTCCGGGAGCCGGAGCAGCAGGCGCCGCCATACGACCGGCATCCTGGTCCGGACCGCGAGGAGCTCGGGGCCCGACCAGCGGGCCAACCCATAGTTGACGCAGCGACCAAGGCCTCGCCGCAGCGGCGAATGGTCGCCGCCGCTCCACTCCAGTCCGAAGCTCCGGGCCGTTTCCGCCAGGTCGAGGCGAGCACCTTCGGTGTCGTCCTCCAAGAGATCGGCCAGCCGTCGTACGAGCCATGTCGCCGTCGGGCCGAGAACCGGCAGCCAAAACCGCTCGACATAGCGCGATCTCGCGTCGAAGCCCTCAGGGGTGCCGCTGGCAGCGGCGCCGCCCCAGGGCTCCAGCGCAACGACCTCTGTTCGGCGGAGGGGAGCCGATCGCGGCGACACCGTTGTCACGGTCTGATCGGGGGCCACGATGCATGGTTGCCCGAAGGCCTTGCTGCGCACCTTGCTGCGGACCGCGGACATCGCCCGGCGCCCGCCCGGGCGCTCGCGTAGGGTGCAGGCAGGGTTCGAGAACGGAGGCCCCCAATGGAGCGGTTCGAAGGGCGCATCGCAGTCGTGACCGGCGGGGGGACCGGCATGGGCCGAGAGTTGGTCCGCCAGCTCGC
>JBEDUR010000143.1:0-3315 GCA_040414865.1 Acidimicrobiales bacterium
CCGACGGTGGGCACCCCCACCGCGTTGCCGTAGGCGGCGATGCCCCCGACCACCCCTTCGACCAGCCACTGCTGGCGAGCCTCGTCGAGGGGGCCGAAGAACAGCGGGTCCATGAGGGCGAGGGGACGGGCGCCCATGGTGAAGATGTCCCGGAGGATCCCGCCGACCCCGGTGGCCGCTCCCTGGTGTGGCTCGATGGCCGAGGGGTGGTTGTGGCTCTCGATCCGGATGGCCACGGCGATGCCGTCCCCGGCATCGACGACGCCGGCGTTCTCGCCCGGTCCGACCAGCACGCCCGGCCCCTCGGTGGGCAGCCGCCCGAGGTGGACGCGGGAGGACTTGTAGGAGCAGTGCTCGCTCCACATGACCGCGTACATGGTCAGCTCGAGGTGGTTGGGCTCGCGGCCAAGGATCTCGATGATCCGGGCCAGCTCCTCGTCGCTCAACCCCAATGATCGGTGCAAGGGCTCGAGTTCGCCCTGCACCCTGGCCACAAGGCCACCTTACCGGGACCCCCGTCGAGGACCGGCTACGAGGCCGCCACCCAGTAGATCTCGACGTCTGGGTGACCGTGTTTGTGGGCTGTGCGCGCCATCGCCCCGGAGTGCCCGCCGGCATCGATGATGCGGCCCCCGCTGATGGCCACCCACTTGCCCGCATGTCGCTCGGTCTTGCTCCTGAGCTCGGCCGGGAGCCGTGCCCGCTCGGCATTGCTTCGCCGGCGAGCGTCGAAGTGCTCCAGTGCGGCTCGAGCCTGCGACCGCAGCGTTGGGCTGGGGTCGGTGGCGACCACCTGGCCGAGCAAGTCCAGGCGCCACGCCTCCTCGCGGCCGTAGGAGAGGGGACCGACCACCATCTGGCGCACTCCTCGGCTCGGGTCCCTCAATGCCCGCTCGAAGATCTCCCGCACCGGGAGGACACAACCGTCCGGCTTGCAGCGTTCGCAGGTGAGGCTGTGCACTGCCGCCCGGCGCACGCGTGGCTCGGGGTCCTCCATACACGTCTCGAGGGCCGAAAGAGACTCGGCGGTGACCTCCAGATCGTCGAGCAGTCGGCAGCAGCCTCGCCGGACACGCCAGTTCGGGTCGGACGTCCCTGACACGGCCAAGGGTCGCAGCACCTCGGGTGGGAGTGCCCGCAGCCGGCGGTAGGCGGCGTCGTTGGCGTCGCGATCGCCCAGCTCGAACAGCCACCGCCAGTACTCAGGGACGCGACGGCCCCGCCGATCGAGAACCGCGCGGGCCTGGGTGAAGCGCTCACCGGTCGCCGCCATCCGCGCCCGGACTAGCGCCTTGAAGTCCTTGTCCTTCGGCATGAGCAACCTTCCGGCCGGCTCCGATGTGCCCCAGCCACACCGTGCCCGGCAGGCTCGCTCACCACCTCTGACCCGGGGGTACTCCCCCCTTCGCCGCCGTCCCGGCTGGGGCTTCGGACGGTGCTGGGCGTCGGGTCGCGCCACCAACGATCGTACTCGCCGAGCGAGCAGTGACTTGTGGGTCGTGGCGCTCGCCCCTTTGGCTTGCCTGGCGCGAACATTCCCGTGGTTAGGACGCAAACGCCCACCTCGACACGACCGTTGTGTTCCGCCACTGCAGTGGTTGCGCGCCCCAAAGTACAGGGGCCCTTCTCAGGGCAAAGCCTGGGTTGACACCAACGACTGATACTGGCCGATAATTCGCCGGCTAACTACCGCCCGCCGCGGCCGTTCGCCCGCTGATTTCGCAGGCGAAGACCAAAGAACACGCAGAACCGCGGCGAGATCCGCCGAGGGCAGGTTCCTCTACAGCTCGATGTTCGACCGTCATCTGACCCCAGGTAATCATCGAAATAGCTTTTGAATTGCGTCGCCGAATCCGCGAGGATGAGCGTCATGCCGAGATCGAAGACGAAGATGACGCCACAACACAAGGCAGCCCTGGCGAAAGGGCGCGAGGAGGGCCTGGCCGTCCGGCGTTACCTCGAAGCCATCGAGTCGTCCCGCCCGAGGCGAGGACGCCGTCGCACGCCGGCGTCGATCACCAAGCGGCTGGGCAGCATCGAGACCGAACTGGCCACCGCCGATCCGCTGACGAAGCTCCACCTCATCCAGCAGCAGAAGGACCTGAACGAGGAGCTTGGGCGGAGCGCTGAGAACGGAGATCTCGACGAGCTCGAGAAGCAGTTCGTCCGCGTGGCGAGGGCCTACGGCGAACGCAAGGGCATCAGCTACGCGACCTGGCGGACCGCCGGAGTCTCGGCGTCGGTGCTCCAGAAGGCCGGCGTCGCGCGGACCCGGGGCTAGAGCCCCGGGCTACCCGCCGACCCTCGCCGAGACCAGTGAACGCAACAGGGGAAGGCCGTCGGCCGACCCCAGCAGTTCGGAGCTGGCCCGCTCCGGGTGGGGCATGAGGCCGACCACGTTGCGGCCCTCGTTGCAGATGCCGGCGATGTCGTCCACCGAGCCGTTGGGGTTGTTGCGGTAACGGAGCACGACCCGGTCCTCGGCTTGCAACTCGGCCAGGGTCTCGGGCGCACAGACATAGCTGCCGTCGAAGTTGTTGAGCGGGAGGACGAGCTCGGTGCCGACCTCGAGACCGGCGGTCAGAACCGAGCGGCTGGAAGCCACGGTGACCACGGTCGGCACGCACATGAACCGCAGGCCCTGGTTCTTCTGCAGCGCGCCGGGAAGCAGGCCGGCCTCGGTCAGGACTTGGAACCCGTTGCAGATGCCGACCACCGGCCCGCCGTCGGCCGCGAACGCGGCCAGCGCGCCGATCACCGGCGAGAACCGGGCGATGGCACCGGGGCGCAGATAGTCGCCGTGGGCGAATCCGCCCGGGAGGACCACCGCGTCGAGGCCCCCCAGGTCGCCGTGCCCGTGCCAGAGGAGGACCGGGTCGGCCCCGACCTCCCGCAGGGCCAGGGCGACGTCGTGCTCGCAGTTGGTGCCCGGGAAGACCACGACGCCGACCCGGACGGTCATCGGGCCGGCACCGCCTTGGCCACCGAGACCACCGCGTCCTCCATCACCGGGTTGGCCAGCAGCCGGCTGGCCAGGGCCTCGGCCCGCTCCTTGGCCTGGCGCGCGCTCGGCGCTTCGACCTCGAACCGGAACGACCGGCCGATGGCCATGGACGAGACGTCGTCGAAGCCGAGGGCCGGCAGAGCCCGCTCGATGGTCGCGCTCTCGGGGTCGGCGATGCCTGGCCGGAAGCGCACCTCGACGTGGGCGGCGAACCGCATCTCAGGCTCGGCCTCGGTACGGGCCACTCACGCCGGAGGGTACCAATCGGCCAGCCGGCGCCCGGTGACCCGCTCGTAGGCGGCGACGTAGCG
>JBEDUR010000144.1:0-12745 GCA_040414865.1 Acidimicrobiales bacterium
GTCCGTAGCGCCCGTGTCCATTTCGCCGCTTCGACCGAGACGCCGTCGCCTCCGCCCAACCGGAACGAGATCATGCAGGCCGTCGGCATCGTGCGCACTGTAGGGGTGCCCGCGGGAAATCCCTGCAAAAGGCCGCTTGCGTTGGTCGGGTAGCCTTCCCCCGATGGCGAACCGTGCACTCATTACGGGCATCACCGGCCAAGACGGGTCGTACCTGGCCGAATTGCTGCTCTCCAAGGGCTACACGGTCATCGGCATGGTCCGGCGCTCGAGCACCGTCAACTTCGAGCGCATCGCGCACATCCAGGACCAGATCGAGCTCGTGCCCGGCGACCTCCTCGACGAGGTCTCGCTCATCAACATCCTGCGCGACCACCGGCCGACCGAGGTCTACAACCTGGCCGCCCAGTCCTTCGTCCAGACCAGCTTCGGCCAGCCCGTGCTCACCGGCGAGACCACGGCCATGGGTGTCACCCGCCTGCTTGACGCCATCCGGCTCGTCGACCCCGAAATCCGCTTCTACCAGGCCAGCTCTTCGGAAATGTTCGGCAAGGTGGTCGAGGTTCCCCAGCGGGAGTCGACCCCCTTCTACCCGCGTAGCCCGTATGGGGTGGCCAAGGTCTACGGCCACTGGATCACGGTGAACTACCGCGAGAGCTACGGGCTGCACGCGACCTCGGGGATCCTGTTCAACCACGAGTCGCCGCGCCGCGGGATCGAGTTTGCCCCGCGCAAGATCTCCTACGGGGTGGCCCGGATCAAGCACGGGCTGGACACCGAGCTGCGCATGGGGAACCTTGACGCCCAACGTGACTGGGGCTACGCCGGCGACTACGTGCGTGCCATGTGGCTCATGCTTCGGCAGGACACGCCGAGCGACTACGTGGTCGCCTCCGCCGAGACCCACTCGGTCAGGGAGTTCTGCGAGCTGGCCTTCGCCGTGGCCGGCCTGAACTGGGAGGACTACGTCGTCGTGGACGACCGGTTCAAGCGTCCGGCCGACGTGGATCTGCTGGTCGGGGACCCGAAGCGAGCGATCGCCGAGCTGGGCTGGAATCGGGAGGTGGACTTCCCCTCGCTCGTCACCATGATGGTGGAAGCCGACCTGGCACTGGTGGGCGGCCAGTTGCGGTGAGCCCGCTCACCAAGGCGAGATGACGGCCCTCGTCACGGCGAGCCCGTTCGGCGTGATGGTGGCCTTCGGCGCCGGGGTGCTCTCGTTCGTTTCGCCGTGCGTCCTGCCGCTCGTGCCCGGGTACGTGTCGATGGTCTCGGGGCTCTCGGCGACCGAGCTCGGGCCGACCGGGCGGCCCGTCCCGCTGCGCCGGCTGGGGCTGAACCTCAGCGCCTTCGTGGCCGGCTTCACGGTGGTGTTTGTGGCCCTCGGCGCAGCGGCGTCGGGTCTCGGCCACGTGCTGGGCAGCCACCGGACCGAGCTGACCACCGCTGCCGGGGCGGTCGTGATCCTGCTTGGCGCGGTCCTCGCGCTGGGCGCGGTTCCGGAGCGAGCCTGGGTCCGGATGGGTCCCCGGGCCCGCTCCGTCGGCGCGGCGGTGCTCGGGGAGCGCCGGTTCGGCGTCACCCCGCGAGCCTTCGGGTCCTTCGGGGCGCCGGTCATGGGCGCGGCCTTCGGCTTCGCCTGGACCCCGTGCCTCGGGCCGGTCCTGGGGGCGGTCACCGCCCTCGCTGCCTCCCGGGCCACCCTGGCTGGCGGGGTGGTGCTGCTCTTCGCCTACGCACTCGGGCTCGGGGTGCCCTTCTTGGGCGTGGGCCTCGCCTTCGGCCACCTGACCTCGCGCTACACGAGGGCCGGCCGGGCTGCCCGGCCCGTGGTGATGGTGGCCAGTGGCCTCGTGATCGTCTTCGGTGTCGTGCTCCTGAGCGGTCATCTGGGCTGGCTGGCGGCTCAGATGCAGATGATCTTGCGGCACATCGGGCTCGGGCGGCTGGCGACCAGCTGAGGACCGAGCTCGCTTGGCCCCGACAGGGGGCCGCCTCGTAGCATTAGCGCCAATCCCCATGGACCCCGTCGTACGTCTCCGGGGCGCGGTGGCGCTCATCGGTCGCTTCCCCGCCCTCTCCGGAGCCGACCTTGCCGTGCTTCCGGGCGAGGTCGTCTCGGTGGTCGGCGCCAACGGTGCCGGGAAGACCACGCTGCTTCGGGTCCTGGCTGGGCTGACACCGGTCCGTTCGGGCGAGGCGGTCGTCCTCGGGGTGGACCTACGCCAGGACGCGCCGGCGGTGCGCCGCCGGGTCGGCCTCCTCGGTCACGCCCCGAGCCTCTACGACGAGCTGACCGCCCGGGAGAACGTCTCGTTCGCGCTGCGTGCCGCCGGGCTCGGCACCGAGCGAGTCGAACGGTCTCTGGCTCGGGTGGGCATCGGTGGCCGGCTGGCGTCGACCCGGGCCGGGGCGCTTTCGGCCGGCCAGCGGCGCCGGGTGGCCCTGGCCACTCTGGTGGGGCGGGCTCCGGAGCTCTGGTTGCTCGACGAGCCCCATGCCAGCCTGGACACCGGGGCTCGGGACCTGGTGGCCGACCTGATCACCGAGGCCACCGCCCAAGGGGCGGCCGTCGTCTTCACCTCGCACGAGCCCGAGGCCGCCCTCGCCATGTCCGACCGCCAGGCCGATATGGCCGGGGGTCGGGTCACTGAGCTCCGCCCGGGCGCCCGCGGGCCTCGGCTGACCACCGTCGAAGGGGACAGCCATGTGGCGTGACGCCCTGTTGGTGGCGGGGAAGGACCTGCGCATCGAGCTCCGGTCCCGCGTCGCGCTGTGGCAGGTGCTGCCCGTCGCCGTCCTCTTCCTCGTGCTCTACGCGTTCGCCCTGGGTCCGGTGCGCTCGACGCTGGCGTCGGCCGCGCCCGGGCTGTTCTGGTTGGCGGTGCTGTTCTCGACGGTGCTCGCCACCCAGCGCAGCTTCGCCATCGAGTCCGGGGAGGGGACCCGCGACGGGCTGCGGGCCTCGGGCATCGACCCGGCTGGGGTGTTCCTCGGCAAGGCGGCGGCGGTCGCGGCCGAGTTGGCGGTGCTCCAGGTGGTGCTCTGGGTGGCGATGTCGCTCCTCTTCGGCGTACACGTGCACACGGTCTGGCTGGCGGTGGTGGCGTCGGTGCTTGCCACGATCGGCTTGGCCGCGGCCGGCACCCTGTACGGAGCGCTCTCGGCTGGCCTGCGGGTGCGCGAGACCCTTCTGCCGCTCCTCGTCCTGCCGGTGCTCGCCCCGGTGCTCCTGGCGGCGTCCCGGGCCTGGGCCGGCGCCCTGAGCGGGCCGCTGTCCGACGGGGTGTCCTGGTTGCGGGTGCTCGGCCCGTTCGCCGCCGCCTACGTGGTCGTGGGGATCGTCCTCTACGGACCCCTGCTGGAGGCGGGGTGAGCGTCCGTCCCAAGACCTCGGCCCGGCCGTTGCCGTGGTGGGCCCGGTGGGCCGGGATTCTTGGCGCGGTGGGCACCGCGGCCACCGTCTGGCTGGGGCTGTGGGTCACCCCACCGGACCGGACCCAGGGCAACCTGGTCCGCCTGGTCTACCTGCACCCGCCCATTGCCTGGGTGGCCCTCTACCTCGCGTTCGGCCTGGCCGCCCTGTCCAGCCTCCTGTACCTGTGGCGCCGGACCCGCTCGTTGTTCTGGGACCGGGTGGCCGCGGCCTCGGTCGAGGTCGGGGTGGTCTTCAACGCCCTGACGCTGGCCACCGGCATGCTGTGGGGCCGACCCACCTGGGGCGTGTGGTGGACCTGGGACGCCCGGTTGACCTCGACGGCGCTCCTCCTCGTGTTGTTCCTCGGCTACCTGGCGTTGCGCCGGGTGCCGGCTGAGCCCGAAGTGCGGGCGCGGCGGTGTGCGGTGGCGGCCCTCGTCGCGTTCGTCGACGTGCCGATCGTCCACTTCTCGGTGATCTGGTGGCAGACGCTGCACCAGGGGGCGACCGTGCTCAACGCCAACCTCTCGCCCACGATCCACGGCTCGATGGCCTGGACGCTGCTCCTCGGCTTCGTCGCGCTCACCTTGGTGTTCGTGTGGATGGTGGCCGTCCGCTACCGCATCGAGGTCCTCGCCGACCGGACCGACGCGGCGCATCTCGAGATCTCCTTGGAGGAACGCTGGTCGGAAGCCGAGCCGACGTCCTCCGACGTCGGCTCGGCGCGCCCGCCGAGCCAGGTGGGGACATGAGCTACGTCGACGCCGGCTATGCGGTCGGTCTCTCGGTTCTCTTCGCCTACGGCCTCGGCCTCGTCTTGCGCCGGCGGGCGCTCGAGCGCCGCGCCGAGATCTCGCGGAACAGCGAGCCCGACCAGAGCACGGCTGGGCCGGAGCGGGCCGAGCCGTGAGCGCCACCGTCGTGAGCGAGCACGAGGGGGCTCCGACCGGTCCGCCCACGAGGCGCCGGGCCAGGCGGCGGCTCTGGCTGGTGGCCGCGGTGCTCCTCGGGGCGCTGGTGTACCTGCTGGTTGCCGGGCTCGGGAGCTCGCTTGATTACTTCGACACCGTCGACCAGGCGCTCGCCCACCGGGCGAGCCTCGGCACCACCACCTTCCGGCTGGAAGGGGTGGTCGTCCCCGGCAGCATCAGGCGCAGCGCGACAGGCGCCGATTTCCGTGTGGCCGAGGGGGGCGAGCAGGTCTCGGTCGAGAACACTGGGTCACCGCCCCAGCTGTTCCAGCCGAACATCCCGGTGGTCGTGGTGGGGCACTTCGTCGGCACCGGATCGACGGTGTTCGTCTCGAACGAGATCATGGTGAAACACTCGGCCGACTACATCGCGCAACACCCAGGCCGGGTGAAGGCGCCCAACGGCACCGTCCGTTGACCGCCCCGCGTCTTCGGTCATGAACGCCGCGCTGGGCACCGTCGGGATCTGGCTCGCGCTGGCCGCTGCCGTTGTCGGCGCGCTGGCGATCGCCGGCTCTCTCCTTCGGCAGCACCGCGGCCGGGAGGTGGACCCGCGCCTCGACGGACGGCTGCTGGCGCCGGTGCTGCTGGCCGGGATGGTGCTGGCGGTGGCGGCCATGGAGCACGCGCTGGTCACCCACGACTTCACCATTGCCTTTGTGGCCGACAACAACAGCCGGGGTACGCCGCTGCTCTACTCCATCACCGGGCTGTGGTCGGCCCTTGCCGGCTCCATCCTGCTGTGGGGGTTCCTGCTCTCGGTGTTCGTGTGCGCGGTGCTGTGGCGCTTCCGCGCCTCGGCCAGCGACCCGGTGGTCGCCTGGGCGACGCTCGTCCTGTTCGTCGTCGCCGCCTTCTTCATCGGGCTGATGGCCGGGCCGGCCAACCCCTTCGCCCACGTGGCCGGGTCGGCACCGGCTCAGGGCGCCGGTCCCAACTCGCTGCTCCAGGACAACCCGCTCGTCGCCATCCACCCACCCATGCTCTACTGCGGCTTCGTCGGCTTCACCGTGCCCTTCGCCTTCACCGTGGGGATGCTGGCCACCGGCCGAGTGGGGGAGCGCTGGCAAGTGGAGACCCGGCGTTTCACCCTGGTCGCCTGGACCTTCCTCTCGGTCGGCATCGTGCTCGGGGCCTGGTGGTCCTACCAGGTGCTCGGGTGGGGTGGCTTCTGGGCGTGGGACCCCGTCGAGAACGCCGCTCTCTTGCCGTGGCTGTGCGGCACCGCGTACCTGCACTCGGTGCTGGTCCAGGAGCGTCGGGGGCTGCTGCGGGTGTGGAACCTCTCGCTCTCGGTGGCCACCTTCTCGCTCACCATCCTCGGGACCTTCCTCACCCGCTCCGGGGTGATCGAGTCGGTGCATGCCTTCAGCGACTCCACCCTCGGTCCGATCCTCATCGGGTTCTTCCTCCTGGTCGTGGTGGTGGGCTTCGGATTGATCGCCTGGCGGGGCGACCGGATCCGCTCGCCGGGTGGCATCGACGCACCCTTGGGCCGGGAGGGCGCCTTCTTGCTCAACAACCTGCTGTTCGTCGGGTTCGCCTTCGTGGTCCTGCTCGGGACCGTCTTTCCTCTCCTCTATCAGGCAGTCAAGAACCAGGCGGTGAGCGTCGGGGCCCCCTACTTCAACACCGTCGCCGTGCCGGTCGGGCTCGCACTCCTCGTCCTCATGGCGGTCGCCCCGGCCCTGTCCTGGCGCACCGTGAGCCTGCCGGTCCTGTGGCGCCGGCTGGCTGTCCCGGCCTGGGCGGGGGTGCTCACCATCGTCGTCTGCGTGGCCGCCGGGGTGCGCGGGCTCGTCCCGCTGGTCGCGTTCGGGCTCGGCACCTTCGCCGCCGTTTCGGCCCTCCGCTCGATCGTCCTCGCCGTCGTGGCCAGCGTCCACCACGGCCGCGGGGTGGTGCGGGGGATCCTCGGACGGACCAACGGGGGCATGGTGGTCCACATCGGGGTGGTGGTGATCGCGGTGGGGATCACGGCGGCCACCTCGTTCGCCAACCGGGGCCAGCTCGCGCTCCACCAGGGCCGGCCGGCGACCTTCGCCGGCCACACCTTCGTCTTCGAGGGGCTGCGAACCGTTCGGACCCCGGCGAAGGTTGCGACCGAGGCCTTGATCAAGGTGGACGGGGGCGGAGTGTTCCGGCCGGCGGTCACCCAGTTCGCCGGGTCCAACTCCCAGGCCGTCGGGACTCCGGCGATCGACTCGGGCGCGACCGGTGACGTCTACCTGACGGTGACCCAGTTCGGCGGGACCGGCTCGGCCACGGGCGCCCAGGAGTTCCCGGGCCTGGGCAACCACGCCGTCGCCATCGGGGTCGTCGTCGAGCCACTGGTCGCCTGGCTGTGGGCCGGCGGGCTCCTCGTCGGGCTCGGTGGTGTCCTGGCGCTCGCCCCCGGGCGCCGCCGCCGGCCGACCGACCCCGCGTCCGGGGCTCCGGCTGATGCGCTGGTCGCCGAGGACGACGAGGGTCCGTTGCCCGAACCGGCCGTCGTCGCCGAGGAGGCCGAAGTGAGTCCCGAGCCGGTGGGGACAGGACGACGGTGACGACCGACGCCCGTTCCGTGCCGCCTCCCGCGCCGGGCCCGGGGGTTCCGCGCCGTCGCCGTCACACCGCGCGGTGGGTGGCCGGCCTGGTGGCGGTGGTCCTCGTGGCCGTGGCCGTGGTGGCCGTGACCCGACCCTCCGCGCAGGCCTCCTCCGTCGACAGCCCGCTCGTCGGGCGCCCGGCACCGGCGCTTGTGGCCAGGAGCTTCGACGGCCGGCTGGTATCGCTCCCCGAGGACCGGGGCGACGTGATCGTGGTCAACTTCTTTGCCAGCTGGTGCCCGCCGTGCGCGGCCGAAGAACCCAGCTTGGCCCACTTCGCCTTCTCGTCGAGACAGCAGCGGGCGCCGGTCAAGCTCGTCTCGGTCGACATCGACGACTCGACGGCCGGGGCCCGACGGTTCCTCTCGCAGTGGGGGGTGAGCTGGCCGGCCGTGCCCGACCACTCGGGGGCATTCGCCAGCGAGTTCGGTGTCGGCTCGCCACCGATGACCTTCTTCGTCGACTCGGCCGGCAAAGTGGTGGCGGCCTTCGCCGGTCCCATGAGCTACGAGCAGCTGACCTCGACGTTGGCGGCGGTCCGCCGTGGCTGAGCTCGCTGGTCGTCAAGCGCGCCTGAGCGGCGTGGTCTCGGTGGTGGCGCTCGTCGTGATCGCGGCCGTGGCGCTCGCGATCGGCGCCCACCGGTCCGGTCCGCCGACGCTGGCCCAGCGGGCGGCGGCGGTCGAGAGCCGGATCCGCTGCCCGAGCTGTACCGACATCTCGGTTGCGCAGTCCGAGGCGCCAAGCGCCATCACGGCGCGTCACCAGATCGAGTCGATGCTTCGCTCGGGAACCACCGCACCGGCGATCGAACAGTCCTTCGTGGATCGCTTCGGGCCCTCGATCTTGCTCGCGCCTCCGACCACCGGCGTCGACGCGCTGGTGTGGGTGCTCCCGGTGGCCGGCTTGGTTCTCGCCCTCGGGTTCTTGGGTGCGCTGTTCTGGCGACGCCAGCGGGCCCTCGTTCGCTTGCGGGGCTCGCCGTGAGCGGGAGTCGTCGGGTGCAGCTGGCCGACCCCTCGCCCCGGGACGACCGGCGCTGGCACCTCGAGGACCGGCGAGACTTCCTCCTTCGTTCGCTGGAGGACCTCCGCGCCGAGCGGGCCGCCGGCGACATCGGTGAGGAGGACTTCGCGGCCCTCGTCGGCCGGGACGAGGGCCGGCTGGCCGCCGTCCTGCAGGAACTGGCCGAGCTCGACCGGGCAGAGGACACCACGAGGCAGGAAGGCCAGGCGCGGGACTTTGCGCCGCCGGATGAGAAGAGCCAGTCCTCGGAGGCCGCACCAAAGCGACGTCGGCGACGGCCGCTCTGGCGGGCGGCGGTCGCCCTCGTGGCCCTCAGCGCCGGAGCGACGCTGCTCGTCGTGCACCTCACCACGCCTCGCCTCCCCGGTCAGCCGGCGACCGGGAGCACCCCGGGGAGCATCCCCGCAGAGCTCAACGAGGCGGCCACCTTGGTCGACGAGGGCACCAGCGCCTCGCTCACCCAAGCTCTCGCCCTCTACCACGACGTCCTGCGGGCCGACCCCAACCAGCCCCAGGCCCTGGCCGAGACCGGCTACCTCGAGTGGGAGGCCGGCTTTTCGGCCGGCGACGTCGCTCAGGAGCGCCAGGGCCGATCCCTCATCGAGCGGTCCCTCGCCGCCGAGCGCGACGACTACGCCGCGCACCTGTTCCTGGGCACGATCGACCTCGAACAGGACCACGACGCCTTCGGCGCGGTCAGCCAGTACCGAGCCTTCCTGGCCGAGCACCCGCCGAAGGACCGGGTGAGCACGGCCGTCCCGCTCATCGCCCAGGCCTTCACCGAGGCGGGCCAGCCTCTCCCGGGCGGGGTCGAGAACCGATAGCGGGCGGCGAGCGCCGAGCCGGGATCACTTGGTCGCCCGGACGACCACCCCGCGCTTGGTCAGCCACAGCGGCACCTCGGCCGACTCGGCCCGCTCGGCCGGGATGAAGTTGTGTCGACAGAAGGCCCGGATCTCCTCCCGGCTCTCCATCGGAAAGAACTTGGCGTCCCAGCGATCTCCTTCAACCGGGCCGAACACCTCGGCCACGATCGCCTGGGCCTCTTCGGCGTCGAAGGTCGAGCGCGGGTAGCCCTCGGGGAGGAGCTCGGGGTCGCTGTCGCGCGCCGCGGTGCAGGCGTAGTAGCGGCCGCCCTCGCGCAGCACCCGCCGGGCCTCAGCGATGGCCACGGTCGGGTCGTCGAGGTGATAGAGGCACCACAGGTGGGTGACGCAGGCGAACGCCCCGTCTCTGAAGGGCAGCGCCCCCATGTCGGCCCGCACGAGCGGTTTGTGGGGATTGGCCTCGAGCTGGGAAGCCGAGACGTCGACACCCACCCAACCGACACCGGGGCGGAGCACCGAAGCCAGCCTCCCCTCGCCGCAGCCGACGTCGAGGGTGGGGCTCCTGAGCTCGGGGGCAATCATCTCGTGGACGTCGGTTGGGGCCGCCCACGAGCGCCAACGTCCCGGATCGTTGTCGTAATCAGAAGGCATTGCCGCCATATCGGCTCCTCGTCGTGGGCCGGCGCTCGCAGGATAGGGCGGGGAGCTCGGACCTACCCCCGAGGTGACGTTCAGGCCCGCAGCGCGCGCAGGCCGGCGACCACTGGGTCGAACGCGGCGGCGAACGCGGCGACGTCGTCGTCGGTCGTCGACCAGCCCACCGAGAGCCTGAGCGAGCGCTCGGCCTCGACCCCCATGGCTGCCAGCACCGGCGACGGCTCGAGGGTCTCGGATGAGCATGCCGAGCCCGAGTGGGCGGCGACCCCCGCGCGATCCAGGCCGATGAGGACCCCCTCGGCCTCAACGCCGTCGACCGAGAGACAGATGAGGTGAGGAAGGCGACCCTCGGGCCGCAGCTCGCCCAAGACGCTGACGCCGTCGACGCCGAGCGCCGCAGCGAGCAGCTCGGCCGTCTGCCCCCGGGCGCGCTCGGCCTCGCGCTCGAGGCACCCGCCCTCGGCCAGGGCGGCGGCGGCGGCGCCGAAGCCCACGATCCCCGGCCCGTTCTCGAACCCACCCCGCCTCGCCCGCTCCTGCTGGCCACCAACCACAAACGGCTTGAACCGCCGACCGGCGCCGACGACCAGGGCGCCCACCCCGGGCGGGCCGCCCATTTTGTGGGCGCTGACCGAGACCAGGTCGGCATCGAGCGCGCCAAGGTCGGTCGGCACGTGTCCGGCCGCGGCGCAGGCATCGACATGGACCGGCACCCCGACCTCCCGGCAAGCGGCCACCACCTTGGCGACCGGCTGGAGCGTGCCCGTCTCGTGGTTGGCCCACTGGCAGTGGACGAGCGCCGGGCGTTCCGGCGCCCCGAGGAGCTCGGCCACCGCGCCGACGTCGATGCGCCCGCCTCGGTCGACGGCCAGCTCGAGGAGCGGCGCGGCCCGGGCCGAGGCGTCGCGCACCGCCGAGTGTTCGACCCCGGCCAGCGCCATAGGCCGTCCAGGCTGCGCCAACGCGGCCCCAAAGACGGCGGCGTTGATGGCTTCGGTGCCGGCGGAGGTGAAGACCACCTGGCGGGGTCGCACGCCCAGAAGTTCCCCAACGTGCTCCCGGGCCGCCTCGATGCGGGCCCGCACCGCCCGGCCCTCCTCGTGGACGCGACCGGGGTCGCCGGGTGCGTCGAGCTCGGCCTCGAGCGCGGCGCGGGCCTCGGGGCGCAGCGGCGTGCTCGAGGCGTGGTCGAGGTAGTGCCGGGGCACCCTCAGGCGGTGGCGGCGCAGGTGTCGTCGCCCCGCGCGCGTGAGGAGAGCACGATGGGCAGGGCGCCCTTCCTCGAGTCGCCGCAGAGTCCCGACAAGAGCCCTTTCACCATGCCCCGGTCAACAGCGCAGAGCACCGGCGGGACCGACGCCGCGTCGCCGAAGGGACACTGCTCGGCGACCACGGCGGTGCTGGTGCCGTGGTCCTCCACGTGGGCGGCAAAGCCGTGGGCGGTGAGCGTGGCGGCAATGGTTCGCATCGCCGCCCGGACCGATCGCTGTGAGACCTCGGGGGACATGCGGGACGCGAGCATCCGGCCGTAGTCCTCGCCCACCTTGGCCGCCATGGCTTCGGCCTTCTCGGGACCGAGCAGCTCGAGGGCCTCGCGCAGCAGGAGGACGAGCAGATCGTCACGCTGCGAGAGCAGGTCGCCCACCGGGTCTTCGTCGACCGGGGCGAAGCGCTGGGCCGGACGGCCGACGGCCGGGGTGTCGCGGGTCATGGAGACGCGGAGGTACCCCCCAGCCACCAGCCGGTTGAGGTGGTGCCGGGCCACGTTCGGGTGCAACGAGAACGTCGAGGCCACCTCGGCGGTGCTGGCGCCCGGATGGGAGCGGACGAAGAGGAAGATGTCTCGGCGCGTCGGGTCACCGAAGGCGTCGGCGACAGCGGCAACCACGGAGGCGAACCGGGCGTCGGCGGCGTGCTGCTCGCCATCGTCGATGTCGCCAGCGCCTGGTGCCGGAGGCATCGGCGCCCGGTTTGGATCCGAACGCACGATCGGTAGTCTACCTGGGAAGACGGGCGATGGCCGCTGGCGACAACCGTGGCCAGCACCTCTGCCCTCTCCCCGAGCTGGCCCTTAGCGGGTCGGGAAAGGCAGGTCGATGGCACCGGAGGTGGCAGGGCTGGAGGCGTCCTTGGGGGCCGTGGTCGAGCCGACGCTGGGGCTGTCCCTGGCCGAGATCGGGATGCTCCGCTCGGTTCGTTCCCGGCGTCACCGAGTCGATGTCGAGCTCGCGCTGCCCTCGCCCAGATGGCCACGGCGTGAGGACCTACTGGCCGCGCTCGAGCGGGCGGCGCTCGAAGGCGCTGGGGTCCGCGAGGTGGACATCGCCACCGAGGTGATGGACGATGCCGAGTCGGCCGCGCTGCGCGCGGTGCTGCGCGGGCGCATGGAGGGGGAAGGGCCGGAGCCCGATGACGGGCACGGACACGGCCCGCCAAGCCCGGCCTTTCTCAGTCCCGGCTCGAGCTCCCGGGTGATCGGGGTCTCCTCGGGCAAAGGTGGGGTCGGCAAGTCGTCGGTCGCCGTCAACCTGGCGATCGCCTTGACGCGGGCCGGGAACACCGTGGCGCTCCTCGACGCCGACGTCTACGGCTTCTCGGTGCCCACGATGCTCGGCGGCGACGTGGACCCGGTGGTCTTGGGCGACCTGGTGGTGCCGACGAGCGTGCACGGGGTCCGCTGCCTGTCGATGGGCTACTTCGTGCCTGAAGACCAACCCGTCATCTGGCGGGGCCCGATGTTGCACAAGGCGATCGAGCAGTTTGTCGGCGACTGCTACTGGGGCGAGCCCGACTTCCTCATCGTCGACACGCCACCGGGCACCGGCGACGTCACCTTGTCTCTCGCCCAGGTCATGCCCCGGGCCGAAGTGGTCGTCGTGACGACTCCCCAGCCCGCGGCCCAACGGGTGGCCCAGCGGGCGGCCTTCGCCGCCCGGAAGTTGAAGCTGGCCGTGCGGGGGGTGGTGGAGAACATGAGCTGGTTCACCGGCGACGACGGGACCCGCTACGACCTGTTCGGGCAGGGTGGCGGCGCTCAGCTCGCCCGGGACCTCGGGGTGCCGCTCCTCGGCCAGGTCCCTCTGGTCCCAGCGCTGCGCGAGGGCGGGGACGAGGGCCGGCCGATCACTGTCACCGATCCCGACTCGGAGGCCTCGGCGGCGTTCGGTGCGGTGGCCGAGCGTCTGGCCGCGCTGGGTCCGGCGCGCGTCTACCGTCGCGAGCTGTCACTCCGCTGAACCGAAGACAAGTAAGGGTGGT
>JBEDUR010000145.1:0-3452 GCA_040414865.1 Acidimicrobiales bacterium
GATCGTGACCGCCTGGTGGGGACCTTCGCCAAGCTGTCCTCGGAGGCCCTGCGGTCCAACACCGAGCAGTTTCTGAGTTTGGCCGACAGCAAACTGCGCGAGGCCCAGGAGTCGGCGCGCGGCGAGCTCGGTCAGCGTCAAGAGGCCATCTCTCAACTGCTGGCCCCACTCCGTGAGCTCCTCGGCCGGTACGAGTCGGGCCTTCGCCAGATGGAGCTGGAGCGCAAGGGCGCCTACAGCGGCCTCACCGAGCAGGTCAAGCAGCTGGCCTTCTCCCAGGACCAGCTGAAGAAGGAGACTCAGAACCTGGTCACCGCGCTGCGCGCCCCGCAGACCCGGGGTCGCTGGGGCGAGATGCAGCTGCGCCGGGTGGTCGAGATGGCCGGGATGGTCGCGCATTGCGACTTCGACGAGCAGGTGACCACGACCACCCCGGACGGCCGGCTCCGGCCCGACCTGGTGGTGCACCTCCCCGGTGGCGCGCACGTGGTGGTGGACGCCAAGGTCCCGCTCGACGCGTTCCTCCGAGCCACCGAGGCCAAGGACGAGCCGGCCCGCCAGAACCATCTGGTCGCCCACGCCCGCCAGCTTCGGAACCACATCGACCACCTGGCCAAGCGGGAGTACTGGCGCCAGTTCGACCCTTCGCCGGACTTCGTGGTCGCCTTCGTCCCGGGCGACCCGCTGCTCGACGCGGCCTTCGAGCACGACGGCGAGCTGATCGAGCACGCCATCGCCAGCCGCGTCCTGATCACCACCCCGACCACCCTCATCGCGTTGCTGCGGACCTTCGCTCAGGGATGGAGGGACGAGGCGATGGCCGAGAACGCCCGCCTGGTGAAAGACCTCGGCACCGACCTCTACGACCGGCTCCGGGTGCTCGGCGGGCACTTCACCAAGATGCACCGGAGCCTCACGAGCACGGTCGACGCGTTCAACGAGGCCGTCGGCTCGCTGGAGTCACGGGTGTTGGTGACGGCGAGGCGGTTTCCCGATCTCGCCGTGGTCGGCCACGACGCCAAGGAGGTGGCCGAGCTGCACCCGGTGACCGCGACGCCCCGGATGCCCCAGGCCCCGGAGCTCGTCGAGGGCGACGACGAGCCGAAAACGGAGCGTCCGGCGCTCGACGTGGTTTCAGGGGGTGTCGAAGAGGGCGAGCTGCCCGGCATCAGCAGCGTCGGCTGAGCGGAGTTCGTCGGCAGCCGGCCGGGCCGCCGCCAGCACTGTCTCGATCGCCGACTCGAGGGCGGCGCCCTCGAGTCGCTCCTCGTCCGTGCCGTCCTCGTGGAGGTAGCAGACGGCGACCCGGACCACCGGGCGCCCGGTGGCCTGCCGAAGCGCATAGGCGTAGGCGGCCACTTGCTCGAGGTATTGGAGGGCGGGCGCCTGGCCGGCAGCCGTCTTGAAGTCGACCACGGTGAGCCCCTCCTCGGACTCGCCCACCAGGTCGGCGAAGCCCTCGAGGACCGCGTGGTCGGCGCCCTGGCCAACCGAGCCGATCGGAGCGGCGAGCGGCAGTTCCTTCCAGTGGCGACCGGCCGCCAACGAGCGCACCAGCGGCGAGGCCATCGCGCTGGCCACCAGTGCGACGACCCGGTCGACCACGGCCTCCCCCAGGTGCTGAGCCCGGGCCGCTCCCCGGGCGACTTCGGCGGCTTCGGACGACATCGTGCCGTCGGGGGGGAGGGAGGTCCGGGCCAGCGCGTCGTGCACGGCCCGGCCGATGTGCCGCTGCACTTCGGCGTCGGTCGCCGCCGGCGGTGCGCCACGGCCCTGCCCGGGGGCTGCGCGCCGGGGAGGCGGCGAGAGCCCGGCGGCCGCCGCCGAGAGCGCGGTCGCCGACCATGCCGGTTGGCGCGCGCTCGCCCGCACCATCGCCTCCCGGCTTTGCGCGAAGCGGTCTTGCTCTTCCCACCATGCCGAGCCGCCATTACCCCCGGCCGACGCCCGGGCCGGACTCGCGGGGGTTTCGGGCGGCTCGGGCGGCGCGAGCGGTTCGGCTCGCCCCGTGCAGTGGGGAGACACGATCGCCGCCAGGGGGAGCCGGGCCGGGATCGGGGTGGCCAGAGCCTTGTGGTTGAGGTCGATCAGCAGATGGTCCCGCGCCCGGGTGAGCGCGACGTAGAGGAGCCGCAGGCGCTCGGCGTAGTCGAGGTCGATCTCCCTGGTCGCGAGGTCGTGGAACACGGCCGAACGGAGGTCGCCGAGCAGACGGAACCGTGGCGTCCCGTCGTCCTCGAAGAGCACGCCCGGCGGCACCGCCGACGGCTGGGCGTCGAGCCCGGTGAGCACGACGATCGGGAACTCGAGCCCCTTTGCCCCGTGGACGGTCATGACCCGGACCGTGTCGTCATCGGGATCGGGAGGCCCGAACGAGGTGCTCCAGCGGTCGGCTTCCTCGTTCAGCTCCACCCAGTGGAGAAAGTCCCCGAGTGTGCCCCCCGACGCCTCGTCGAACGCCCGGCTCTGGTCGAGCACCCAGCGAAGCCGCTGCCAGTGGTCCCGCGGACGCCGGTGGACCAGCGCCAGTTCGAAGAGGTGCAGCTCGGTGAGGACGCGCATGACCATGGCCGAGGGTTCCAGCCACATGCGTCGTTCGTGCAGCCGAGCGAGCACCCGCATCCCGCTGGCGACCGGGTCGTCTCCCTCAGGGCTCTCGAGCGCATGGACGCGGGGATCCCAGGATCGGTGGGTCTCGTGGAAGCGAACGAGGTCGTCGTCGCCACAGGCGAGGGCGGGTGTCCGCAGCGCGGCAACCACCGCCAACGGGTCTCCCGGGTCCTCGACGGCACGGAGGATGTTGCGGAGGTCCACGACATCTTGGGAGCCCCACACGAGGGTCGCCCCTTCGAGCCGGTAGGGGACGGCGGCCTCCTCGAAGGCCCGCTCGAGGACGGGCAGGCTCGTCCGGGTGGGCATGAGCACCGCCACATCCGCGTAGCGCGCCGCGCGCTGGCCGTGCTCGTCCTCGACTTCCCAGCCCTCCTCGACAATCGAGCGGACGATGCCCGCCACCTCGCCGCCGGCAACCAACCGGACGTCACGCGCCCGGTTGTCATCGTGGGCCCCGCCGAGGGTCGCGACCACCGGTCCGTGGGCCGGACGGGCCGGACGGGCCGGGTCAAGTCGGCGCCGGACGACGGGCGCCTCGACCTCGGCCAGGCCGTCGAACACCGCTTCGACGAAGCCGAGGATCTCAGGGACCGAACGGAAGTTGGCCGAGAGTTCGATCCGATCGTCCATCTGGCCCACCATCGCTTGGAACAGCGTCACCTCGGCCCGTCGGAACCGGTAGATGGATTGTGCGGGATCACCGACGATGAAGAGTCGGGCCGGGAACTCGGCCTTGGCCGACGGCTCGCTGAGCAGCCTGGCGATCTCGGTCTGCAGGGGATCGGTGTCCTGGAACTCGTCGATGAGGATGCACTGGTAGCGCGAGCGCGCCGAGGCCA
>JBEDUR010000146.1:0-4304 GCA_040414865.1 Acidimicrobiales bacterium
GGCTAAGAGGCCTGTGACGGTACGCCGTAGGCGCCGCCTGCCGCGCGCAGCGGATCGACGGATCAGGTCGCCCGGAGATGGATGCCGAATGCCCCCCGAACACGCGGCTTCGACGGCGTAGAGCAATTGCCCCGAAGTGCCGGTAGGGGATGGCGCATATCCGGCGTTCGGGGATATCTCTGACCTAGAGATGCTGTGTGGGTCTCCGCCCGAACCCCTTAGGCCCCGTTGGCCCGTCCATGTGGTCCGGGCACGCCCACACCGATCACCGAACGTGTGTTCGAGAGAAGGAGGTTACTCAGCTGCGTAAGGGGAACTCGATTGGCAGGGCCAGCTCTCCCATCCAATCCCAGGGCGATCCTCAGACCCCGGTCCGTCCGAGCCGATACCTACGGGAAGCCCGCCTGAGGGCCGAACTGGGCGAAGATGGGTTTCGACCAGGGACCGAGAGAGGAAGCACCGTGGGCAAGCCCCGACCCGCCGCAAGGACGCCCGTCGCGGCGAGGCACGACCTGTTCGCCACTTACGCAGAGCGGCGGGAAGCGGGTCGCCAGGCGCGGGTGCTCGCGCCCCGCGCGCAGCTCGGCGACTGGGACGAGCGAGCGCGGGGGCACGACCCGATCGACACGCTCCTCGCGCAGAACGAAATACGCATGGCCGAGGTCGTGCCGCTGCGGCATCAGCGCATGGCGCTGTCGCCCTGGAACTTCTACCGGGGCGCCGCGGCGGTGATGGCGGCGGACCTCGCCTCGCGGCCGCACAGCCGAATCGAGGTGCAGCTCTGCGGCGACGCTCATGTTCTGAACTTCGGAATGTGGGCCACTCCCGAACGCAACCTCAACTTCGACCTGCGTGATTTCGACGAGACTCTGCCGGGACCGTTCGAGTGGGATGTGGCACGCCTCGCCGCCAGCCTCGTCGTCGCCGCCCGCGAGAACGGCGTCAAGCCTTCCAAAGCGCAGATGGCCGTCACCGCGGCGGTTGACGCCTACCGCCGCCAGATGCGGCGCTATGCCACCTCGCCTCTTCTCGACATCTGGTACGACGGAACGCGATTCGACCGCTTCATCGACTACTTCGAACCCGCAGACAAGGGACAGGTGAAGATCCAGTTCGAAAAAGAGAAGCTGAAGCGGACGAGCCGCGGGGCTTTCTCTAAGTTGACCACTGAGCGGGGCGGACGGGCGCGCATCACTCCACAGCCACCACTGCGCGTCACGCTCGACGACGCCGAACAAGGAGACATCGAGCATCATCTGATCGCTGACTACCGGCTGTCGCTCCAAGAAGACCGCAGGAGGCTGTTCGACCGCTTCATCCTCGTCGATGTCGTGCGCCAGGTGGTAGGGGTGGGCAGCGTCGGCATGGTGGTCTATCTCGCGCTATTCGAGGGCAGCGCCCAGAGCGACCCGCTGTTCTTGCAGTTCAAGCAGGCCGGACCGTCGGTCTACGAGGCGCACACCTACCCCAGCGGGCACGAGAACCACGGCACGCGGGTCATCGCGGGCAAGCGGATGGTCCAAAGCGCCACGGACATCTTCGTCGGGTGGGGCTCGATGGACGACCGAGACTTCTACGTGCGCCAGTTCCGCGACATGAAGCTGGTTCCGACCACCGATCTCATCGCGCCCGTCCTCACCCAGTTCGCCACGGCGTGCGGGAACTCGCTGGCTCGGGCGCATGCCCGTTCCGGTGACCCCGCCGCCATCGACGCCTACATGGGGAAGAACAACACCTTCACGGAGTCGATGCTGAGGTTCGCAGTGCTCTACGCCGATCAGAATGACCGCGACCACAAGAACCTGGTCTCCGCCATCCGGCGGGGCAGGGTAGAGGGTGTGCCCGACTGAGCGCGACTCGGGCAGGAACGGCAGCCGGAGCTTGCACAAGCTGAGTTGCATCGGGACGCGCACCGCTGTTCTCTTCCGTAGTAGGCGTCCTAAAGGGGACGGGTAGGCAGACGCTACATAGGGGTTGGATGTAGCGTCCCAAACCGGCGATCTGGGACAGGCGTTCCCGGGCTAGGAGCGTCCACCCCAGTGCTCGACAGCGACTTCGCCTCGAACACGAATCCACTCGACCGTCTCACGCTCCTCACTCTCGCCAGACTTCCTGGCTCCCTTCCATCGAAGTCTCGCGACGGCCTGGTCTTCACTCTCGATCAGATCTTCCACGAGTACGTCGAGCGAGTCGAAGCCGCTCCTCGCCGCCGACACAACCGTTTTGAACCCTGAAGGACCCCGAAGCGGTTGTCCTCCCAACCCTTGATGATCGAGATAGTCACGATCCACGATCGTCTCGACACTGTCGAATCCTCCCGTGTTGAAGACATCCACCATCATTCTCAGGACCTCGCCAGGAGAATTTGGTGTCATCGCGTAAGTATGTGTGATCCCAACCGCGCTGTCCGAGGATCGCCAGTTCCGCCGGTTTTGCTCAGCTCCCTGGATCACATTCCTGGTGTTCGGGGGCACCCTGAGGCTCAGCGGCCAGAGCACCTGCGTCCGGAGCGGTAGTGCAGGTTCGAGTCCTGCCGGGTGCGCTGAAGTCGCTTCGGTGGCGTTAGGAGATAGAGGCCACCGAAACGTCGCATTCGGCGGTGGCGCCGCTCCGGCCCTAGACGCAACAAACCGCAGCGTGTTATCTCTCCTGAGCTGCGGGCCTGAGCCCCCAGCGCGGCCCCGCTAACGCCGGCCTCAGTCTCCTGACCGTTATCCGAGTCCGCGCATCACAGCCCGAGACGGCCTCGGGAACGCACCAAGTAGACGACCATCAGCGTCAGCAGTGCCGCGGCAACGACGGCGACTCCCTCGAACATGGCATAGAAGTCAAAGAAAGTTCCGATCGGCGGCGAACCCGGGGCTGCTGTGCGGAAGGTGATCAGGGCGAAGAGGAGGGCGCTCAGCCAAGCGAGCTGACGTGTCTCGAAGGGTCGCAATTTGGCCACGATCGAAAGGGTGACGGCCAGTGCCCCGAGGGCCAGCAACCAATAGATGGCCATCATGGCCAACACCCAGCCCGTCGTGCTGGCGGCCCGGGTGAGGGTCACCACGAGATTGACCTGCTGATCTTCGACCTTGTGGGTCGCCGTCGCATCTATGCCCGCTACATCGTCCACTCCGACCAGATGAAAAGGCAGACCGGTCGCGTGCTCGGTGTTCGGCAGACTGGTCTCGGTGCCGGCGAATACAACGAACGCCATCGTCAGCTCGTACTTGTCGAACGGATAGTCGGCCACGCTGCCTGAGGAGAAGGGGACCTGTGACGTCGTATCAGCAACGAGTTGATCCGGGCGGACGACGATAGCCGGGGCACCTCCGAGAGAAGAGAAGATCACCACTCCCTCCTTTGGCATGGCCGGACCCTGGTGGGCCGATAGCCGCAGCGATGCGAAGCCCGAAGTTGCGTTAATTGCTTCGATCGAGACCCTGAGCGAGACGACGGAGTTCTCCTTCGTGGGCGGTTCGACAGACGTGACAAGCGTCCCGGGCGCACTCCTGTTCAGGTTCTGCAGGCCGAAGTAGATCGCGATTGCTGCCACGATGAGCACGGCGACCGCGCCGATGAGGAACCATCTCGGCTCGCGTAGGGTCTGCGGTGGAGCTTCTTCAACCATTCGTGAGGCCTGCAGGAATCAAACCTACGACCGAGGGACTATGAGTCCCCTGCTCTGGCCCCAGATAGAGACCCGTCAAACGCCGCATACCCGCTGACAAACACAGGCACTCGAAACTCCGCTCTCCGGAAGGACGAGCTACTTCAGAGGTCAAGTCGGGCCTATCTGTGCTGCCGTCATCCTTGCTGCGAACACCATCAGCTGCGTCGCTTTGTCGGTCCGCACTTGGTTGTAGAGATCGACGAACTCCAGGCGGGTCGCCCGGTCGGGTGCAGACTGGACTGCTGTATCCCAGAAGAGCCCGCTCATCTTGGTGCTATCGAGGTCGGGCACCGTGCTACAGAACATGGTTTGGTTCGGCTCGGATGACAACGTCGAGACCGGCGGCATGTTGTTGAACATAATCCCGAGGCCTTGAGTTGCTCCGTCACGATGACGACCGCCGCTATGTGTGGCCAGCGCTGGAACCGGGTGCGCCACCGTCGACACTGAAAGCGCGGTCGACACTACGAGCGCAGCCACCGGGTGAGGACGGTCACGAGTGACGCGGTCCATGCGGGCAGGAGGGTCGATCGCAAGGTCATGGTTCGCTCCTTGGAGGGGAACCGTTCGTGGCCAGGACGCGCTTGATCCGCTCGAGCCAGGTTGGCGAGCAAAGACGCGGAGAGCGCAGTCGACATTCGGAGTG
>JBEDUR010000147.1:0-61294 GCA_040414865.1 Acidimicrobiales bacterium
CTGCCGCTACGACTGGCCGCGATCACGAGCAACGTCGCCTTCATGACCTACGCTCTACTCGGCCTCGCATACGGCGATTTCGGACGGCTTTACCCGATCTTCGTTCTGCACGTTTGTCTGCTGCCTCTCAATGTGGGGCGCCTCATACAGCTGCGGCGGGTGGTCGCGGCCGCTGGAGAAGCAGGCGGCCCACAGATGGTTCGCGCACTTGCGCCCTACCTTAGCCTCGAGAAACACCACGCCGGTGAGACGCTGTTCCGGCGCGGCGAGGCCGCCGACCGGCTCTATCTGGTCCAGCAGGGCACCGTCGAGATTCCCGAGAGCGAAGTCGCACTCTCGGCCGGCGACGTCTTCGGCGAAGTTGGGCTGTTCGCACCAGAGGGCCGCCGCACCGCTAGCGCCGTCTGCGCAACCGAGTGCCGACTGCTCACTCTCACCGGTCCGAAACTCGTCGAGCTCTGTTACCAGGACGCCAAGCTCGCAGTGTTCCTTGCCCGCCTCCTCGCGGGCTACGTCGACGTAGAGACAGGCAAATCAGGCTCCGGGGTGTGAGCTCGACGGCTCCGGAACCCGGAATCGACCATCCGATGTTCACCGCCACCGAGCGACCCGTCCGCCGGTAGTGGATTCGAGACACAAAGCTGCCAGATCGCTAGCCTTCGGATGCCGGATGAACGGCAGAGACCTGATGAGCTGAAGACACCATGGCGATCTGCTTTGAGCTAGTAGTCAATTTCGGCGCGAACGTCGAGGCAGCGCAGGCCGCCGCTCTTGCCAATCCGAGCCCGATGACGCTTCCGGCTGGTAGTCACCGGATTCCGCTCCACCGGGCGCTCCTCAACAGGTCAGGCTCATGCCTCGAGCTGTCAGTTCTGCCCGTCTCGGTCAGCTGGAACCTGCCCTTGGACGGGACGCTCCCGAGAACCCGGCTCTCTGCCGCGAGTTTACCGAGCTGGGACATGGGCTCTACCGTCTGCTCGCTCAATTCAACGGGTATATCGCGGCGAAAGTTGGCTGGGACCGGAAGGCTTCCTGGATCCTGCGGAACTCAGAAGCGACTGGGCTGACGAGCTGGCCGACGGCACCATCAACGGACTCGTCCTCTGCGAGGCCTTGCACGCCGAACTCGGCTGCAGTGACAACTACGTCTGAATCCAGCCCGGGTATCTGTGGGTTCCGTACCGAGGCGAAAAGCCAAGCACACTCACAGCTGGTTAACTCGTGTTCAACGCGCTTGGCCTTGCCCGCTACCGGACAGTGTTGGGCGATTCAAGAAGCCGGAGTGCCAACCATGATCCTCCCGAAGGTGCGGGACCCTCGCTTTGTGACGGTCCGCCGTGGGGGGACTCTCACTGATTCGGATCATCGGCTCCTCGCACTATGGGCGGCATCGTGCGCAGAGCACGTCCTTGACCTCTTCGAGCTGGCTCAGCCGGAGGACCAACGGCCGCGTCAAGCGATCGAGCATGCCCGCGCCTGGTCGCGTGGCGAGGTCAGGATGATGCAGGCTCGCGCGGCCGGCGGCCATGCTATGGGCGCGGCCAGAGACCTGCGTGGGGCAGCACGTCACGCCGCTTACTCTGCTGGCCAGGCCGCGGTCGTCGCGCACGTCGCCGCGCACGAACTCGGTGCGGCCGCCTATGCGATCAAGGCCGCCCGTGCTGCAGCTCCGAAAGGCGAGGACGAGGCCGCTGGGCGACTTGAGTGCCAGTGGCAGCGTAACCAGCTGCCGGAGGCGATTTGCGAGCTCGTACTTGACGACCAGCGGTTGCGGAACGACATCTGCTGGTCGGTGTTTGACTGCTGAGGGCTCCAGCAGCCGGCACTCCCCATAAGTGTGTAATGACCGTTCGAGGGCTCACGACGGAGCGGCCAGCGGTAGAGGCCAACCCGCGACCCAAGAATCCAGCACCG
Source organism: Acidimicrobiales bacterium (assembly GCA_040414865.1). GTDB lineage: Bacteria > Actinomycetota > Acidimicrobiia > Acidimicrobiales > RAAP-2 > Palsa-461. The sequence goes on from JBEDUR010000147.1 coordinate 1,915, forward strand.
ACGTTTAAGGTCCAAACGCCCACGCCACCATCAGCGGGAACTCTCCCTGCCACAGCGCAGGGCCGTGCTCGGCGACCCGCTCGCTCATGACGACCTCCGCACCTGCATCACGCAGCGCGACCGCCCACCGTGTCGCGTTCTCCAGGAAAAACGGCTCCAGCGTTCCGGCCACGAGGTACGTGCGCGGAATCGAACTCGGCATCACGCCATCCGGACGGTACCCTCCACCGGGCGAGCCGGAGAGGATCGCTCCGTAGAGGTCCGGGTGCCGAAGCCCCATGGCGAGCGAGAGTTCGCCACCCGCCGACGCGCCGTACACCGCGGTCCGTTCCGGGGGCAGCGTCACCCCGAAACGCGACCGCACCCATCGGCGGACGTCCTCGACGAAGAACCTCTCGTGTGCCGAGAACCTCTCTGCGTCGAAGACCGGTGAGTACTCGTGAAGCCGCAGCATCTCATCGGCCAACCCGTGGGCACCGACGATCATCGTGGGAGGTACGTCGGCCGCCTCGAGAAACCCGCCCCACTGCGAAGTCCCCTGACCGTCACCGGCGAACACGACTGCCTCGGGCGGAGCCGGCGGGACGTAGACCGTGACCTGCCGACCGCCGTCGTACTCGAATGTCTCGGTGACGAGCTCTCCCGCAATCGGGTCGGCGCGAGCTGGTTCTGGGGGTGGTTCATTACCGACGCCGCCAACACCTGCTTGGTCATCCATGGTCGCACCTCGATCATCGAGCGTCACCGCACGGCAAAACGCGTTTGCCCGGCCATCGGGGCCCGCCGAGCGGTATCCCCGCGCCGGGAGGTCACGCTACGTGAACTCCGTCAACCTCCGAGAACCGCTCTCGCACTGTTACCGGCGTTGCAGCTTTCCTCCCGGAGCTGCGCACATCAATTCGACAATCCGACGGGTGATGTTCGGTTCGAGGCCCTCGGTGTGACCCTTGTCAAGTCGAACGATGTCGGCGATCACGCGTCCGTCCTTCGCATCCGGGTAGACATAAAGCTCCGCCACCCCGGGACGCGGTAGCCGACCCCATGCCTTGGTAGGGGGGTCCTGGCTGCGGCCATCGAACACCTTGCCCGGCTGGTCGTCGACGACATCGGCCACGCGTTGGCGTTCCCCGGCCCCATATCGGTCCGCCCACGGTGAGGTGTCAGGTAACGAGGCGATCTCGTGCTCCCCAACCGCAAAGATGAAGGAAAAGTCCGCGTCGGGCAGCCCCGCCGGAGGCGTGGGCCGGGACCCCGGCTGGCGTGACATCCCGGGGCGCCCCGCATCGGGAGCTCGCTCGGCCGGGCCGAGCCGGCCACCCGAGAGGCTGAGCCAGCCATCAACCCGTTCGGCGAAGAACGGTGTACGGAGCAGTCTGTTGCTGGTCATCCCGCCCTGGGAGTGGCCCACGAGCCAGAACGAGCCGATGTGGTTCTTCCCGAACCGCTCGGCCACCAGTTCGACGACGTTCTGGAGGTGTTCGTCATCGGCCTCAGCCACCCAGCGCCGCGACGGCTCTGCCGTGGCGGCCGTCGGCGTGGCGATCACGAGGTTGAACTCGTCCTTGACCTCGTCGGCGGGAAAGTAGCCGTGCTGCCACTGACCCGACGATCCACCGCCGTGCAGGTTCAGGATGAAGACGAACTCGTCGGACCCGGCACTCTCCGGAGAATCCAGGTAAAAGGTCCGGTCCGACTTGGGGTCTCGGACGAGCTCTCCCAAAGCTCCACCTCCTCGTCGATCTCAGGGGTCGGGTGATCGTAGCCGCAAGCTCGTCGATCGGCCCCATCGGGACTGACCGAGGGTGGAGGTGCTCGAGCCTCCGACGGCTCGGTGCGGCCAAGCCAACGGTGGCAAATGCGCTGCACTCGCGCCGGACCGTCGCCATCCCATGATCACCTGGACGCCGTGATCGCCGGCGCCAATCGGCCACAGCCTCCGTCTTTCTCTGGCTGTCCCCAACGACGGTGTTTCTCTGGCTGTCCCCGACGGCGTTCTGGCCTTCTCGCCGGTCGACTCCAGCGCGGAAGCGCCGGCCAGCTGCCGATAGTCTCGATCCTTTGGAACCCCGTCGAAGGGATCAGAGGAGATTTCGAATGACAGTCGACCTGGCTTTGGACGAGAAGCTGCGCCAGGAGGTCCGGTCCTGGATCAAGGACAACGCCCTGGAAGAGGTCAAGAACCTCAGGCAGGGCCCCCGTGGCACCGAGCGATCCCAGGCGATGCAGGAGTGGGAACGGCGCCTGGTCGAGGGCCACTGGATCTGCTCCCACTGGCCCGAGGAGTACGGCGGGCGCGGGCTTGACAGCTTCCAGAACGGCATCGTGTCCGAGGAGTTCAGCCGGGCAGGCTATTCGAGGGTCAGCCGGGGCATGGGCGAGTCTTTGGTATCCCCGGCCATCATCGTGCACGGCGACGAGGAGCAGAAGAGGCACTTCCTTCCTCGCATCCTCGACGGAACCGATCGGTACTGCCAGGGATTCTCCGAGCCGGGCGCGGGCTCCGACCTTGCCGGCCTCCAGACCCGGGGCTTGGTTGACGGCGAGGAGGTCATCATCACCGGGCAAAAGGTGTGGACCTCTGGCGCCCAGTTCGCAAACATGATGTTTTGCCTCTGCCGGACCGATCCCAGCGCACCCAAGCACCGGGGCATCTCCTACGTGCTCGTGCCCATCCCAGACAACGGCTTCGACATCCGGCCCCTGCGCCAGATCACCGGTGGGGCCGGCTTCAACGAGGTGTTCATCGACGGCGCAAGGGCCCCCCTCTCCAACGTCATCGGGGGCCTGCACAACGGGTGGCGAGTGGCCAATACCACACTCGGGAACGAGCGGCGCGGCGGTGGGACTCGCCATGTCGGCTTCCTGAACAGCTGGCAGAAGGTTGTTGACAAGGCGCGAGAGAACGGCAAGATCACCGATCCGAATGTCCGCCAGCAACTGGCCTGGGCCTACACCAAGGTCCAGATCATCCGCTACCAGGCGGAGCGCATAAACGCGCTGGCCGCCGCTGGTCTCGAGCCTGGGCCCGAAGCGAGTGTGGGCAAGATGCTCTGGTCCGAGTACTCCCGTCGTTTCGGTGAGATTGCCATGAACATCGCGGGCGTGGAGTCTCTGATCCGGCCGGAGGGCGACAGCTACCGTCCGAACGAGTGGATGGGGATGTTCCTCGGGTCCCGCTCCGGGACCATCTGGGGAGGAACGGCCGAAGTTCAGCGGAACATCGTCGGAGAACGGGCCTTGGGTCTGCCGAAGGATCCGTCAGCCGAAAGCGATCGTTCGCAGCCGTTTAGCCCGAACTACTAAATGGACCTGCGCGGCGTTCCGCGCTTGCCAGTAGTCATCCGGCGATAACCAGCTGCGGTTACTGCGCCGGGAAGGGCCGGCCGTGGGGTGACCTGAGACCAGCGCTGGCCACGCTGGCGAATCCGCACGGCTCCCGGGGCCTCGCCGCGTGGTCCTGCCCAAGGGTTCACGGCAGTGAGCTCGCCGGGTTCCTGGGGCTCAGCCGGCCTCTTCTGCACTCGCATCCCGGCGAAATGGGGGAAGGACTCCATTGCCGGTCGAGGTCCGGTCGCTACCCGATGAGCTCAAGAAGCCACGCAGGCCCGACCACGTCAGCCCCGAGTGTCTCTGCCTGGCGCCGAAGCTCTCGATCCGCGGTGACGAGAGTGACCATTGGGTCAGAGGCGCTCGCGACGGCATCAAGAAGTGCCTGATCGCCATCGCCGTCGGCATGGAGGACGAGAACCCCATCGATGAGGCGACCGGGCACACCCTCGCGAGCCTTGCCCTCCAGGACCACCGTGACTGGCGGGGCAATCCGCCCTAAGTCGACCGCTGCTCGTATCTGGTCCACGAATGCCCGGGCAGCGCCTGCTCGGTTCCGCCACCATCCGGTCGGGCGAGATCCGATCACATTGGCTGCATCGATGATGAGCACAGCGTTCAGTCTGACCGCTCGGCCTCCTCAAGGTTGAGGCCGAAGAAGGCGTCGTAGAGCCGAGGTTGAGCCCAGGCAGTTGATCGGGCCGACCGCATCTTTATGTACTTGCGGCCGCGACAATCGCGCGCCATCGTCGACTCGGCCCAGCAAGCCGACTGACGAAGAGGGGAGGTACGCCGAACGCTGACCGAGCCCGTCTAATGCCCGAACTGGGGCGTGGCTTCCTCGTCGACGGCTCGAGGACCGGTGATACGGTCCGCTTGGTGCTTCGCTATGCCATCGTCGGTACTGGGGGCAGAGCGGCCATGTACGTCGACGCTCTCTGCGGCACCTACCGGGAGACCAACGAGCTGGTCGCCCTGTGCGATGTCAGCCGTACCCGAATGGCCTTTCACAATGGCCGTCTCGCTAACAAGTTCCAAATGGACGAGCTGCCCACCTTCGACGCGTCCGAGTTCGATCGCATGATCACCGAAACCAGGCCGGATGTGGTCATCGTGACGACCGTGGACGGATTCCACCACCGCTACATCATCCGCGCGATGGAACTGGGCTGTGATGTCATCACGGAGAAGCCCATGACCGTCGATGACGAAAAGGCGCGAGCCATCTTCGAGACCATCAAGCGGACGGGCCGATCCGTGCGGGTCACCTTCAACTACCGCTACGCCGCGGCTTACACCCGCCTGCGCCAGCTGATCATGGAAGGGGTAGTGGGAACGCCCAAGCTGGTCGACTTCTCTTGGGTCCTCAACACCAGCCACGGAGCCGACTACTTCAGGCGGTGGCACCGGGAAAAGGACAAGTCCGGTGGACTCTTGGTCCACAAGGCCAGCCACCACTTCGATCTTGTCAACTGGTGGATCGCCTCGTGGCCCGAGCGCGTCTTCGCCTTGGGGACCCTGTCCTTCTATGGCCGGACCAACGCCGAGGCCCGCGGGGAGGCCTACTCCTACGAGCGCTATACCGACGTTCCCGACGCTGCCGCGGATCCCTTCGCGTTCTCGCTGCGCAGCCATCCGAATCTCACCGGGCTCTATCTCGACGCGGAGGCCGACAGCGGCTACCTGCGCGACCGCAACGTTTTCGGGGAGGGAATCACCATTGAGGACACGATGGCGGTCACCGCCCGCTACCGCAGCGGCGTCATCCTCAGCTACTGCTTGATCGCCTACTCACCGTGGGAAGGGCTCAGGGTGGCCATCACCGGGGACCGCGGCCGCATCGATCTCTACGAGCGCCATGGCTCCCACATCATCCGCGGCCAAGACGACCGGGAGCTGGCAGACGAGCAGGCCCTCGGGGCCGAGCAGCAGCTATGGCACTTCCCCATGTTCGCTCCGCCTCGCCCGGTGGAGATTCCCACCGCCAGCGGCGGCCACGGGGGCGGCGATGCCGTGCTCCTCGAAGACCTCTTCTCCCCGCGGGCTCCCGTCGATCCCTTCGGGCGGGCGGCTTCGCACCTGGACGGGGCGGCAGCGATCCTGGTGGGCATCGCGGCCAATCGTTCGATGGCCACCGGGGCGGCGATCGATGTCGACGACCTCCTGACGCTGCCCCGCTGACTCCCGGCCGAACCGCCGCGGTCACCTCCCGGGCCCGGCGGCGTGGTCCGGGTCGATTTCGGGGAAGAGCGTGCGGAGCGCCCCGGCAACGACCACACATAGCCCATCGAGTCGAACCGCCACCATCGGGTGGTACCCAGGGCGTGACCCTTGGACCGATCCGTCGACGGCCACAGGTGACAGGGGCCCAGTGTCGAAGTGATGGCCAAACGTCTCTGTCTCTTCATGGACGTGGCGCCATTGACACTTCGCCGCCGCCGATGTTGCTAGGCGGACTCCTCATGGTCTTCTGCTGGATGTTCGACGACGGCGACGACTCTGGCAACCATGAACCTTGCGGAGCGAACGGGAGTTCCCGACCGCGTGACCTCAGTCACTTCGACGGTCCCACGGATGTTGGCTACTTCGACTCGCCGACCGGCGCGGGTAGCCGAAATCTCAAACCGTTCGACGCCTGTTCCAACGTCGACGAGGATCTCTACGCGATCACCTCGCACGGCTACAGGGTAGCTTCGGCAGCCCCCGAGGGACACCTTCTTTTCCGAGTCTGTGAATCGATGGGCAAGTTCGGCCATGCGATCGAACGACGATCGGATGCGCGAAGCAACCAGACGACGCGAAGGTCCCGGACCCCGCTCGATCCGGGACTCACGCGAACCCTCTCGCTCTATCTATGTCAATGGCTCGTGTGATTGTCGAACGGGGCTGCCATGAAGAGCGGCTGATTACTGGGCTCTCCGCAGGCTCTGCGGCGCCGGACTGGAGCCACCACCTTCTGCAGAGCGTGACAACCCCGACCGCTGTCAGTTGTCGACGCCGGACATCAAACTCAGGTCATATGCTGAACCTGAGCCAACCACGACTCGGGTGGTGGCACAGACAGGTGTGGAGGCCGGAGGTTACTGGTGGAGTATTTGGACATCCAGGGTGAGCGTTTGCCGGCCGTGGGCTTCGGGACGGCAGGGCTACGCGGTGAGGATGGAGTTGTCTCCATCCACGACGCTTTCGAAATCGGGTATCGCCACATAGACACGGCCCAGGCGTACGGTAATGAGGCGGAGGTCGGTGAGGCCCTGCGCCGGGCCGGGTTGGATCGATCCGAGGTCTTCCTGACCACAAAGCTGCGGGATCCGGACCTCGCCGGCGACCGCGTGGGCCGGGCCGCGGAGGCAAGCCTCCGAGCTCTCGGCGTCGACCAGATCGATCTGCTGCTCATTCACGGCCCCTCCCAGGAAGTGCCAATGAAAGAGACGTTGGCCGCCATGCTCGAACAGGTTCACGCTGGCCGGGTGCGCCACGTCGGGGTCTCCAACTTTCCGACGGCCATGCTGCGGGAGGCCATGGGCTACGTGCCGATCTTCGCCGATCAGGTTCCCTATCAGGTGGGCCGAACCCAGCGCGGCATCAGCGAGGTTGCTCGCACCGACGGCATCCTGCTCACCGCCTATTCGCCCCTGCGTGGCGATGGAATCGGCCACGAGACCCTCGGGCGCATCGCCGCTTCGCACGGCAAGTCGCAGAGGCAAGTGGCGCTTCGTTGGCTCGTTCAGCAGTCCAACGTCTCGCCGATCCCTCGATCCGGGTCTGCCGAGCACCGACGGGAGAACTTCGACGTCTTCAACTTCGAGTTGTCTGAAGACGAGATGAACGAGGTCTTTGCCATCGCCAGCAACTGACTTTGGGCCGCGAGTCCTGGCCCGGACTTCATTGACAACTTGACCTCCGAGTCAACGCGGCCAGAGACCAACGTCATGCGTCATTTCGCGTCGCCAAATCGAACGCGGAGGCGATCTCACTGCCGTAGTGGTTGATGTCGAACTCCGGGTCCAACGCCAGCCTGGGCGACGCTGCGTCGATGGCCGCGCGAATCGCGATCGCCATGACGTGGGGATCGAAGTCGGAGCGCAATTGGCCGGCTGTTTGGGAACCAGACAAGCTCTCCTCGAGGGCGCGGACCGCGTCGACGACGTCCATGTCGCTGTAGAAGATGCGTCGCCCCTCGGCGCTGCGAGCGATCTCGAGCATGGCGATCACGTTGTTGCGGTGGTCCCTCATGAATGCGAGGTTCGATTCGATGTACCCGCGCAGCCTTCCCGGCCCGGTTGTCTCGGCGAGCATCCGCGGACGTATATACGCCCTTGCCTCTTCAGCCGCTTGATGGACGACCTGCCTAATGAGGTCGTCCTTGCCGGCGAAGTGGTAGCTGATGAGGCCACGGCTGATTCCCAATCTCTCAGCGATCCGGGCGAAGGACGCTCCCGCGTAGCCGGATTCGGCGACGGTGTCGATCGCCGCCGCCACGATCTGGGCCCGTCGGGCGGTCTCGATGAAGGTCCGGCCCTGACCGGCCGCGGCTCCTGGCTGCATGATCAAAAAACTAACATAGTGACTAGGATGCCTGCTAGCATGGGCTCTGTGCGTACAGAACTCGCGTCGTACGTCGGCGATGAGAGGTAGAAGGTTGATGGGCGACGACACGACCGGGTCTCACCGGGCAGCCAACCGACCGGGGGCATGACGAGATGCCGGCCCAGCGCGCAACGCCCGGTACGTCCGGGCCGCCCCGCGAGACGCCCATGACACCGGAGCCGGCAACTGAAATCACCGGTGCTGGATCCATCAGTGATACCGCGACCCTCGATGACTCGAAGGGCGGGCCTGCGCTAGTAGTCGAACACTTGACCAAGCGCTTCGGCGATCGCGTCGCTTTTGACGATGTTTCGTTCGAGGTCGGCTATGGCGAGGTCTTCGGCTTTCTTGGCCCGAACGGGGCCGGCAAGACAACGACGGTCCGGACGCTCGGCACGCTCATTGCACCGACGTCGGGCTCGGCCGTTATTGCCGGGATCCCGTTGAGCACGGTCTACGGGTCCGCCATTCGGGAACGGATCTCGATAATGCCCGAGTCTCCCGGCCTGTACCTACGCCTCACGGTGGTCGAGAACCTCGAGTGCTTCGCCCGTCTCTACCAGCTACCCGACCGCCATGAACGAATCGACTGGGCTCTCCGGGCGGTCAATCTGACCGCGCGGGCCAACGATCTGTGCCGCTCGCTCTCCAAAGGCCTCCGACAGCGAGTGGCGCTGGCGAGGGCTTTGCTCAACGATCCGGCGGTGCTGTTCTTGGATGAGCCCACCTCTGGCCTCGACCCCGTCGCCACCAGAGAGGTCCACGAGCTCATCGCCGCGCTAAAGGATCGTGGAGTGACCATCTTTTTGACTACGCACCGCCTGGAGGAGGCTGAACGGCTCTGTGACAGGGTCGCCATCCTCAACACGACGATGCGCCTAGTGGGCCGCCCCGACGAGCTGCGCGCCCAGCTGTTCACGAGGAAGCTCGAGGTTCGCCTGCGCGCCGAACTGACCGATCCCGGTTCCGTCTTCTCCGGCCTCTACGGGGTCAAGAGCTGGGCGTCTTCGGCAGCCGGTTCGTACTTGTTGACCGTGTCGGATGATCCCGACACTGCCGCATCCGGGGTGGCACGAGCACTCGTGCATGCCGGCGCGGACATCTGCTCGATGGTCGAGGCCCGCCACTCCCTCGAGGACGTCTACTTGGAACTCATCGCCGAAGACGTGGAGGCGAGGAAGCAATGAGCTTCAGCTGGGCCCGAATCGTAGCCATCGTGCAAAAGGAGTTGCGGGATTACAGACGCACCCGCTTTGTCGTCCTCAGCATGTCAATGATGCCGCTCATCTTCGTAATTCTGCCGACGGTCGAGATCCTGAGGATTAAGGCCTCGGTCAGCAGCGCCACGCTCGATACACGTATCGGGCTTTCCCTGCTCTACATGCTCCTCATCCCGGCGATGGTGCCATCTGCTCTGGCCGCCTACTCCATCGTCGGCGAACGCGATCAGGGAACCTTGGAGCCGGTTCTCATCACTCCCATCCGCCGCGAGGAGTTCCTCGTCGGCAAAGCCCTGGCGGTGCTGCTCCCAACGCTTGCCATCGCGTATCTAGTCTTCGGCGTCTTTCTCGCTGTCGCGGCGATCTTCGCCAAGCCCGGCGTGACCGCAGCCGTGTTTGCGGGGCCCCACCTCATCGTCCAATTGCTGTTCACTCCCTTGCTCGCCGGCTGGTCGATCTGGGTCGGCATCGCCATCTCCGCGCGGTCGGTCGACGTCCGCTCGGCCCAGCAGCTCGGCATCCTCGCTAGCCTTCCCCCGCTCGTGATCGCCGCGTTGATGTCATTCAACGTGATCACGCCTACGCTCCGATTGGCGCTTGGTCTCGGCGCAGCCCTGCTAGCCGTAGACGTGGTCGCCTGGCGTGTTGTGGCGGCAACGTTCGACCGCGAACGGCTGGTGACCGGCAGGCGTGGATGACCGGGCCGGCACGCAGCCTTCGTCCGCCGAACACCCACCGAAGCGCCGTTCAGCAACAAGAGGAGATCAACAAATGGCGGCAACGCTGAAGATGACGCATAAGGCAATCGGAGTGGAGGTTCGCCGCGGCACATTCGAAATCGTGGTTGACGGCGAGCGGGTCGGGTCGGTCGAAATGAACGACACGACCGAGATACCAGTCGAGCCTGGACGTCATACCCTGCAAGTTCTCAATGGCAGAAAGTCGAGCAGAACTAAAACCTTCGATGCCGCCGATGGCGAGATCGTCGCATTCCGGTGCACAGGAAAGAACATCTTGCCGATCTTTCTCGCATCCTTCGTCGTTCCGAGCCTGGCATTGACCCTCGTTCGCGAATGAGCCGACGTCGCCGTCCTGGGCGCTCCCCCGCGCGCGTTGTTATCGCCCCCAGGGATGGAATCGATGGCCCGACCGGTACTGGACCATGTCAGAAGCGCTCGCTGGATCACACGAAGCGAGAGATAAACACCCCGAGAAGTCACACACGTCCTGCAAGCGTCGCCACGAGGGGTTCAGCCACAGCGCGGAGCTCCTCGGCGCGGACGGACGCCATCACTTCATCTCCTTGCAAGAGCCACGATCGCGTTCTGGCGGCCCCAGTGATGAGAACGCGCAAGGCAACTGAATGCACCAGTCTTGGGAGAGGGTCTGGAGCGGCTGCCATGACGGACCGAATCCCAGCGTCACGGTCGAGGTCGACGAGGAGTCGATACAGATCCCAGGCATCGCTCGCCCGTTTAAGGATGGCACCGGCACGACGATCCTCGATGGCGTGCAGCTTCATCGCCACAAGGGCTGGGGGTGTCGCGAACCGCGCATCTACCGATCCCGAAGGCTCGCTTGCCGCGGTGATCGTCAGCCGGGAGGCCGTTTCGAGCGCCCAGGCGTGAGAACTGACGAAGAGTGCGTCGTTGTCCGGCATCCCTTCGAGAGCACTCGGTTCGAGCTTGCCAACCTCGAGGAGCTCCAGCTTCGTCCCACCAAGCACGATCTGAGCCCAAGTGTCCGGTCCGGGAACGGCGTCGGGCAATGCAAGCAACGCTTCGACAGCGGATGAACCCCCGAACGGTTCGTCGACGACCGCGTCGACGTCGATCGTGGCTCGGTGTGCCTCCCCCAGTCGGGCCGCGACGGCGAGGCCCCCCACAACTGCATAACGGCCGACGGCGGCCCGCTCGAGAGCTCGGACTCCTCGTACAAGAGCCGGCATGGCCGGGCCGGCAAGGACGACGTCACTACCGCCAGACGGCATCGGGCCGCTCCCATGTGCTGAGGATCTCTCGACCTCGGGCACGATCCTGGGCCAGGTCGAGCGCCACGGTCAGGACCGGCGCCGCCGGCCACCCGGCAATCTGAGGGACTTCGGTGGGTGCCTCGGGCGGTTCGACCACCGCCCTTACGGGCGCGATCGAAACCACGGCCGCGCCTGTGCCAGCCTCTGCGCTTCCGTAGCGTCGGACCGCCAGCGTCAGATCGATCGGACCGGGAGCGTACAGTTCGACCGGCCCACCCTCAGCTACGACGATCGGCGCGCCGTATGCGGCGGCGGCGAGACTTCCCGTCCGCGTCCACCTGCCCGCCGCGGGGTCAGGGTTTTGGTCGACGGACGGTTGCGGTGCGGCGGCGAGCCAAACGTGCCCGGGTTGCCATGCTTCCGATAGCTCGAAAAAAAGCTCTGGGAAGACCCCCCTACCACGCTCATCGACGAGGCCAGCGTCGGCGAGGCGCCTGGTGGTGACCGAGATGGTAGAGGGAGCAAGCCGAAGCACAGAAGCATCGTGGCTGGGTGAGAGCACTGATGCCGGGTGCGAGCACAGCCAATACGCGACAACAAGGCCGGCACGTCCCGAGACGGGAGCCCGCTGACGACGCACAATCGGTCGGTCTGCCTCGGCTGAAATGTCAGCGTCCACCCGGATGCCCGGTGCGCGAAGTCGCATGTGTCCCCGCCGATCGAACCACGACCATCCGGCGTCATCCAGGACCTGGCGGCCTTCGGACGTGATTCTCTCAGCAACCAATATCGGAACAGCACCACCGGGTAGCGATGGACGACTTGCGGTGAGCTGCCTAGCCAACGGCCCCGTCCCATATGCCTTGACCACAACAGCCAGCTCCAACACGCGCTGGTCGATGGTCGCGTCAACGAGGGCGTCAATGGGCCTCCCCTCAGTCCCAGGGACTTCTCGTTTGACCTCGGTGACCTTGATATCGAGTCCGCGCAACCCGGCAACAAGGAGCGAGAGTGCTAGGTCTTCGAGCTGGGCAGACGGGCGAGCGGAAGGCATTCGGTATTCGAGTATACCCGAATACCGAATATCGGGCCGGCGATACCGCGACCCAACGATCCCGTTGTTGAACGGGGTGCTCCAGACCAGGTCGAGCCGGTTGGACTTGGGCACGTCGTCGAACAGGCGGATTCTTGGGGGCACAAGTCCAAACTCTGTGGGAGCGCCGAGGAGTGATCGGCGAGAACCGGGGATGGTGTTGCGCTCGCCCGGCCCGCCGTCGGCGCGCTCCGCCTACGCGGCCAAGTGCCTTGCCGTTATCGCCAGGTGATGGCCGGCCGAGGCCTGACGATCTGACAAGGCCATCCCAGGCACTACATCTCGCCGTGCCGAACAGGGCCGGCCGGTTCGTAGGTGCCTATGACGATGCCGATATCAGTCACCGTGAGCTCGACAGCGCGCATGGTCGTCGAGAGGAGGCCGTTGTTGAACAAGCGGCGACCGGAGCCGAGCACCACCGGAAAGGTCATCAGGCGGAAGCGATCGACAAGGTCATGCTGCAACAGTGTCTGGAGCAGTTTGCCGCTTCCCCAGATCTGTAGCTCGTCACCGGGTTCGTCCTTCAGCGCCTGCACCGCCGCGACGACGTCACCGGTCACGAGGTGAGCGGTGTCGGGGTGCGCGCCGCGCCACATGGCATCGGCCGCGCTGAGAGAGTTGGATACGACGTACTTGGGCATCGAGTTGATCGCCGTAGCAATGGGGTTGGCGGCGTCGGTCTGATCTGGCCAATGGGCGCGGAAGATGTCGAACGTCCTGCGACCAAACAAGAACGCGCTGGCGTGACTGTTGAGTTCCGTGACGAACTCGCCAACGGCCGGGTCGGCAAACGGGGCCTGCCAGCCGCCGTGGGTGAAACCGTCGCTGGGATCTTCCCCAGGTCCCCCCGGGGCCTGCATCACGCCGTCGATGGTCAGAAACGTCTGAGCGGTGAGTTTCATGTCAATGTAGACGGAGCGACACACTGATTCTCAGCGCGTCTCATGCTGGGTTGCAAGCTGAGATGTTTGACTGAGGCGTCGGGAGAGCCGGGACGAGGTCGCCAGCCGGGACGCCGAGCCGGGTCAAGGCCGGCGTGGCGCAGTACTCGCCCATGAGGGTCGTGGGGCCAAAGTCGTCCTCATCGAGACTGGTCGGCAGGCCGACGCTCGGATCTCGCCTTCGGCACCAACCTCCAGTCCGACCTTCAAATAGGAGGTCAGTGGTCGCGTCGTAGCCGCAAGCGCCTAGGTCGAAGCGGTCGAAGCAGGCGTAGAGCTCACGGTATTACGACTGCGTACGAGGGCGAGCCTGACCACCGGGGCCGGGGGTTATGTTGAGCAATTGTCCGGGTTCGTCGACGAAGATCTGGTGCCAGGTCCCGCAGGGTACGACAATGGCCTGACCAGCACCCACCTGTACTTCCCGGTCGCCGCCCTCCAGTTCCAGCCGGACCCGGATGCGACCAGAGAGGAGGTAGAGAAACTCGTCTGCGTCGGGGTGCATCTCGCCACCGTGTGGAGGCGGGCCACCGAGCACAGACGACTGGATCGTGTAGCCCACGATGCGGTTTGGAGGCCCGCCAGGGTTTCTCGTCACAAACACAGCGCGGCCTGTCTCGCGCTCCAGGCCGACGGTCCGCTCGGCCAATTCGAACGCTTCACCGACCGCTATCTCACTCGTTATCTCCATCCCAGCCTCCTACTCACTCGAATTGATTCCATCGTCCGGGTGTCCAAGTACTTGTTGCCCGATCACGCGCTTGGGGTTCGCCGCCCTCGTCCGCGACCGACGGGAGGAGGACCGCAGGCCACCGCAGCCCCAAAGCGGGCGATGTGCTTCGCAAACCATTACCTCGGCAAACACTTCCCGCACCCGAGCTGGTCGTCAGCCGTAGCTCCTCGATGGCGCGCCATCGTTGAACAACGGGAGCCGGCCGGGGTCATGGTCCCCACGGGACGCCGATGACCGAAACTGCGTGAGGCCAGGAGCTTGCTCCTCGGAGCGCTGCCAGGGCGCTATGAGATAGTCCAATCGACCGAGCGGAGCTCGAACAACACGAAGTGGTTGATCAACGCCGCGAACTCGCGGCGGACCTCGAAGAACGGTGCATGGCCCACCCCGTGGTAAATCTGAACGCTGCAGCGGCGGATCGCTGCCGCGGTCCGCAGGGTGTGACGGATGGGAACGTGACGGTCTCGGTCTCCGCCGATGACGAGCGTCGGCACCTTGATCTCAGAGAGTCGGTCGCCGAGGTGGAGCTCGCACTGGGAACGAACAGCGCCTTCGATGTGCTGCGGACTCGCTGCGCGTACCGTGCTCAGGAGCTCGTTGAACTCGGCTTCGCTGGGCGGACGATGAAAAGCGGCGCGTGCCAGAGCCTCCAGTTCATCGGGCGTCGGGTCGATGAGCCGGGATAGCTGCTCCTCGCTTAGATACCCGATGCCGTCGGCCGGGGTCGGCGCCACCAGCACGAGCCCCTGAAGCAGCTCAGGGTGCTCGAGGGCGACGGTCATGGCGACTCCGCCCCCCAGGCTGTGACCGACCAACACCACGTCCTCAAGGCCGAAGGCGGCGCAAAGGTCAACGATGCAGCGGGCGTAGGCCTCGATCGTGCAGCCCCTCCAGGTGGGAGGGACGCTGCTGCGCCCGCAGCCGGGCAGGTCCAGGAACCACGCCCTCAGCCGTGCTGTGTCCAGGAGCGGGCGCACCAGCTCCCACGACCGGCCCGAATTGCGAAAGCCGTGCACAAACACCAGGGCCGGGCCCTGGGCCCCGTCAGCCTCGTAGAAGATCTCGTCGCCGTCTACCCTGACCTCCGGCACCCTCAGACCTCCGGCGCCAGAAGGTCGTCGCCACTCAGCTCCGGCGGCCCCACGCTGGTTGGGGTCGTGGCCCTCCGCACGAACTCGCTCCCCTCGGGCCAGTGGGTCACGTGTTGATCGCCGTTCGGGGCGTAGCGGATGTACGTGACGGTCGCGATACCGACGCGGAACAGATGGAAGTACGGCTCCTCCGGCTGCCATCCCAGCTCGCTCACGGCGTCGCGGTAGCAACGCCGAAGGGTGGGGTCATCGACCGGGATCGCATGGCCTCGCAGCTTGATCTCGCCGTCAGCTCCATCCCGGGAGGTGACGATGCTGTGGATGAGAAGCCGGTTATCCCGGAGCAGATCCTTTGCCTTCTGCGATCTCCACATCATCGACAGCCACAGCTGTCCGTCGAGGACCAACGGCTCGACGGGGCTCAGCCGCGGCGCGCCGTCACGGCGGACGGTCGCTACGAGCAGGACGCCGGGGGCGATCAGGCGATCGTGGGCGACGCGGCCGAGGCGCGGCGCGCTTCGCTGAAGGTCGTCCCAGTTGAGGGCGGCGTATCCCGCTGCCGCTGGTTGTTCAGTCATGGTCGTGGGGCATCCCGGCGGCCAGGCGGACCATTACCTCGGCATGGCGCTCGGCCGAGTGGTGGCGTACGTCCCAGCGGGCGTCGATCCACCAGGCGTTGGCGCCGTACCCTCGCACACGAAGATCCCGTCCCCATCCCGCCTCTTCGACGGCCACGGCGGCGTCGATCTGCTCGGCCGCCGAACCGCCCGGCAAGACAAACCCCCAGCGCACTGACCGGATGGTACCGACGGGTTGTGACATCGCCGCAGGCCCGCCGTGAGGGGTGTGAGGACCCCCCTCAGCTCGGCACTCCTCGTCGCCACCTTCTCCGTGTCGCCTCAGCGTCCACATGCAAGGGGAACCCTGGCTGGCGAAGCTGAAGTTTGCTGCCCTGCTCGCCGCGGCGAAGCGGACCACCAGAGCTCGGATGGACGACTCATCGTCGCCAAAGTGGCGCAATGGAATGGCTCCCACCGCCAAGCGCCTAGGCGGCATGCACCAGCCTGAAGGTCGTTATCGGGTGTCCGGATCAGCGCTTCGCGTAGTCGGGGAACCCTTGCCAGTCAATAACCACACACGGCTCCTCGCCGACGACCCACGCGTCGTGACCGGGAGCCATGACAGCGAAGTCGCCTGGACCGTATTCCATCTCCTCGCCGTCGTCGCTGACGACCTTCATGCGCCCGGACACGAAGTAGCAGGTGTGCGCCGCCTGGCAGCTGTCGGTCTTAGCGATGGGCTTGACATGCTCCGACCAACGCCATCCAGCGTTAAAGGTGGCCCGCCCGACCGGGGCGGCTTCGAGGTTCACCAGGGCGAGTTGGCCGCTGCCACCCTCGAAGGCGCGAACCTCTTCAGGCTGGTCGAGGCTCTTGCGGATTAGTGATGACATCTCGCTTCCTCCTTTGTGATGTCTTCGAGCCGTGCGCGATGAGATTCCCGGCGCAGGTGCACCAAACGACCCGACCCGAGTGTCCGCAACGCCGCCCCATTCAGCGCACGATGCGCTGAGCATATTGGACGCGAGTGGTACTCGTCAATCCTCTGAACGACTTCTATGAAGTTAGCGGAGAGCGTGGCGCCTCTCAAGCCCAGCTACTCGTGGTAAGCGAACATATGTTCGAGTAGTTTTGTCATGCGTGGAACTTCCGCCAGCCAGGCGGGCGACGATCCTGCATGCCGATCTCGACGCCTTCTACGCATCGGTTGAGCAATTGTTGGACCCATCACTGCGTAACCGGCCCGTCGCCGTAGGCGGGGGTGTGGTCCTGGCGGCATCGTATGAAGCCCGGAGCTACGGCGTCCACGGCGGCATGCCCGGGTGGCGGGCTCGCCAGCTCTGCGGCGATCTCCTATTCGTGGGTGGCCACTTCGACCGTTACCAGCAGTTTGGCGACGATGTGGTGTCTGTCTTTTATGACTTCACTCCTCGCGTCGAGCGGGTGTCGATAGACGAGGCGTTCCTCGATGTCTCCGGCGCAGTCCATCTCTTCGGAGCACCGACTGAGATCGCGGCTGCCATCCGCAGACGCGTACGCCACGAGATCGGTCTCCCTTTGTCGGTTGGCGTGGCCCGCACGAAGCACCTCGCCAAGGTGGCGTCACAGGTGGCCAAGCCTGACGGCCTCGTCGCCGTGGCTCCGGACGAT
The DNA here is from genome assembly GCA_040414865.1 of Acidimicrobiales bacterium. GTDB lineage: Bacteria > Actinomycetota > Acidimicrobiia > Acidimicrobiales > RAAP-2 > Palsa-461. The sequence continues at coordinate 19,092 of JBEDUR010000147.1, forward strand.
GAGAGCAGCTTTCTCGATCCCCTTCCAATCGGGCTGATTTGGGGCGTTGGACCAGCGACACAACGGCGTCTCCACGAGTCCGGGATCTACACCATCGGGCAACTAGCCAAAGCCGGCAGCCCGATCCTCGGCAGCCTGCTCGGCCATGCAGCCGGGGCAAAACTGGCCGCTCTCTCGGCCAACGTCGACGAGCGGCCAGTGGAGACACCGGCCCGATCGAAGTCCATGGGTGCTCAGGCCGCCCTCGGGCGTCGAGACGCAACTCCAGAGCTCGTCCGAGAGACGCTCGGCTACCTGGCTGACAGAGTTGCCAGCCGCCTGCGAAAGGCAGCCCTGGCCGGTCAGACAGTGACCGTACGGGTCCGCTTCTCTCACCTGCGATCGGTGACCCGGTCTGTCACGTTCTCCTCTGCGATCTCGACCACACTGACGCTGACTGAGGTGGCGGAAAGGCTCGCCCACTCAGCCATCCGCGACAACGAACGAGAACGCGAAGTCACGCTCATCGCCGTTTCGGTCTCCAATTTGCACCCAGAGCATTCCTTGCAGCTCGAGCTACCTCTCGATTCCACCGAGTTCGGGCGACGTGCGGACGCCCGACCTCAGTCACTCGTCGAAGCTTCCAGATGGGGAGTGGACCGGTCGATCGACGCAATCCGGAACAAGTTCGGCGGGACGGCCGTCGGCTACGCCACCGTCGCCCTTTCCGCCGCCGAACGAGTTCCCGAAGAGTTCCGCGAATTGGCCGAGCGGGGACAAGGCGATGGCCAGGCGTGAAGCCCCAAGGTACGGCGGCGATCTCACCACCATCCCCATTGACGGCTGAGGTGACCCCCTGCTCGCGGCTAGCACGGACCCGGCAATTTTCTCAATTGGGAGGGCGTCATCCGAAGCGCGGAACTGCATGTCCAGCCACTGCCCGGGTCAGAACGGACACCCTGGTCGAGAACTCACGAATCAATGAGGTCGACCCTGCGCCAGCTCAGAGTCCTTCAGCGCGTCATGTCGACCAGACCCGGCAGTCCCGCGTTGCTGGACCCTTGCAGAACGTGAACACATGATTTGATCCGCTTCATGTGCGAGACGGATTAAGCCGTCTCGCCGTGAGTAGCCATCAATCTGCAGTCCTGCGGTCGGCAGATTGAAGAACCGGCGATTCGGACCGCTGGTCGGCGGACTTCTGAGTGGGTGTTCTCGTATGGGCCCCAAGGGTCAAGTCCGCGTCGCCACCTTGCGTGATCACACGAGTCGGCTCGTGAAATCACACGGAGAGTCAGCGCTGTGGGGCCGCTCAGCCGCGATCGACGTTCTCGGCGATCGCCGGGCGCTTGAGGTTGCCGTCGACTGCAGGTACTCATTGCGGCTGATGACGGTTACCGCCATCGAGCGGACCCGGCCCGACACACCATGGACCCGTGGCAACGTTGGGTCGACGACGTGTCGCGCAAGGCCTGGTAACCAGCGCTGTGCTCTCCCGAGCTACGGCCCTTCGCGTCCATCCGTGGCCCGCTCGATCGAGTCGTCGACATAGGCTAGGCAAGAGCTACGTCGGGTGCCGCTGGGCGCAGGGGGGACTGACAGCCAAATGACCGCTGATCGCCCATCGAGTGCCCAACCCGACCTTCGCGAGCGAATTGCTCTGCGGTTCTTCCGACTAGTTAACCCGCTCGCTCGCCGGATGATCCCGGCCGGAGTGCCGACCGGTGCACCGAACATCCTCTTGATTGTGCGCGGGCGCCGGTCGGGCATTGAGCACACAACGCCGGTGGCGATGCTCGACTTCGATGGACACACGTATGTCCAAGCGACCTACGGAGCAGCGGGCTGGGCCCGAAACCTTCGTGCAGCCGGCGAGGCGACCGTTCTTTACCCTGGTGGTCGTCGCAGTTCGGTTCACTCCATTGAGGTTCCACCGGATGAAGCGGCAGCGATCCTTCGGCGCGTGCTCGAGCCGTATCGCCAGTTGCAGCTCGTGCGCAGGTTGCTTGGCTCACGCGTAAGGCCGCCCGTCGCCCTTCTGCGCCGATACCGGATTCGCATTGACGACACACCACAGGAGTACCTCGCCGAAGCTCGGCGCCACCCGCTGTTCGAACTCCGACCGGCATAAGGGGCTGCCGAGACTTCGGCACGCCCGACGTTGTCTTCGAGCGCCGCGATCAAGCGCTGGGACTTATCCAAGAACGGTCAACAAGGCGATCGAACCCCGATCGGAGGTGCTGAGCGATCCCGATGACGCGATAAGTCCCGGACCGAGATTCGATCCGGGATCTACGCGAACGTCTAATTACGAGAACGGCTCCTCGTGGCGGGGGTCATCGGCCATCATCCGACCATCGGGCTTTGGACTCGACGAAAGCGCTAGTCACAGGGTTGTGCGTATGCACCGCATAGGCGCGCTGCCTACGCAATCCGCCCGCCGACGTTCTGCCGCCAGAAATCGGCGCATGCTTCTAAGACGGAATCTCCTGAACACTGCGCTGACCAGGGAAGATGCAGGTCAGGAGCGAGCGGCCAGGAAAGGCTGTCGTCGCTGAACCGTCCCCGGGCTCGGAGCGCTCGCCGCGCCGGCGGAAGCGGCTGCAGGCGGTTGGCCGAATCCCGGGACCGGCTCATCCGTAATGCCTGACCTGGGGCCAGACCGCGGCCCAGCTAATCGTTTGCCCGGTGCAGACCCAAATCGGGTCGCCCCGCTCCTCGGTCCATACACCGCCTGGTGTGGCCACCGTGCCGGCCGGCTTCACCTCCGAAAAGATGGTGAGGAGGTAGTTCCTCGGGACGTTCACCGCGATCGTGGTCGCCCCATTGCGTGCTTGACCGGGGCCCCACCACCAGTAGTTGTTGTGGCCGCTGATGGCATGCGGCAGGCCGTAGCGGACACCGTAGAGGTCGACCGCTCCGGCCGCGCCGTAGTCACCGGTCAATATCACGAGGTTGGCCCGCTGCTCACGCGGAAGCCGGTCGGCCACGGTCGCGATCTGTCGCACCAGCTGCGGCCACCCGACGGTCGCGCTGAGCTCCTTGTTGACGTTCCCTTCCCACGAACCTTTCGCCAGCGCGCTCTCTGGCAGCACCGGCAGAGCCAGCGGAAGCGCGCCGAGCACGCCAGCCAACATGAGCGCAACCCAGCCGCGCATGCCCCCTGCCCGCTCGCGCTGGTCCAGGCGCTGCTCCGCCCACACCCCTCCAGCTGCAAAGAGCGTGAAGTACATGCCGGCCAGGTAGTACGACTTGCCGGCGGTCACCGTGTACACCACGGCCAGGGTCAAGTAGGCGATGGCAAACGGGCGGGCGAAGCCCGGCTTGAGGAGGCGCGCCAAGCCGGCCACCCACAGCACGATGAGGACCGGTCCGACCACAATCAGCTGCGACGGTATGAAGGCCAGTGACGCGCCCAGCCCGGAGTTCTCCTGGTGCAGGCTGCGCAGCATCGCGACAGCGGCCCAGTGGTGCTGGGCGTTCCAGACGATGTTGGGCATCCAGATCGCTACCGCGATCGCTGCACCGCCCCACAGCCACGGGCTCCGCAAGCTTCGGGTCCGCCGGCAAGCGAGCATCCCAACCGCCAGCCCGAACACGAGGAAGACGACGTTGAGCTTGTTCATCAACCCAACGCCGGCCAGCGCGCCCACCAGCAGCCAGAGCCGCATGTCTTGTGTGCGCAGAATGCGAAGGACGGTGAAGCAGATGGCAGGCCAGAAGAACTGGTCGAACGCGGCGGTCGACAGTAGATGGAAGGTGGCGAGTACCTGCGGCGAGGTCGCCGCGGCGATGGCTGCGATCAGCTGTGCCTTTCTCGCCCCTCCGAGCTCTCTGGCCATCATCGAGGTGAGTACCACCGCGGCTCCGCCCGCCAGCGCCGGCAGGGTACGCAGCCCCACCACGGAGGTACCTACGAGGTGGGTGGTCAGCCATGCAACCGCCGGCACGAATGGAGGCTGATCGACGAAGCCCCACGACAGGTGGCGGGCACAGGCCAAGAAATACAGCTCGTCGCGGTGCATTCCGTAGCGGGCCGACAACGCGAGCTCGAGAGCAACGAAAGCCCCAGCGACGCCGAGCACCGCCACCTTGGAAAAAGCCGGGAGTCGCTCGGTACGCTCGATCGACGTCGGGGAAAGGACCTCTACGGTGGACATTACGACCATTCGCTTCCTAGGTCTCGAGCGACTCCAACAGGGCGGAGCACACGAACTGGACCAGGGTCTCGCGCACCATCTCGTCGTCGTAGAGGAGTGCGTCGCGGCCCTCGTGTCGTTTCCAGGCGAACCAGGCGATCGACTCTGTGATCAAACGCGCCGCGATCGCAGCGTCTGGCATCGGACGGAGGTAACCCGCCTGAGCCCTCTCCCGCAGGTATTGGGTCAGACGGGCGAAGTACGCCGTCCGGGTCCGCTGGAAGTAGAACGCCTCGAGCTCGGGCAGCTCGGCCGCGCATCTCTCGACAACCGCCAGGATCGGCCACAGCCGGTCGACAATGTCGTAGCGCTCCTCGACGATCCCCCGCAGCTCTGCGGCAACGTCTGAGGGTCGCTTCTCTCGTAAGGCGGCGCGCACTCTCGGGACTGGCACCTTGCGCAGGCTTTGCTCAATCAGCGCGACCGTCTCGCCTGGAGCCGGCGTGGCCAGCGGGAGATCAGGCAACGACTCAGACAAGTACCCGAACCCGTGCAGGAATACCAGGTGGAAGAGAGCCTCCTTGCTTTCTACATAGGTGAATATCGATCCCGCCGACATGCCCGCCTTGGCCGCCACGTCCGCAGTCCGGGTTCCCCGGTATCCGGCGCGGCGAAACTCCTTGCCGGCTTCGGTTGCAATGGCCAGTAGTCGTTCTCTGGGCGGGACGCGGCGGGCCATCAAAGATACAATAAACTGACTGACTCAGTCAGTCAACATCTTGGTCCCCACGCCCGTGGTCCTCGATCGCAGCCGAAACAGTTCCTGTCCAAGCTCGCTGTTCTTGACTGCGCCATCTTGGTCGGTAGCGAGCGCAGGCCGTCACTGGGCCGAAGGTCGGTTCGGATCGACTCTGTACGGCTGAGATCTCGGCCTGCTTCAGCCGAGAGGCGCTGGGGGCGCCCTAACCAGATGACGCGAGAAGTCCCGGATCGCTCGATCCGGGACTTACGCGAACACGCTGGCCGCCCGGGCGCGAGATGATCGCAAGGTGAAGATCGTTTCGCTGCTTCCACCAGCCATCCGGGATCTGGACCATCCGAGCCCGGTCGCCGGCGATGGCCCGTACTCGGAACCCTGTCGCCAGAGATGCGGCAAACCGCTCGAGAAGAGAACGCGCAGCGCCGGCAAGACGCCCGTCGCTGAGCGGAAGCCGCATCTCAAAGGGGTGACATATGCTTCCGCAGGCCGTCGTGCCGGTCGGTCTGCGTCATCGAGGAGGTCGGCGGGGTGTCGGAACGATCTGCAGATATACAGCGGTCACTGGTCACACCGGACATGAAGGTCCGCAAGGGTGTCTGGGGCGACGAACGCCGGTCCTACCCTGTGTCCACTTCCGATATCCGCAAGTGGGCCATCGCCGTCTACTGGCCCGAGCGTCCGCCGTCGCTGTTCTGGGACGAGGAGTACGCGAAGGCCACTCGCTGGGGCGGAATCGTCGCCCCCCAGGACTTCAATCCTTTCGCCTGGCCGGTGGAACGGATGAGGGCGTCGGACGAGGCGCGACCGGGAGACGTCAACCGTGGCGCCCGAGGGTCGGTCGACGCCGGGGGCGCATCGACCAGCCGCCGGCCCAGAGTGATGAACGGGGGCCAGACCGACACCTACGGCGTGCCGATACGACCAGGCGACGTGATCACCAGCAGGAGCCGGCTCCGGGACTGGGAGGAGCGGACCACGCGCCTCGGCCAGACGCTGTTCTCCTTCTCGGAGACCGAGTGGCATAACCAAGAGGGAGATCTGGTGAAACGCCGGGTTTCCACCTCGATCCGTTACTGAAGCCCAGGGAGCCACCATGACCGTGAACGTGGTCTTCGAGGATGTCGAGGTCGGCGACCAGCTACCTGCTTGGTCGCGCCGTACTGACTTCACGAATTGGAATCGCTACGCCGCCGTCAACGACGAGTTCGTCGCTTTCCACATGGACGACGAGGCCGGCCGGGCGGCCCTCAACGAGCGAGGCGCATTCGGCATGGGCAACCTGCGCTACGCGTATGTGCTCAACGCCCTTCGGGCCTGGATCGGCGACGAGGGCGAGATCCGCGAGGTCGGCTGCGAGTACCGGGCCATCAACCAGAAGGGCGATGTCCTGACCGTCACCGGGACGGTGACCGACAAGCGCCACGAGAATGGCGAGAATCGGGTCTTCCTCGACGTCAATGTGGTGAACCAGGACGACGTGGCCACCTGCCCGGGCCATGCCGTAGTGGTGCTGCCCGGCCGCGATCAGGACCTGCGCTAGCGCCATGCCTCCCCGTCAGTGCCGATGGGGACCACGGCCGCCGTTGGCAACATACCGCCATGCGATCTAGCGACGATCGGATACGCTGACGGCCCAAGAGGCGCGAAAAGTCCCGGATCGCAACTCGATCAGGAATTTAAGCGAGCGGTTTCGCTCTACTTGCCAGAACGGCTGTGGTTGGGAGTTCTCGTATCTGCGGTACTAGAGCCGGGGGCGGTCGGGCGAGTACGACATCGGCGGCCACAACGGGGGCTCTCGGCCATGGTCGCGGCGACCAACCCAGGTTCTTGGCTGCGACTGGGGCGACGGGCGGTAGGTCAAAGGTGACGCAGGTCAGGTGCGCGTTACCAGACTTGAGCGAAGAGCGCTTTTGTCACTGTTGTCCAAGCGGGATGTCCTTCGCATAGCGTTTGAGCCAGTCCTGAAACCTCTCGAGTTCGGGGTTCAGTTCCCGGGTTGTGAGTTGCCGGGGCCATTTGATCCCTACGACTGTCGAGTCGGGGGCCCCGGCGAGCGGTTCGACGTAGTTGCGTGAAGGTCGATTTCGGTCACCCATGAGCAGCAATCGTCGCCCGTGTAGTCGAGCCCGCTGGGGTGTCGATGAGCGTGTAATCGGATCCTCCGGGCAGCTCGATGAGCATGTTCAAAGACATGAGCAGCCCGAAGCTGTTGGTGCGCCGGTCGTCGTCGATGATGTTCTCAACGGCGACGAGGATGCCGCGTGCGGGCAGGGCTTGGAAGGCCTTAGAGATGAGGGCTTGCTTCTGGTCTTCGTTCCAGTCGTGCAGGATGTTGCCCATGAAGTAGACGTCCGCCGGAGGGAACGGTCGGTGACGAAGTCACTTACTGCTAGCTAGCCGTAGCTACCCGACGGCCGACCCATACATCGCACCCAGCGCGTCGGCGATCAGCTCGAGGCGTTCGCCGTCGGGGCCGGCGAAGTAAACCGAGGATCCGCTGATCACCTGGGTGGGGACCCCGGCCGCGTCGAGCTTGGCCCGCAGCTGCTCCCACCGCTGCGGGGTCACGGAGATGGCGACGTGGTGCAGCCCGCCGAGCACCTCGCGGTAAGGCACGAGGTCGAGGCCGGGAAAGTCGAAGAAGGCGAGCAAGTTCCCGTGACCCACGTCGAAGAAGAAGTGGGTCGAGCCCTGGTAGTCGCGGTTCTCGAACAGCTCTGTGAGGGGGAACTCAAGCAGGTCCTGGTAGAACCGGATCGTTCTCTCCACGTCGCTCGAAAGCAGGGCCATGTGGTGAACGCCACGGGCCGATGACGTCGGCCGCTCGCCCGCGGCCTTGAGGTGCCGGGCGCGCAGATCCGCCCACTCCTCGGTCCGATCGACTGCGGCACTGTGTTGGGGCATGGCTCCTTACCTCCCGGATGGCCGGATCAGACCGCTCACCGCGCTGGCGGCGACTCCGTGATGCAGTACCGACTGGTCGGGCAGCACCAGCTCCACAATCGGGAACTCCCGGACTCGCTCTAACACCCGACGAATGTAGCCACCTTCGATCACCGGGGCATGACAGCCGCCGATTGTGGTCATGCCGAGGTCCTATACCCCGGTCAACGCAGCGGCTGTCTTGGTCGTTCGGTCAGCGTCAGCCGCGGTGCTGACCGCCACGGACGCGAACATGGCCATGCCTGAGGCCCAAAGTCCGGGTTCAACTCAGGGACGAGTCACATGTCGCTAGTCGCAGATTCAAATCGGCACCAATCGCCCCGTCGACGTCGTCACCGGCTGCGTTGATCGCATCTTCGAGTTCGTCGAAGTCGACGATCACTGTCGCCGAGTAGAGAGCGGCGCCCTCCCAGAGGTCCTCCGCGGTGCGGAAGTAGCGGTAGGTGGTGGCCACCGAGACCAGCGCCCGCTCGGCCGCTTCGGACATCGAGGGTGGCCGCCCCTCGCGAATCAGGTTGACCTCAAGCCTGGAGCACCTTCGTTCAATTAGGGGCGACCCTGACCAGGGCCGAGCCCCCCGCTGACATCCGAAGAGCCGGAAAAGCTGCGACCGGGCAGGAACTTGTCCATGTCGGGTCGCAGCTATGTCGTGGGGTGTTCTCGTAAGTCCACGATCACGACTGGGGCGGGCCCATCACCTTGCACGCTCACACGAGTTCCGGCCAGAAATCACATGATGCACCGCCAGCCGCAGTTTCGAGACTTAATACTGTTACGTACGGCGGAAGACGGTCACGGTCGAGTCGGCCACAAAACCGGCTCGCTGGTAGACAGATCCAGTTGCCGGATTCTCGTAGCCAATCTTGAGTCGGCGAGCACCGCGCTCGACGAGGCGCGCCAACCCGGACCGCAATAGATGACCGGCGAGGCCCCTTCTCTCGTGGCCTTCTTCGGTCCTCATTGGCTCGACCAACCCGACGCCGGTCACCAGGTCATTCCAGAACATCCCATAGCCGGCGACTTCACCGTCGTCACTCAAGATAAAGAGGTCGAGCTCTGGCTGATAGAGGGGGGTCTGCCGGAGCCGGAGTTCGACATTGACGTCGTTGCGCCGGATGAGGTGGTGGGGACGGTCGAGGGCCTGTGTCCGGTCGAAGAGGCAATAACTGCTGGGGAGGGAGGTCGGGGTCGGACAGTCCTGGGCAACCATCCACATGGTGGTCGAGCGTCGGTCGTCGGCGACCAAGTCGCGCTGAGCCAGGAAGTCGAGGGCCCAGATGTCGTCGGTTCTGACCGGGATAGCGAGTCCAGAAACGGATTCGGCTGTCCCCAGTGCTTGCTCCCACACTTCCCGGCGCAGATCCAGCCCATGGCTGGGCAGACTGATCGGATCGCACTGCCACTCGTTACCCCAATCGGTCTGGAGCACGGCGGCGATCGGCTCATCGCCGTCCATCCAGAACAGCTGGCCGATGTCATTTGTGGAACGCGGGCGGCGCCACCACCAGTTCAGGTCAGCCGCATCCCAGATCCCTCCAGAGGGCATCTCTAACCGGGCCCGCTGCAGCAGGCGAGTACCAACATTCAAATACTCCGACCCCCGAGCCGTCAGCTGGCTTGTGGGCACAGGACACAAGGTAGAGCGGAATCGAGCCCTTGCGCGGCCGATGCCGCGGGGCCGTGACCGGTTGTGCGTGGCGTGGCTGACACGCCATCAGCCACGGCGTGGGCGATGTAGCTCCGATTGCCGTTCTGAGATACATGAGCGGGCCGGCTACGTTTCGCCGTCTGTCGGTGTGAGCTACAGATACTGCTCGAACCACTTGACAATGGCGACGTTGGCGGCGATTCGGTTCTTTACCTTCTGGAACCCATGTCCCTCGTCTTCGAACAAGACGAAGCCGCAGGAAACCCCACGGCGCTGAAGCGACTCGACGACCTGCTGGGCCTCGATGAGCGGCACGTTGGTGTCGTTGGTTCCATGGAGCACGAGTGTCGGTGCGATCACTCGGTCAATCCGGCTGAGCGGGGAGAGGTCCCAGAGCAGCTCTGCCTGAGTGTCTGGATCCCCGTACTTGACCTTGGATACAGCCGACATCCACGGCTCCGTGTTGGCAAAGAAGGTGGCGAAGTTGACGATCCCGTACAGATTGGCGCCAGCAGCGAACAGTTCCGGGTACCAAGTGAGGCCGGCCATGGTCATGTAGCCACCGTAGGAGCCCCCCATGATCCCGATCCGTCCGGGAATGGCCACTCCCCGCTCCACCGCTGTCCGGACACAGGTCTCGATGTCCCGGATGGCGTCAAAGCGAAGCGCGCCGTTGTCCAGGTTGACAAATCGCTTGCCGAAGCCGCTGGAACCCCGCACGTTCGGCCCGAAGACCGAGATGCCCCGCGCCACGAGCGCCTGATAGAGGGCATTGAACATCGGCCGCTCCTGGCCTTCGGGCCCGCCGTGGAAGCTGATCACCGCCGGTCCGGGGGTGTTTGCGGCGTCATGGCCCTGATACAGCCACCCGGAAAGCTCGAGGCCGTCGTGGGCGACGAAGGTAATGAGCTCAGGTGCCACGAGGTCAGACAGGTTGACACCGGCATGGGAACTATGGGTGACCTTCAGCAGGGCTTCCCGATCCCTGCCAACCCAGACGTCAGGAGGTCCGGTCGAGCCGAACACTGCCAGGGCCAAGGTGGACGAGTCCGCCGACCAGGAGACACCGCCGAGCACGCCGTCCGGCAGGTCGATGGGGCTGGCGCTGTCCACATTCGAAAGCTCGACCACCTCGACTTCGGAGCTTCCGGCACAGTTCCAAGAGAGGAGGGCCTTCCTGCGATCCGGCGAGAGCACCAAGACCTCGAGTCCTGCATCTTCCCGGGAACGCAGCGGTCGGAGCGGACCCGGGCGGCCCGTTTCGTCGAGATCCAGCGCGGCGAGTTGGGGCCGGTCGACGCCGAGGTCGGAGGACAGGTAGACGCTCCGTCCATCGGCCGCGAACCTGGCAAAGCCGAAGCTCCCGAGTCCCTCGTGCTCGGTGAGCAGGGCCTCAGAACCCGAGGCTAGGTCGACCAGGACCACGTCGTTGTTGGACCGGTAATGACTGCGCTGGACGAGTGCAAAGCGTCCGTCGGGGCTGAGGTCGTTCAGTTGGCACATGGGACGCCCCTCAGCGACGATCTCGAACTCCCCGGTCACGGGGTCCACCAGGAACGCGTCAATGACATCGGATTGCCGCCGACTAGACGAGACCAACAAGTGGGACCCGTCAATGGTCCAGCCATAGAGCCAGTTGTTGTCCTTGCCGCCTTCGGTCAACATTCGCAGTTCGGAGCCATCTGGGCGGACGAGACCGATCTGGCTGTTCATGCCGCCGCCGGGCGCCACTTGGAAGGCCAGGCACTCGCCGGTCGGTGACCATGCCGCGACCTGAACGACGTCGTCTAGGGCCGTCACCAACTCTGGCCAGCCACCCTGGGTCGACACCTTCCAGATCTGCGGCAGACCGCTCAGATCCGAGACGAAGGCGACTTCAGCCCCGTCGGGCGACAGAGTGGGGCCCGAACAGCGGCCGATCTTGGACAGCAAACCCACGGCGATCTCGGTATCTGCCACCATGCCTCCCGGCGGTTCCCAAACAGACGCGGAGTCAAATTACGCGAGAGGGCTCAGCTTCGCCGTGGGATCCGATGCCCACGCGGTCAGGTGGAGTTGTGCCGATCGGACCACTTCGTTCCGTGGCTGTTAGACCACCGTCTCTCGGACCGCCGCCTCACGCCGTGCGTAGACGCCCGTGACTGGTCGATTAGACATCAACTTTGGTCACCCAAGGCTGGACGAAGGGCGGACCGGCTCCCGCTACGCGTGATGTCTGTATGCCAAGGGCGGTGCACGAGCAGTCGACCATGTTCAAGCAGCGATACGCCACGCGTTGTAACGGCGGGGACGGAGTCTGCGAAATCGCAGAAGGTGACGCGCCCCTTCTGCTCGACTCGGACCGCGAATCGAGTGGCGGTCAGGCGCACGACCCGGAGCTCAGCTCGGAACGGTCGGCCCTGAAACGGGTTTTGCGACCAACAATTTCGCTGGTCAGAGCTTCACCGGCCAGTCACAACGCTCCGGTACCTCTGACCTATGGCAAGTGACGAAGACGATCCGATGGGCGTGGTTCAACAGTTCATTCCCGAGCTCGTCTCGTCCGAGCGGTTCGCTCGGGTGGAGACACTCGTGCGTGACGCCGTCATCGCTTGTGCCCCACAGACCCCGGCTCGCGCCAGGGATCTCCTTCGCTACGCCACCTACCTCGCCGCTTGGTGCGACAGCGAGTACCTGCCGCTGCGGACCGAGGTCCTTTTCCATCCGAAGACGATCGAGGAGTTCGTCGGGCAACTCGACATGGTCCTTCCCGCCCACTCGGCTGCGACCGTGGCCGCAACGTTGCGCTCGATGGCGGTCATCGTTGGACCAGGCGGCATGGCTGAGCGACGGCACCACCGGGCTCAGGTGCCCAAACCCCCCTACGAAGCCGCAGAGATCGAGACCCTCTTCGATCTGGCCGAGCGATCCCGCTCGGCGAAACGGCGGCACGACCTGGCGGCGTTGCTCGTACTCGGTCTCGGAGGCGGGGCGACTGGCCAAGAGGCGGCCCAAGCCCGCCCGGTTGACGTCACCGAAGGGGCACACCAGGTGACCGTGACCCTGCGGCGCCTGCGGATCGATGGGCACTGGCGGGAGCGCATCGTTGAGATCCTCCCCCGCTATCGAGCTCGGCTCATCGAGCTGGCCGGCTCCGCCGACACCTATCTGCTCGGTGGCGGCCAAAGCCGCCACTCCCGGGTCTATGACCTCTGCGACCACAGTCGAGCCGGCAGCTGGCCGGTCCTCCTCGACGCCGGCCGTTTGCGGTCCACGTACCTGGTCGAGATCGCCTCGTTCCCCCACCGCGTTCTGGACCTGCTCTCCCGGGCCGGGGTCGCCACCTTCGAGGTCTTCGACGACCTCCGTCCCTACCTGCGATAGGGCCGTGGATTCGGGAATCGAACGATGGATGTGCCGCTTTCCCGAGCCGAGAGCGCCGCCGCGGCCAAGACCGGTGCGGCGGCCCGGGCCCGCCAGGCCCAGAACCTCGGCCGATCACGACCGACCGGGCGCGACCCCGAGCTGCTGCGGACCGTGGTGTCGACCTCGCTCCTGCGCAGATCCGTAGCCATCGTGGACCGGGATCGGGATCTGGTCAGTTTCGTGGCCACCCGCATCCGAGCCTCCCATCGGTCCGGACGCCCCGTCGAACTCCCATTGCGGACCGCCCTCATCTGCTTCGTGCTGCTCGGGATCTGTGCCTCCAACTTCTATGTGCTCAACCTGCCCGAGCTCTTGTCCTCGCTCAGCTGGCGGGCTCGGCGCCAGATCGGCGTCGACTACAAAGACCGCCGGGGTCAGCCCAAGCAGGTCTCCTATCAGCAGCTGCTCCGGGCCTTCCACACCATGGCCCGGGCGTTCGATCCGCTGGATCCGGCAATCGATCTGGCCACCGCCCGGCAGCGTGCTTGCGACCTGGCTCAGTTCTCGTTCCGGTTGATCCAGGCCAGCATCACCGACCGGTACCGGCCGGGCGACTTGGCCGTTGACGCCACGCTCAAGTGGGGATGGGACCGTCCGGGCGGCCTCCACGCCAAGCTCCAGCGCCGGGGTCGTGATGGTGACGCCGGGTCACCACCGTCGCTGTCAGAGGTGATCGACGCAACCGGAGTGGCGTTCGTCCGCGATCCGTTGGCCGAGCTGCGGAACCGGGCCCCCAAGAGACGCCATGGGCCCTCGACGTGGGGGCCGGGATCGGCCTGGGTCGGCCGGGCCAACGTCGCCAAGAGCGTCTATGGCATCGCCCTGCACGCGGTCACGATCACCACCCCACGTGCGACCCCGGTGATCGAGGCGATCGCGGTGACGCCAGCACCGGGACTGCCATCTGTCGCTGCCCTGCCACTCCTCGAGCAGATCCATGACGCCCGGGAGCTCCGGGGTTGTCAGCGGGCTCTCGGCGACGTGGTGGCCGACCCGGCCTACAGCGCCAACCCGAATGACTGGCAGCTCCCGATCCGGGACCTCGGGGGCTCGCCCATCTTCCGACTGCACCGGACCAATCAGGCCGGCCGCCAACTGCACCAAGGGGTGACCTTCGTCGACGGTCGGCCCTACTGCCCTTGCATCCCCGACGAGTTGGCCGAGCTTCCCTTCCCGCGCTTTCCAGCCCGCAAGGCCCAGTACGACGCCTTCGCGAGGGAGGTCACCAAACGCCGGCGATTCGAGATGAAAGCCAATACCGGGTTCCGGCCCGATGGCAGCCGCCAGTTCCGAGCACCCCACTGGGACCCCGAGCGCAAGGGCGGCGGCTGCGTCCACTGCGTGCATGCCGACGGGCCGCCGGTCCTGGACAAGGTGACGGGTCTGCCAAAGCCCCGGTGCTGCAGGCAGGCCACCAAGGTCTTCAGCAAAGAGGAGCTCGCCCTCTATCAAGACGTCGCCTTCGGCGAGCCCGAGTGGTTCACGAAGTGGAACGTCCGCAACCGGATCGAAGGTGCCTTCGGCTCGTTCAAGAACCTCGCCCTCGTCAACTGGGGCCATGACTACCACCACTTCGTCGGGTTGGTGCGCGAGACCCTCGTCGCCACGTTCGCGGTGGTCGCCCACAACTTCCACGCGGAACGGACCTGGCGGGCGAAGCTGGCCTTAATGCCCCGGGTGCCGAGGCGGCCCAGGGCGACCAGAGGCCTGACGGGCGACTTGATCTCGACACCGGCCAACGGCGAGGCGCCCAAGCCCCGAGGGCCAAAGGGCCTCGACTTCCTGGGCACGCCGCGCGCTGGTCCATAGCGATCCCGGTCCCGACTGAAGGTCCCGGCCAAACGGCCCGGGGCGTCAGCGCGCCCAACGTCGACTGCAAACCGCCCATCGGCTTGGTTCTGCCGTGTCGACAACGTGCCGCCATGCCATCGAGCGGCGATCGAAGGCGCTGAACGGCCCAAATGACACGAAAAGCCCCGGATCGCAACTCGATCCGGGACTTACGCGAACGCTTTCGCTCTACTTACGAAAACAGCTCGTCGTGGCGGGGGCGGGATTTGAACCCGCGACCTTCGGGTTATGAGCCCGACGAGCTACCAGACTGCTCCACCCCGCGGCGGAACACTCAATTTAGCAGGCTCGGCGCCGTTCGGGCCGAGCGTGGACCCCTACGCGCTGATCGAGAGGTCGATCGGGCCGTTGTCCTTCTCGTGCTGCTCGAGCTTGCCCGTAATGCGCTCAATGTCCGCGCCGTTGTTCGGCCCACCGCGACCGCTCTTCTCGGCATAGGAGGCCGCGCCCAGGTCATGCAGCATCGCGTCGGCCGCACGCTTGGCCTGCATCGACTCGTACTTGGCCCTGCCCTGCTGCGCGAGATCTTTGCCGGTCTTGGTGGCCTTTTCCTTGTATTGGTTCACTTGGTCCA
This sequence comes from Acidimicrobiales bacterium, assembly GCA_040414865.1. Taxonomy (GTDB): domain Bacteria; phylum Actinomycetota; class Acidimicrobiia; order Acidimicrobiales; family RAAP-2; genus Palsa-461. The sequence continues at coordinate 34,391 of JBEDUR010000147.1, forward strand.
TAAGCCCCATGGGTGGCCTCCGAACTTGGGCCCGCGTGGTAGCGGGCAATCCTCCAATTGCCCATCATCGCGCAGTTGTACACGTTCGAGCCCAGGAGACCCCCTCTCAGCTGGAAGTACCGCTGGGCGGCCCGCCGAGGGCGGCCGTGGTCTTGGACTTGGGTCGCTGCCGGGGCGTAGTCGTGGTGGTCGTGCTCGACGGGGTCGAAGTCTTGTTCCCGGTCGGGTTGAGCAGGGCCTCGGCCTGGTTAAGCGCGTTGGCCATCGCGTCGATGTCCGCCTGGTACTGCGACAGAGCCGAGCTTCCGCCATTTTGGAGCGCGTTCTGGGCTTGGTTGTAATAGCTCTGGGCCTGCTGGAGATACTGGTTGGCGGCCTGGGTCGTCGCCGAGCTCACACTGGAGGGACTGGTGACTGTCCCGCCCGGGCCAACCACCGGGACCTGCAGCAGCTTCTCCAAGGACTGCTGAACGGTCGGTTGGATCTCCACGTCCTGACCGAGGACCGAGATGACGTAGGTGAGCTCAGGCTGGGGGTTGCCCGAGGACTCTACGTAGAGCGGGCGGATATAGATCACCGAGTTGGCCACCGGCACCATGAGAATGTTCCCGAGCAGCACAGTCGAGCCGTGTTGGTCGAGCAGCGTGATGTCCTGGGAGACCGTGCTGTTCTGTTGGATCTCGGACTCGGCCAGGGCCGGCCCGACCTGCTGGCCACCCGGGCTGAGGTAGACGTGCAACTTCCCCCCTGCCCCGGCCTTGTAGGTCCCGACCATGAAGGCCGCGAGGTTCTGGCTGGTGGTCCCGGTGGTGAACGGCACGTAGGCGTCGCTGATGGTGAACGACTGGGTGTTCGTCCCCGGCAGCTGGAACACCTGGTAGATGGGCGCCATCGGGGCGACTGACCCCGTGATGGTCTGGCCCTGCGGGTTGGTGGTCAGGGTGACCTGCAGCGCCTGGGACGACGAACCGGCTCCGGCCGACGGCGAGACGGTCCAGGCGCCGTCGGCGTTGTAGAAGGCGTTGGACGATGAAAGGTGGTAGCGGCCATAGAGGGCGGCCTGGACACTGAAGATGTCCTCGGGGTACCGGAGGTGCTGGCGGAGCGTCGTCGGCATCTGCGAGGCACTGGTGAACATCCCCGGGAACGCCGACTCGTAGGTGCGCAACACCGGGTCGTTGTCCATGGCGTAGAAGGTCATCTTCCCCGAGTAGGCGTTGACGACCAGCTTCACCGAGTTGCGCACGTAGTTGTAGCTGTTCGGGAGGCCGCCGCCCTGAGGCACGAGCACCGAGTTGGCGTTCTGGGAGTAGGGGAAGTTGGCAGTGGTGGTGTAGCCGTCGAGGACCCAGTCGATGTGCCCGTCGTCGAGAACCGCGTAGGGATCGGCGTCCCAGTTAATGAAGGGGGCTGCCATCTTTGCGGCGTTGGTGACGTCCCGCACAAACATGATCCGGGACTGGGAGGTGATCTGCCCGGAGATGAGCAGGTTGAAGTCCCCCAACCGGAGCGCGAAGGCCGCCCGGCGAGCGAGCGAGGACAGCTGGACGCCGCCGCTCCCCTGGTAATGGGGGTCGCCGGTCCCGATCTCGTCTTCCTTGGTATTGGCCACCACATAGCCGGGGTAGTCGATGCCGTAGTAGACGTCGGGCTGGGTCACCGCCAGGTCGGCGCCGCTGGTGGAGACGGGCGGGACGTTCTTGACGGCGAACTGCGGATCACCCTTGGAGGTCGCGGTGTTGGCCTGGGAGATGACGATCCCTTCGCCGTGGGTGTACTGCAGGTGGGTGTTGACCCAAGTCGGCGAAGCGATCCCGGACTGATTGACCTGGCGCACGCCAACCAGGACCGGCTGAACGGTGCCATCGATCCGGTAGCGATCGACCGCCAATCCCTGGAAGCTGTAATAGCCGTGCGCGTACTGCAGCTTCTGGAACGTCGGCAATGAGATCTGGGGGTCGGGGTCCCAGAGCCGGATGTTGTTCAACGTCGGGCCGTTCTCGATCGCCTGAGCGGCCGAGAGGGACGTCGACGCGGGGAAACTGGAGGTGGTCACGTCGTTCAGCCCGTAGGCGTAGCGGGTCGCCGTGATGTTGCGGTCGATGTAGGGCGCCTCCTTCGAGTTCTGCGACGGATTGACGATGGCCTGGGCGATGGCCGGGTAGATGACCCCGATCACCAGGGCCACGAACGCCCACAGCCCGACGGCGAGGACCGGGAGCGTCCAGCCCTGCCGGCGGATGTTCCACACGAGCACGGCCGCCGCTGCCAACGAGATCCAGAACAACAGCTCGAGGGCCGGGACACGGGCGTGGACGTCGGTGTACCCGGCTCCCTCGACAAAGCCGTTCGTCGAGGTCACCAGCTGGAATCGCGCCAACAGGTAGCCGGCCGCCTTGGCGAGGGCGATCAGCGCGAGCAGGACCGACAAGTGGGCCTTCACCACCGGGCGGACCCGGGGGCGCGCCCGCTGGGTCCGGATCCCGCCGTTCAGGTAGTGGAACACGGCGGTGAAGGCCAAGACCACGATCAACGAGACGATCAGCCAGTTGACCAGGAACTCGAGGAACGGCAGCCTGAAGACGTAAAAGCTGGCGTCCATCCCGAACTGGGGGTCCTTCCACCCGAAGCTCTGCCCGTGGGTGAAGAGGATCCAGTTCTGCCACTCGCCGATGGTTCCTGCCGCCGCGATCAGGGCCACGAGCACCGAAAGGCCGGCGTAGATGCGGCTGGCGTAGGGGCGGACCAGCCGCTGGTACCGGCGGACCAGCTCGTCCTCGGGATCGGTCGTGTCGGGGACGGTGCTGATCCGGTCGCAGACCATGAGGTTCACCCACAGCAGCACGAAGAACAACGCGCCGAACGAGGCGAAGAGGCCGATTTTCACGCCGAGGAGGGTGTCGAACACCCCGGTCAGGTTGACCGAGGAGAACCACAGACGGTCGGTGTAGACCGTGGCTAGCGAGCGCAGCGACGCCAGCAGGATGATCAGGACGACGGCGGCCACCAGCAGCCACCAGCGGCCCCGGTGGCGTACTCGCGGTGCGCGAGGCGCCACATCTTGGGGACTGCGCACGACTGGGCAGCCTAGGCCGGGTGATGCTCAGGTCGAGGTCGGCACGACCACGCAGCGACATCCGGCGTGAGCGGGCGGGTACAGATGCCCGGTCGGGAAGCGCTCGCCCTCCGAGACCCCTTCGGCCAGGGCGTTGTCCTCGCAGTCGGCGCAGGCAGCAGTCGAGCGCGCCGCGATCCAGCGCAGCGTGGTCTTGCCGCTCGCCGCCCGTACCCCGCTCGAAAAGGCACCGATGACGTGGTCGGCGGCCAAACGCTCGATGCGCTCGCCCCGCCACTCCCGGTAGGCCGCGCTCACCAGCTCGGCCGCCTCTTCCTCGGTCGGTCCCGGACCCTCGCCGTCGCTCTCCAGGAGCCGCCGCCGGAGCAGGGTCACGACCGTGTCGGCCAGCTCTCGGGCGCCGGTGCCCACGGCCGAGCGGTTGATCTCGGTGACATCGGCTGCGGTCTCGACCTCGGTCCCGAGGTGGTGGCGGGCGAACTGCTCGCCGGCGTCGAAGGCGTCGCCCAAGAAATCGACCGCCGCCTCGACCAGATCACGCCGCTGCTCGTCCTCGGAGCTCAACAGCTCCTGGCGGTACCCGCCGGCGTCGGACCGAAGCCGGTGCAGGACCTGGTTCTGGTCATCCTGCATCGTCCGCTTCAGCCGCCGGGCAAGCTTGCCGAGGATCGGGTCAACGAGCTCGTCCCGCTCGACCATGACCTGGGCAGCCTCGCCGTCGACCGCCGTGGCCTCCTCGACGACGACCGACTCGGTCGCCGCCCCCGGAACCGTCTCGCCGGCCGGACCTTCCACGATCGTCTCGGCCGGCCTTTCCGATCCGCCCGCCCGGATTCGGGCGAACAGCTCCTCGACCGTGGTGTCCGTGAGCGAGTCGACCGCGGCCATCTCGGTCGCACTCTTAGGTCCGGCGCCCTCCGGCGCGACCTGGGCGTGCGACTCGTCTTCGACTTCTTGGACGATGGCCTCGGCCTCGGTCGGCTCCAACCCCTCGACTTCCTGGGCCTCCATCTCCGCCACCCGCTCGGCCACCGCCGCCGCCGCGGCGCGTGCGTCGTCATCGGCCCGGGCGAGGCCCGAGACGATGTCTTCGACCGTCTCGCGCACGCCGATCACGGTAGAAGCCAGCTGGTCGCGCGCCGCGCGCAACTGCTCGATCTGGATGAGGATCACCCGCCGGCGCTGCGCCGTGTCGGTGAGCATGCGCCGTCTGGTCTCCTGGGCCTGCTCGATCATCAGCCGGCCGCGCTCGCGGGCTTTGTCGAGCAGCACGTTGCCGTCGCCGCGCGCCCGCTCCAAGATCGCGGCCACGTCGGTCTGCACGTCGTGGTGAATGGTGCCGGCGGCCAGCTCGGCCTGGGCGATCCGCTCGGCTGCGGCCGCTTCACCCGTGATCTGGATGTCGGTGGCCTGCTCCTGGGCATGGCGGACGAGGGAATTCGCCGTCTCCTCGGCTGCGGCCACCAGCCGCGCGGCTTCCTGGTGGGCCTTGCGAAGGATCTCTCCGCTCTTCTGGCCTAGCGCCGCGGTGAGCTGCTCGTCGTCGATCTCGGGGTTGGCGGCGCGCGCCTCGGCCTCGGTCAGCTTGGTGAGGAGCTCCTCCTCTCGTTCCTCCCACGCGTTCAGCTCGGCGACGACTTGCCCGAGGAGCGAATTCACCTCGCCGGGATCGAATCCCCGCCGGCTCCTGGGGAAGGTCCGGCGCGCCAAATCATCCGGGCGAAGTCGCGACGACCGACTGAGTGGGGGCATGGCGGCAAGCCTACGGCGTTGGTGCGCCGGGTGGGAAAGATGTTGGAGCTCAGTACCCCGCCTGAGCTGGCGCGCGAACGCCGGCTGCCCTTCAGGGCGACTGGGGCTCCGCCGGGACGTGCCCGCCGAGGCGGTCCAGGATCGAGAGCGCCTGCGCGAGGGTGGACACCGCGTAGACGTGCAGTCCTGCGGTGGCCTTCGATGCGGCCACCGCTCGTTCCTGGACCGGGACGAAGAACACCGAGGCGCCGGCCCGCTCGACCGCCACGGTCTTCTGGGCCACCCCGCCCACGTCTCCGACGTCTCCGGACGGGTCGATGGTGCCGGTGGCCGCGACCCGCTTGCCCCCGGTCAGCCGGCCATTGCTGAGCGTGTTGATCAGCCCGAGGGTCATCGCGAGCCCGGCCGAAGGCCCACCGATGTTGGCCGTGTCGATGGCGATCGGGAACGGGAAGGTGAACTCCTGGTCGGTCCCCACCACGACGCCGAGGTACCCGCCGCCGGGGTGGACGCCAGGGCACTGGTTGGTGCCGGGCGTGCCGGCGGGACGCTCGGCGAGCCGGACGATCTTCGTCGCCGTCCGGCCCTTCACGAGTACACCCGAGCCGGTGAAGTGGTCCTGGCGAACCTCGAGTTGGGCCGAGCTGCCGGGGTGAATCGCCGAGATCCGGCTCACGAAGCTGCACAGATTTGGCGTCGCGGTCCCGTCGACCGCCGTGACGACCTGGGCTACGGCCAGAACTCCATACGCCGGCGTCCCCGAGGCGACCCCCTCCACGACCACGCCAGCGTTCCGCTCGTCCACGGTGTAGCCGAGGCGGCCGAGGGCGGCGGCCTTGGCCGCGTCCTTGGCCTGGGCCATCTGCAGGTAGCCCTGGGCCACGAGTTGGGACGTCGGGATCCCGCTCGGGACGAGTTCGTCGGTCGGGACCAGCTGGTTGTTCGAGGACCACCGGTCGGGCAGATAGCTGAGGGCCGTGACGGGTGACTCGAGCACGTCGGTGAGAAGCACGGCGCCGTGCACCCTGTGCGCACGGTCGGGCGGGACCGTGATGAGTGGGGCGACCGATGTCGCGCTGCCCGGCGAGAGCACGTAGTAATCGAGGGTGATCCTGCTGGCCACCAGGGCGGCCAGCAGGAGGACGACCACCATGACGAGGGCGATGCGCACGCCGCGCCGCTTCCGGCGGGTGACGGGGGGCTCGGGGGGGACCGCGGTCATACTCGGGCGATGGAGGACGATCCTCTCACGGAATCGGTGCCCGCCGAGGGCGACCGTGAGGCGCTCGAACGCCGCAGAAGGGTGGTGGCTGCCGGCCACCGCGGCGATCTCGACACCATCGAGGCGGCCCGCGGCGATGCCGATGCCTCGGTGCGGGCAGCCAGGCTCGGGGCGCTCGCGCGCGCTGGGGAACTGTCGGCGGCCGAGGTGGTGGCTGCCCTGGGTGATCCCGACTCAGTCGTCCGCCACCGAGCCGCCGTGCTCGCCACCCGGGCCGGAGGCCAGGGCAGCCGTTCGTCGCTTCCCCAGGCCCTCGTGAAGCGCCTGGGAGACCCTGACCCGTTGGTGGCCGAAGCGGCGGCATGGGTGCTCGGCGAGCGGTCGATCTCGGCCGCCGTGCCCGAGTTGGCGGCGATGGCCACCGACCACGACGACGCAAGGTGCCGGGAGTCCGCTGTGGCCGCCCTTGGGTCCATCGGCGACCCCGGCGGGCTGGGCGCCGTGCTCGGCGCCCTCGGCGACCGGCCCGCGGTTCGGCGCCGGGCGGTTATCGCGCTGGTCGGCTTCGAGGCCCCCGAGGTCGAGCCGGCCCTCGAGCGCTGCCTGAAGGATCCGGACTGGCAGGTCCGCCAGGCGGCCGAGGTGCTCCTCGAGCGCTGAGGCCCGGCCGGGCCCTGATCCTCAGTCGCCGGTCTTCGCGAAGACCGGCCGCAGCTCGTCGATCGCCTCGAGGCACCGGCCGGCCCCGAGCACCACGCACTGGAGCGGGAGCTCGACCAGATGCACCGGCACCGACGTCCCGTTGGCCAGCCGCTGAGCCATGCCCCGCAAGAGTGCGCCGCCCCCGGTCAGGTGGACCCCCTGAAACATGATGTCCTGGGCCAGCTCGGGTGGCGCCTCGGCCAGGCAGTCGGCCGCGGTCGAAACCACCTGGTCGACCAGGCCGTTGAACGCCTCGCGTACCTCGAGCGGGCTCAGCCCCACCGTCTTGGGCACCCCAGAGGAGACTTCCCGGCCCCTGACCTGGGCCTCTTTCTCGGCCTCGTATGGGTGGGCCGAGCCGATGGCGAATTTCACCGCCTCGGCCGTGCGCTCGCCGATGGCCACGCCGTGGCGGTGTCGCACGTAGGACTGGATGGCGGTGTCGAAGTCGAAACCGCCGCAACGAATGGCCCGTTTGGAGACCATCCCGCCGAGTGAGATCACCGCCGTTTCGGCGGTCCCGCCGCCGACGTCGACCACCATCGAGCCCACCGGCTCGGAGACGTCGAGGCCGGCCCCGATCGCCGCGGCAACGGGCTGTTCGATCAGGTAGGTGGCCGAGGCGCCGGCGCGAGCGGCTGCCTCCCGGAGCGCCCGCCGCTCAACGCTGTTGGTCGCCGAGGGCACACAGATCAGCACCCGGGGCCGGCTGATCCGGGATACCCCGCAGCGCTGCAGCAGGACACGCATCATGCGCTCGGTGATGTCGAAGTCGGTAATGGCTCCCTGGCGCAGGGGCCGGATGGCCACGATGTAGCCGGGGGTCCGCCCGATCATCTGCCACGCCTCGGCTCCAATGGCCAGGACTTCACGACTGCGAGTGTCGAAGGCGGTGACCGTCGGCTCGTCGAGGACGATCCCCTTTCCCTTCGCGTAGACCAAAGTGTTGGCCGTGCCCAGGTCGATTGCGAGGTCCCGGGCCATTCAGCCCATCGTACGGTGACCCGGGCGACCGCGCCGCCTTCGGTGCCCTCGGTAACGTGGCTGTTTGGTGACTTCGGGGGATGGCGACCCCTTCGAGGGGGTGTCGGGCGGATCCGACGACGGTGAACGCGGCCACGACTGGCCGATGACGCCTGGCGGCTGGGTGCCGCCCGAAGAGCGCGCCTGGCGGCACCCCTCGGAAACCGGCAACTCGGCGAACGCCCGGAGGGAGTTCGGCCCGGGGATTCGCCCCGGTTCGCGGGGCCCGCGCGCCTTATGGACCACCGCTCTGGTCGGGGCGGGCGCGGTCGCCGCGCTGGTCAGCGGCGTGCTCATGCTGGTCAACCGCGACCACGGACCCCAACTCGCCTCACCGCCCGCCGTCTCCTCGCCCCCGAATGCGTCCACCCACTCCGTCGTGCGCCTCGACGTCTCTCGGGCCGGCCCGAGCATGTACGGCTGCGGCGTGGCGGTCGCTGCTGACGGGCTGGTCGCGACGAACGCCACCCTGCTCACCGGCGCTTCCCGGATCACGGTCACCACCGCCTCGGGCCGCCGTCTCGCTGGTTCGGTGGTCGCGGTCGACCCCACCTCCGACGTCGGGCTGATACGGGTGCCCGCTCGCCTCCCGGTGGCTCGCTTCGTCGACTGGAGCGACGTCCAGCCCGGCGCCGGCGCCATCGAGTTGGCCGTGGCCACCCGGCCGACCTCCAGGTCGTGGGCGCTGTGGCTGGACGAGACCATCGCGTCGATCGGTGAGCCGGTCGGGTCCGGACCCGGGAGCGGCATGGTCAGCGTCGTGGCCAGCACCCCGAGCGAGGCGAACCCCAACGGTGCCGTCCTCATGGAGCCCGACGGCGAGATTGTTGGCCTGTTCGACCGGCTCGGGGTCTCGGCCGACGGCGGCGCGGTGTTCCTCCCCGGCATGTTCGTCTCGGACGTCGCCCACGAGCTCATCTCCCACGGCGGTCAGATCGAGCACGGGTGGCTGGGCATCCAAGGCTCGGACTTCTCCGGCAGCCCCGAGGGCGCCCTCGTCACCACCGTCGAGGCGGCGGGGCCCGCGAACGGGCTTCTGACGGCCGGGGACGTCATCACCGCCATCGACGGTCGCCGGGTCCGCTCAATGGCCGACTTGAGGTCCCGCCTCTACCTTCTCGCTCCCGGCTCGGCCGTGACGCTCACGGTGCGTCGGGCTGGCACTGACCGGAGGGTCGCTCTCGTCCTCAGCCAAGCGGCCTGAGCTCCTCGGACCAAGGCGACGGGAGACCCCGAGCGCCGCGCCCGTAGGCTGTCGCGGCGTGGCAATGAATCCCGAGGACCCCGACAACCCCATCCCCGGGCTACTCGGGGACTTGCTCAAGGTGATCGGCGGCGCCGCCCAGGGCGGCGGCACCCCATGGCTGGACGCGGCTCGAGCCTTGGCCTACGGGGTGGCCACCGACGGCGCCCCCGAGGCAAACCCCGATCCGCTGCAGCGGATCAAGCTCGAGGAGCTCGCCCGAGTGGTCGAGCTGCACGTCGAAGAGGCGACCGGGCTCTCGGCAGGCGAGCGCTCGTACTCGTTCGTGCCCGTCGGCCGGGGAACCTGGTCGGTCCGGGCGCTCGAGGGGTGGCGGCCCCTGCTGGAGCAGATGGTGGCCCGAATGGGCGAGATGCCGACACCGGCGCTCGAGATGGACGACGAACTGGGCGGGGGCCTCGGGGCCCTGCTCGGCCAGTTCGCCTCAACCATGGGGCCGATCATGCTCGGGCTGCAGTTCGGGTCGGCCGCCGGCCACCTGGCCCGTCAAGCCCTCGGCCAGTACGCGTTGCCCGTCCCGTGGCCCGCCTCGAACGAACTGCTGGTGGTGCCCGAGAACGTGGCCGCCTTCGCCTCGGACTGGAGCCTGGCCGAGGACACCACCCTCTTGTGGGTGTGCGCCCATGAGCTGACCGTGCAGCTCGTGCTGGACCATCCACACGTGACCGCGCGCCTTGCCGAACTGCTCGAGGCCTCGACCGCCGAGGCGATGGCCGCCCAACAGGGCATGGCCGAACGGCTTGGCGGTTCCCAGGGTCCCGAGGCCCTGCAACAGCTGATGTCGGACCCCGAGGCGCTGCTGGCCGACCTGCTCACTCCGGGCAGCCAGGCGACCTCGGAGCGGCTGAGCGCTCTGGTGGCCGCGCTGACCGGGTACATCGACCACGCGACCGGCCGCATCGCCGAGGCGATCACCGGGGCGGCCGGACCGCTCTCGGAGGCCTGGTACCGGTACCGGGTCGCCGACTCTCGGGGGCGCCAGGCGTCCGCGGCCCTGTTTGGGTTCGACGTGGGCCGAGCCCAGGTCGACCGGGGCGCGGCGTTCGTGCGCGGGGTGCTCGAGCGGGCCGGGGAGGACGGTCTCGGCCGCTTGCTCGAGGGAGCCCGCACGCTGCCCACTCCGGCCGAGGTGGACGCACCGGGCCTGTGGCTCGAACGGATCGACCTCCCTGGCCAGCCCGACGACGGGGACGGAGCCGCTCCAGAGCCGAGTTAGAGCTCCTCGGGGAAGCCCAGGTCCCAATCGAGGGCGAGGTTCTCCCGCTCAGCGTCGCGGACCACCCGCTCCCGATTCCGACGGAACTGGGGATCGTGCGGTGGGAGGAGCACCAGGCGCGCCAGCGCCCGCTCCCGAAAAGCTTCGATCACCGCCGAGTCACCGAAGTTGGACTGGACCTCCCAGTGCGGGGCGACCGGTCCGAGGTAGACCACCCGGACGTGCCCGACCGGTTCGAGTGGCTCGGTGCCATCTTCGTCGGTCTCGACGTCGTCGGGTTCGGACACGGGACCTCCAGGACTCTGCGTGGAACGGCCAGCGTATCTGAGGTGGACGGCACCCCAGTCGGCCCGGATCGTTGAGCTCGAGCCGAGCGGCCAGAGCAGTAGTGGAACAGTGCCGGCCGCGGTGACCAAGCCATGCCCTCTGCCGGAGGTTGCCTGAGCGGCTCGCCAAGTTCTCTGAGGTGAACTCGACCGAGATCGCCTGGTCAGGTGGTGCCGCAATGCATTGGCGCATTTGAGCCGGCTCAATCCGCGGCCGGTCGGTTGCCGTACATCTGGTGGCCGGGGTTGCGGCCCGCTCCCGCTATGCTCCCCCCCAGAGAGAGATGGAACAGGCAATGGACACCCAGTGGATGACCAGGGGAAAGTGCCGGGAGATGCCGCCCTCGGTCTTCTTCCCGAGCGACGGGCTCGGAGTGCAAGCCGCCCAGCGGATCTGTGCCACCTGCCCGGTCATCGACGACTGCCTGGAGTACGCGCTGGCCAACCGGATCGACCACGGGGTCTGGGGTGGTCGCTCGGAGCGGGAACGACGCCGGATCCTGCGTTCCCGTCGGACGGCACGCGTCGCCCTCTCCTCGTCTTCCCGCTAAGCCATCCCCCACCCTCGGGCCCGGCCTAATCCGGTGATCTCGTCGGTCCTCGTGTGCGCGCTGAACGTGAGCGAGGGCCGCGACACCGCCACCCTCGACCGACTGGCCGAGGTCTGCAACGAGGTGCTGCTCGACCTCCAGCGCGACGCCGACCACCACCGCAGTGTGTTCACCCTGGGCGGCGACGGCGGTGCCGTCATGGGCGCCGTCCGCCGGGTGGTTCGGCTGGCCGTCGAGATGCTCGACCTCGCCGACCACGTGGGCGCCCACCCGCGCTTCGGCGTGGTCGACGTGGTCCCGTTCAGCCCGGTCTCTTCGGAGGACCTCACCGACGCCGTCGAGGCCCGGGACACGGTCGCGGTCTGGGCCGGCGCGGCCCTCGGAGTCCCGTGCTTCCTCTACGGACCGATGCCCGACGGTGGCCAGCGCTCGCTGCCCGAGGTCCGGCGGGGTGCCTTCCTCACGCTCCTCCCTGACACCGGGCCGAGCCAGCCCCACCTTCGAGCCGGCGCCATGGCGGTGGGGGCGCGCCGGCCGCTTGTCGCCTACAACCTGTGGGTGGAGGGGCTCTCGAGTGACCAGCTCCGGGCAGTTGCGGCCCAGGTGCGGAGTCGGGCGATCCGCACGCTCGGGTTCGCCCTCGGCCGGGGCGCCCAGGTGTCGTGCAACCTGGTCGAACCTGAGCTGGTCGGACCGGCCGAGGCTTACGACAAGGTGGCGGCGGCGTTACCCACGACCGGCCGCATTGTCCGGGGGGAGCTGATCGGCCTGGTCCCCCGTTCCGTGCTCGATCGGATTCCCGCCGCGCGCTTGGGCCAGCTGGGCCTGGACGCGACCGACTGCATCGAGGCGAGGCTGGCCGACAGGGCGCTCAGGAAGCGTCGTGCATAACGGCGGTCCGGCGCTGTAGCGCCCGGGCCCGGCGAAGCCGGCGGCGTTCCCGCTCGCTCATGCCGCCCCAGATGCCGAACTTCTCGCCGTTGGCCAGCGCATACTCCAGGCAGTCCTCCCGGACGACGCACCCGCGGCAGACCTCCTTGGCCTCGCGGGTCGACGCGCCACGTTCCGGGAAGAAGAGATCGGGGTCGACGCCCATGCAGTTGGCCTGTGCCTGCCAGCTGCGCTCGAGACGCCCATAGAGCACGGCAGCCAAGTCCATCGGTCAGCCCTCCCCTCAGTAAGTCGCACCGATGTAACTACAACCATGTCATCTTCCTCCATTTGCCCCCCGGAGCGCAAGGGGTGTTTCCACAGCCGACATGCGAAACCGCCAGGCAGCTGGCCATTTCTGCCAAAAGCCGGGTCGCGGCGGGAGCCAAGGTTGGCTTCCTCGGGCGACAATGACGGGGTAGGTGGTCCGACACCGGCGGGCGATCGCCGGGGCTCCCGGGGCGCCGGGCTCGCTCAGCGAGGGGTGGTGCTGACCGGTCTGGCTGGTCAGGCCGGCGGCCGCAGACCGTCGAGAATCATGGCGAGGAGCCGGAGGCTCTGGTCCTCGGTCAGGGTGGCGTTCGTGCACATCGGCCCGACGAGCGCGGTGACGTCGGGGCCGTTGATGTCGGTCCGGACCACGCCGGCCCGTTGCGCCCGGCCGAGAACGAGCTGCATCACCTGGTCGAGGCGCTCCCGCAGACGCGGCTTGAGCTCCGGGTTCTTCTCGAACGCCTCCTGGAGCTCGTTGATGAAGTTCCGCTTGACCATGGCGTAGCGGACGAAGGCCTCCAGGAACGCCTCGACCGCCGCCCAAGGCTCGAGCTCGCTGACGGCCTGCTCTCCGACTCGGACCAGCTCGTCGACATCCTCCCGGTAGACGGCCTCCACGAGGTCGATCCGTCGGGGGAAGTGGCGGTACAGCGTGCCCACCCCGACGCCCGCCTCGCGAGCGATCGCGTCCATGGAAGCTTCCCCGCCTTCGCGGGCGAACACCTGGCGGGCGGCAACGACCAGCCGGTCGTAGTTCCGGCGGGCGTCAGCCCGCTTCGGACGGCCACCGCCGTCCCGCTCGAGCCCACCGTCCTCGGGGGCGTGCGACACATCGGCTCGGCTGGCCACCCTGCCTCTTGCCTCTATTCCGAGATCTCTTTCGACCAATTTCTCGATCTGGGTTGCTAAACGGAGGGCCCCTCCGTATACTAACCGGAGGAAGCTTCCGCTTGACTCAGGATACCAGCGGAAAGGTCAAAGTCAATGCCCTCCACCTCCACTCTCTCCTCGCCGAGGCCAGTGGTCCTCACCGCTCCCGCCGTGGGGCCAGCCGGGACGATCCGCCGGATGCTCTCGCGCCGGTGGGTGTTTCTCCTGGTCATCCTGGCCGCCCAGCTCATGGTGGTGCTCGACACCGCCATCGTGAACGTGGCCCTGCCGAACATCCAGCGCGGCCTGGGGTTCTCCGCCAGCGGGCTCTCCTGGGTGTTGAACGCCTACGTCCTCACCTTTGGCGGGTTCCTGCTCCTCGGGGCGCGGATGGGCGACCTGGTCGGCCGCCGGCGGGTGTTCCTGGCCGGGATCGCCATCTTCTCGGTCAGCTCCCTGGTCGGCGGGCTGGCGGTGGCCCCGTGGATGCTGCTCACCGCCCGGGCCGCCCAGGGCATCGGCGGGGCCCTAGCCGCGCCCTCAGCGCTGTCCCTGCTCACGACGTTCTTCCCCGAGGGCCCGGAGCGGGTGCGGGCCATCGCCCTGTACACGACGGTCTCGGCTGGCGGCGCGGCCATCGGGCTCGTCGCCGGCGGACTGCTCACCGACCTGGTCTCGTGGCGCTGGGTGATGTTCGTCAATGTCCCGATCGGACTGGCTGTCTTGCTGGTCGCGCCGCTCGTGCTCACCGAGACCGAACGGCGTCACGGCCGGTTCGACCTGGTCGGCGCGCTGACCTCCACCTTGGGCATGACCGGCATCGTTCTCGGCTTCGTCGAGGCGGGGAGCAACGGCTGGACGGCGCCGGCGACCGTCGCCTCCTTCACCCTCGGGCTTGGTCTCCTCGCCTTCTTCGTGCGGACCGAGCGCCACGCCGAGGAGCCGATCCTGCCGCTCCGGCTGCTGACCCACGCCACCCGGACGACAGCCAACGCCGCCCGGGGGCTGGTCTACGCCGGCATGTACGGGATGTTCTTCTTCCTGTCCCTGTTCCTCCAGGATCTCCAGGGGTACTCGCCGCTCAGGGCGGGGCTGGCCTTCCTGCCGGTGCCGATCTCGGTATTTCTCTCTTCTCAGCTGGCGAGCCGGGTCCTGCTGCGGCGGCTGCCCCAGAAGGTCGTCATGCTCGTGGGCATCGGCCTCCTCGGGCTCGGCCTGGTTGTGGCGACCCGGGTCGAGACCGGCACGTCGTACACCGAGATCGCGGCGTCACTCGTCCTGCTCGGTGCGGGCGCCGGCGTCTCCTTCGTCAGCCTCGTCTCGGCATCGCTCGCCGAGGTGGAACCGGCCGACGCCGGAGCGGCCTCCGGACTCATCAACGTGAGCCAGCAGTTGGGCGCGGCCCTCGGCCTCGCCGTCCTGGTCACCGTCTTCGGTTCGGTGACCGGGCACGCCCAGATCGGACGGCGGCTCTCGGCCGACGCGCTGGCCCGAGCCGACGCCCTCCTTGTCCATGGCCTCCACGACGTGTTCGGCATCGCCGTGCTCTTCGCCGTTCTGGCCTTCGGGACCGTCGCCCTGCTGATCCGACGGGACCGGGAGGTGGCGCCGAGCGAATCGAGCGAGGCTCCACCCGAAGAGCTCGAGCTCGCCCGCGCCGACGACGAGTGCGAGGCGATGGCGAGTTAGCTGCTGGCCCCGGCCTCGGCGGGCCGCACGGAACGGACCGGGACGGGGCTCAGACTGCGGCGCGCAGGATCCGCCGGTGGCGCAAGAAGTCCACCAGCACGTAGCCGCCGAGCGCGTCATGGGTCGTGTAGAAGGTGCGGCCCCCGTTCACTCTTGCGATCTGCTCGACGAAGGGGTAGTGCGTGCGCTCGAGGTCGAGGGCAAAGACGTTGATGGTGATCCCGGCCTTGGTGGTCCGGATGACCTCGGCCATGGTGCGGCGCAGGGTCTCCTGCACCGGTGGGTAGTTGAACCACACCTCTCCGGCGTCGTCGATGTGGGCGGTGGGCTCGCCGTCGGTCACCACGATGATCTGCTTGGTCCCGTACTGATGGGCGAGCATGCGGCGAGCCATCGCCAGGGCGTGCTGGAGGTTGGTGCCGTAGACGTAGTCCCACATGGCGGTGGGCAGGTCTTCGGCCTTGATCTCCCGAGCCACCTCGGAGAAGCCGACGATGCCGAGGTAGTCGCGAGGGAAGCGGGTCGAGATCAGGGTCTGCAGGGCCATGGCCATCTTCTTCGCCGGTACGAAGTTGTCCCGCATCGGCATCGACATGGACAGGTCGACCAGAAGCACCGTGGCCGAGCGGGTGAGCGCCTCGGTCTCAACCACCTCGAAGTCCTCGGGGCGAAGGCGCACCGGAACGCCCGCGCCGCTCCGACGCACGGCGTTGTGCACGGTCGCCGAGAGGTGCAGGTTCATCGGGTCGCCGTACTCGAAGGGTTTGGTGGTCTCCTCCCGATCGTGCCCGGCCCCCGAGGTGGCTGCCTGGTGGTCGCCGATCCGCTCCCGGCGCATCTGGGAGAACAGGTCGCTCAGGGCCTTCTGCCCGAGGCGGCGGACGCCCTTGGGGGTGAGCTCGGTCCGGCCGCCCTGGGTCTCGATGAGCCCGTTCTCCTGGAGGGTCTTGGTCAGCCGAGCCAGCCGCTCGAGGGAGCGGGCGGCGTCCTCCCCGAGCTGACGGCGGACCTGGTCGAGGTCGATCTCGTCGAGGGCATTCGGCGAGGCGGCCGAGGAGAACACGTCCTCCATCCGGTCGAGCTCGGCCAGCTGGCTGGTCACGTCGGTGGCGTCGCCAAAGCCGAGCGGGTTCTGGCCGCGGAACCGATAACCCTGACCTTGTCCGGCGCCGGGCATCGCCTCGCGCAGGTTGCCCGCCAAGCGCTCCATCTGCCAGCGGAGATCCATGTCCTCGAGCAGGGAGTTGGCGAGGGACTGGAGCTGCTGGCGCTGCTCGGGCGAGAGGGAACGCCACATCGCCTCGGCGGCCGCCATCCGTTCGGCCAGCTGCTCGAGCAACTCGTCGAGGTTCTGCGGGTTCCCCGGAAACAGGTCGCCGTACTGCTCCATGAACTGCTCGAAGCTTGGGTTGAGCTCCTCGCCGCGCGCCCGCTGTTCGAGCATCGTGTTCAGCGCGTCGATAGCCGAGCGCATGTGGGCCAGCTGTTCGGGGTCGGTTGAGCTGAGCGCCTCGGACATCCCCTCGAAGTAGGTCTGGGCCACCTGCTGGCGGAGCTCCTCCATGAGCTCCTCGAACCGCTCCCGTGCCTCGCTGGACACGAAGTCGTGGTGCTGGAGGCCCTGGACTTTGCCGGCCAGGTCTTGGGGCAGAAGGTCGAGGGACATCCGTCGCTCGGTGGCGACGTCCGAGGTCACCTCGGCCCGCCGTTCGTCGCCGGAGTCCTTGGCCTCCTGCTCGAGCTGGTCGATGGCCGAGCGCTCCTGGTCCACCACCTCGTCCAGAGCCTGGGCGATGCGCTCCATCTCGGCGTTGGGGCTGCCCTCCTTGAGCAGTTCCTCGCGCCGGCGGCGCATGCGCTCGATCATCTCTCGCATGCCCTGGATCCGCTCGCCGTTGCGGGTGCGCATCCCGGCCCGCATGAGCCGGCGGAGGGAGTCACTGAGATCCCCGCCCGAGAGCAGGTCGTCGGTCAGCTCGCCCAGGAGGTCGTCGGGGTCGAGGTCGCCCCACTCCTGTGTGCCATCCCAGTCGCTGTAGTCGTAGCGGGCCGTCACCGGAACCTCCTCAGCGTCGACGACGGTACAGGGCCCGCGGCCCCGAAGCGTCCTTGTTCAACCGCTTCGTCAGGTGCAGGCCCTCCAGCAGGAATTCCAGGGCAGCGGCCATGACGGCCGGTGACTCAGCGGCGTCGGGCCCGGCCAAGGCCCGGGTTGGCGGCTCGAGCGGCCCCATGTCGGCCAGTACGTCGAGGTACTCCTGCGACGGGAGGTCGTCGCCGGTGTGGACCACGGACCCCTCGCCGAAACATCCGATCACTCCAGCCGGGTCCTCCAGAGTGACGCGTCGCCGGAAGACGGCGAGCACGGCCGCGGCGGCCAGCTGGGCCACCACGTCGTCCTCCCGTCCCTCCTCCAGCGCCTCCACCTCGATCTTGCCCTGGGTCGAGGGGAGCAGGGCGGCCAGGTCGCTCACCCGAGGCACCACCACCGGCTCACCCACCCGCAGCGCCCGCCGCATTGCGTTGGCCACCAGCGTCTCGTAGTTGGCGATGGTGAGCCGGACCGACACGCCGCTGCGCTGGTTCAGGTGCGGGCTGCGTCGAGCCAACTGGCTGATCTCCGCCAAGACCTCCTTCATGTACTCCGGGACGATCACCGGCAGCTCGCAGGCGGGGAGCACGGCCTCGGCGAGCATGATGGCCACCTCGGTCCGGATCTCCTCGGGGTAGTGGGTGCGCACCTGAGCCCCGAAGCGGTCCTTCAAGGGGGTGATGATCCGGCCACGGTTGGTGTAGTCCTCGGGGTTGGCCGTGGCCAGGAGCATGACGTCGAGGGGAAGGCGCACCCGGTGGCCCCGAATCTGGACGTCCCGTTCCTCGAGCACGTTGAGCAGGCCGACCTGGATCCTTTCGGCCAGGTCGGGCAGCTCGTTGATGGCGAAGATCCCCCGGTTCACCCGGGGGACGAGACCGTAGTGGAGCGTCAGCTCGTCGGAGAGGTAGCGACCCTCGGCCACTTTGATCGGGTCGACCTCGCCAATCAGGTCGGCGATTGAGGTGTCCGGGGTGGCCAGCTTCTCGCCGAAGCGGTCGGAGCGGTGGACCCAGGTGATCTGGGTCTCATCGCCATCGTCGGCCACCTTCAGCCGCCCGTACCGGGAGGTCGGCCGGTAAGGGTCGTCGTTGATCTCCGAGCCGGACACGACCGGCATCCACTCGTCGAGCAGGTACACCAGCGAGCGAATGATCCGGCTCTTCGCCTGGCCCCGCTCCCCCAGCAAGATGACGTCGTGCCCGGCCAGAAGGGCGTTCTCCAGCTGGGGAATGACGGTGTCCTCGAACCCCAGGACCCCCGGAATCAGGGGTTCTCCGGCGCTGATCCGACGGGCAGCGTTGCGGCGGAGCTCCTCGGAGACCGGGACCGACTCCCAACCCGACGTGCGGAGCTCACCGAGCGTGCGGGGCAGGTCGTGGGGCGGGGCAGGAGGGTGTGCGGGAAGCGCCATGACCCGAGCCTACGGGCTCCGAGCACCCCCATGGGCTCCACGCCGCGTGACGGCGCGGCCCTGCGCAGGGGGCAACGGATTGCACACCCCGGTGAACGGGATGGAAAGATGAGGCCGACCAGTGCGATGACGTGCGACGGAGCACGATTGTCGCTGATGCGAGCACGCAGAGCGAACAGAAGGGAGGCGCGGCGTGAGCGTTGAGGGTGCGACGATCACGCCGGAAGCGTCGATCACGCCGGTCCGACTGGGCGGTGCCAGGGGTGGGCCATCGGTCCGGACGTTGCGCAGGGACCGGTGGTGGGTCTCGCCGACCATCACTGTGATCGTGCTGACGGCCTTCATCGTCTATTCGACGTGGGCCGTGTTCGTGAACAGGAACTACTTCGTCGGTTCCGACATGCACCGGAACCTGATCTCCCCATTCTTCTCCCCCTGCATCACTCAGAGCTGTGTCCCCGAGGCCCGCGGGACCTTCTTCGTGATCACCTGGTGGCACATCACACCCGCTCTGCTGGTCCTGGGCGGTCCACTCGGTTTTCGGCTCACGTGCTACTACTACCGTCGGGCCTACTACCGGGGCTTCTGGCAGTCACCGCCGGCCTGCGCGGTGTCCGACGCCCACGGGCGCTACACGGGCGAGACCCGGTTCCCGCTCATCCTCCAGAACATCCACCGGTACTTCTTCTTCATCGCGCTCCTCTTCAACGTGATCCTCACCATCGACGCGGTGACGGCCTTCCGGATGCCCGGCGCCGGGGGGATCGGCGTGAGCGTCGGCACCCTGGTCCTGGTGGTGAACGCCATCTTGCTGTGGCTCTACAGCCTCTCGTGCCATGTCGGTCGACATCTCTGCGGCGGCCAGGTCAACTCCTTTTCCAAGCACCCGATCCGTTACCGGGTCTGGAAGCTGCTCACCCCGCTCAACGCCAAGCACATGCAGATCGCCTGGGCGAGCCTGGTCTTCGTCGCCCTGACCGACCTGTACGTGCGCCTCGTCGCGTCGGGAACGATCACCGACTTCAAGATCTTCTAGGAGCCCGAAATGGCCGACTACGAGTCTCACGACTACGACGTCATCGTCATCGGGGCGGGCGGCGCTGGGCTGCGGGCGGCCATCGAGGCCAAGGGCCGGGGGCTGCGCACCGCGGTGATCTGCAAGTCGCTCCTGGGCAAGGCGCACACGGTCATGGCCGAAGGCGGGATCGCGGCGGCCATGGGCAACGTCTGGCCCGAGGACAACTGGCAGGTGCACTTCCGCGACACCATGCGCGGCGGCAAGATGCTCAACAACTGGCGCATGGCCCAGCTCCACGCCCAGGAGGCGCCCGACCGGGTCCAGGAGCTCGAGGCCTGGGGCGCGTTGTTCGACCGCACCAAAGACGGCCGGATCCTCCAACGGGACTTCGGCGGACACCGCTACGCCCGCCTGGCCCATGTGGGCGACCGCACCGGGCTCGAGATGCTCCGCACCCTGCAGCAGCGCGCCGTCGCCCTGGACGTCGACGTCTTCATGGAGTGCAAGATCCTCCGGCTGCTCTCCGATGCCGACGGCGTCGTCTCGGGGGCGGTCGGGTACTGGCGGGCGACGGGCGAGATGGTGGTCTTCTCGGCCAAGGCGGTCGTGGTGGCCACCGGCGGGATCGGCAAGTCCTGGAAGTACACCTCCAACAGCTGGGAGTGCACCGGGGACGGCCACGCCATGGCCTTGTGGGCCGGGGCGGACCTGATCGACATGGAGGCCGTGCAGTTCCACCCGACCGGGATGGTCTGGCCGCTGTCGGTGCGCGGGATCTTGGTCACCGAGGGAGTGCGCGGCGACGGCGGGGTCCTGCGCAACTCCGACAGCGAGCGCTTCATGTTCGGCTACGTGGCCGACATGTTCCGGGCCGAGACCGCCGACACCGAGGCCGAAGGCGACCGCTGGTACGACGACCACATCAACAACCGCCGGCCCCCCGAGCTGTTGCCCCGGGACGAGGTGGCCCGGGCCATCAACAGCGAGGTGAAGGCCGGGCGAGGGAGCCCGCACGGCGGCGTGTACCTGGACATCGCGACCAGGCGGAGCTCCGAGTACATCCGGCGGCGGCTCCCGTCCATGTACCACCAGTTCATGGAGCTGGCCGGCGTGGACATCACGGCCGAGGCGATGGAGGTCGGCCCGACCTGCCATTACATGATGGGCGGGGTCCGGGTGGACGCCGATACCGGCGCGGCCACCGTCCCGGGGCTCTATGTCGCCGGGGAGGCGGCCGGCGGGATGCACGGGTCAAACCGTCTCGGCGGGAACTCCCTTTCCGACCTGCTCGTGTTCGGGTACCGCGCCGGCATCGGGGCGTCGGACTTCGCCGATGGTCGGAGCGGCAACGCCGTCCCAAACCGGGCCGAGATCGAACGCTCGATCGCCGAGGCCCTGGCGCCTTTCGAGCGTGACGAGGGCGAGAACCCCTACCAGCTGCACCACGACCTCCAGGACACCATGCAGGACCTGGTAGGGATCATCCGGACCGGGGACGAGCTCGAGACGGCGCTCGAGCGCCTCGACGAGCTCATCTTCCGGGCCTCGAAGGCGGCAGTCGCCGGTGGCCGCGCCTACAACCCGGCCTGGAACCTGGCGACCGACCTGCCGGCCATGCTGACCGTCTCCAAGTGCGTCACCCTCGGGGCGCGGGACCGCCGCGAGAGCCGCGGCGGTCACACCCGGGAGGACTTCCCCAAGGCCGACCCCGAGTTCGGCAAGGTCAACCTGGTCCAGCGTCAGGCGGCGGGAGGCGGCGTCGGCGAGGAGATCAAGATCGGCCCCGAGCCGATCCCCGAGATGCCGCCCGAGCTCCAAACGCTCTTCGAGGAGGACCACTGATGGTCGACGTGATCATGCGGGTGTGGCGGGGCGACCGGTTCGGCGGCGACTTCGCCGAGTACCGGCTGCCCGCGCAAGAGGGCGAGGTCGTCCTCGACGTCATCCACCGCATCCAGGCCACCCAGGCCGGAGACCTCGCCTGCCGGTGGAACTGCAAGGCCGGCAAGTGCGGGTCATGCTCGGCCGAGATCAACGGGAAGCCCAAGCTCATGTGCATGACCCGGATGGACCAGCTTCCCGAGGGTCCGATCACGGTGGCCCCGATGCGCGCCTTCCCCATCGTCCGCGACCTGGTCACCGACGTCGCCTTCAACTACGGCGTGGCCAAACAGGTGCCCGCCTTCGCCCCCCCACCCCGGCCTGAGGGCGGCTACCGCATGGCCCAGGCCGACATCGAACGGGGCCAGGAATTCCGCAAGTGCATCGAGTGCTTCATGTGTCAGGACGTCTGCCACGTCATCCGAGACCACGAGGCGAACAAGACCCACTATGCCGGGCCCCGGTTCTTCATCCGCTTCGCCGAGCTCGAGATGCACCCCCTCGACACCAATGACCGCCGAGAGCTCCTGCGACAGAAGGAGGGCATCGGCCTGTGCAACATCACCAAGTGCTGCACCGAGGTCTGCCCCGAACACATCAAGATCACCGACAACGCGATCATCCCGATGAAAGAGCGCGTCGTCGACGCCTCCTACGACCCGGTGGCCTGGCTCGGGCGAAAGATCCTCCGGCGGACAAAGGCTTCCTCTGAGGAAGCAGCCGTCGCCGGCCACTAGGGCCGGGCGTGGCCCGGTTCCTCTCGGAGGAGTGGATCGCGGCCTTCAACGCCGCCCTGGCCGACCTCGACGCCGCCCGCGCCGGGTCCGGTTCGCTGCGGGCCGCGTCGGGGCGCTTCAGCGTCGAGGAAGCAGTGAGCGGGGTGCCCGGCCGATCCGAAGAGGCGGGGCCGCTGCGCATCGTGCTCTGTGTGGACGAGGGGGCCGTCACCCTGGCCGCCAAGGGGCCCGACGCCGGGCCGTCAGACGTGGAGATCTCGCTCAGCTACCACGACGCCGCCGCCCTGTCGCGCGGCGAGCTCGACCCGACCGAGGCTCTCGGCGCCGGTCGGGTGCGGGTCCGGGGCGACCTCTCGGTGTTGGTGGCCGGCCAGGAGGTCCTGGCATTGGCGGCCGGGGAGACCACGGGGCTCCAGGCCGAGACGACGTACTGAGCGTCTCGGTCCCGGGCCAGGGGCTTCGTCTCCGGCCCGCGCACCCTGGTCGGGCCGTCGCGGGGTGGCTAGCCTCGCTGCAATCGTCCGCGCGGGCGGACGAGCGAGCCCGAGGAGGGTGTGCGTGTCTCAGCCCATCGACGACCACTTCTTCTTGAAGTACCGCGAGCTGCTCGACGCCGAGGACGAAGCGTTCGACGAGCTCGAGCACGCCTGTGAGGACGGCGACCGCTCGCACTTCGACCAGGAGATGGCCGCGTGGCGCGGCGCGCTGGAAAAGAAGTTCTCCTTCCTCCGTCAGGCCGGCTTCGATCTTGCGGTCCTGGTCGGCTCCTGAACCACCCGCCGAAAACACCCGAGCGCGCCAAGGCTCCGGGTGGTCGCGGTGAGCACAAAACCTGGGCTCGTTGTGCGCGAGATGCCGGCGTCGGCGGTGAACGTGCGGATCGAGTACTTCCACGACGCCAGTGACGAGCACCTCGCCCTCATGGGGGTCGACCGGGCGCTGCTGCCGAGCCGGGAGTCCTGGCGCCGCGCCTATGAGGCAGAGGTCGGCCGCCCGCTGCTCGAGCGTTCGCTTTACGTCGTGCTCTGGGAGCTCGACGGGACCACGGTCGGATTCAGCGGCGCCGACCAGATCGCCTTCGGAGAGCAGGCGTTCATGCACCTGCACCTGCTCGAAGCCGCGCGGCGCCGGCAGGGCCTCGGCACCGAATTCGTGCGGCGAACCGTGGACCACTACTTCGGCGTGCTCCAGCTCCAACGCATCTTCTGCGAGCCCAACGCGTGCAACCAGGCGCCCAACCGCACGCTGCAGCGGGTTGGGTTCCGCTACCTCTTCTCGCACGAGTGCACGCCCGGACCGATCAACGTCTTCCAGACCACCACCCGCTGGGTGCTCGAGCGCGAGGCGTGGAGCGGGCGAACCTAACCGAGTTCGACGATCGTCGCCTGGGCGATCCCGCCTTCGATCTCGAGCACGGCCACGGTCCGGGTATCGGCCAGCGTGGGGCTGCCCGGGTTGACGAGCAGGATTGCCCCCGCCTGCTCGACGCAGGCTTGGTGGGTCCCACCGTGGACCACGACATCCACCGGCCGGCCGAACACCGACGCCACCTCGGCGTCGCCCAGCGCGTTGACCACACCGAGGGTGAGGCCACCGGCCTCGAGGACGTGGGGGCCCTCCACGAGCCGGGGCGGATCGGCCACAGGATCCGAGGGGCTGCGGACGGCCACCACCGGGGCGATCCGGCCTAGGTGCTCGAGCACTCCGGTGGTGGTCAGGTCCCCACAATGGACGACGAGCGCCGCCCCTTCGAAAGCCTCCTGGACCGCTCGCTCCACCTGCTCGAACGGGACGACTTCGTCGTGGGTGTCCGAAACCAGTCCGATCCTCATCGCACCCTCCTCGGGACCGGCGCCCTGGCCGCTAGCCCACCAGCCCGAGCCGCTGAACGTCGCCCCGCTCGGACTCGAGCTCCTCGGTGGTGAGGCGGATCCGCTCGGCGGCGAAGTCGTCGTGGGTCAGGCCCTCGACGACGTGCCAGCGGCCGCCGCCCTCCGAGACGACTGGGAAGCCGAACTGCAGACCCTCGGGCGTCCCATACTCGCCCCGGCTCGAAACCGCGACCGAGAACCAGTCGCCCTCGGCGGTGGGCTGGGTGATCGACTGCACGGTGTCCACCACGGCGTTGGCCGCCGAGGCTGCCGACGAGAGGCCCCGCGCCTCGAGGATCGCGGCGCCCCGCTTTTGGACCGTGGAGAGGAACTCCCCCCGCAGCCACTCGTGGTCGCCGATCACCTCGGGCGCCGGCCGGCCGCCAATGCGGGCGTGAGCGAAGTCAGGGAACTGGGTGGCCGAGTGATTGCCCCAGATGGCCATGTTGGTGACCTCGGCCACCGGAGCACCGGACCGCTTGGCCAGTTGGGACTTGGCCCGGTTCTCGTCCAGCCTGGTCATGGCGAACCACCGGTCGGCCGGCACCTGCGGGGCGGCGGCGCGCGCGATCAGGCAGTTGGTGTTGCACGGGTTCCCGACCACGAGGACCCGGACGTCGGCCGCCGCGTGGGCGGCGATGGCCTCTCCCTGGGGCTTGAAGATGCCGCCGTTCACACTCAAGAGATCGCCGCGCTCCATGCCAGCCTTGCGCGGAACGGAGCCAACCAACAGGGCCCAGTTGGTCCCGTCGAACGCCTCCTTCAAATTGTCGGTGGCCACGATGCCCGACAACAGCGGGAAAGCGCCGTCGTCGAGCTCCATGACCACGCCCTCGAGCGCCCGCATAGCCGGCTCGATCTCGAGCAGCCGAAGCACGACCGGGGTGTCGGGTCCGAGCAGTTGCCCCGAGGCGATGCGAAAGAGCAGCGAATAGCCGATCTGGCCGGCCGCTCCGGTCACGGTGACCTGCTGTGGGGAGGCGGTCCCTGGTGCCATTGGTACTCCTCTCTTTTGCGTTCGGTGAGCTCGATGGGGTCGGCTCGGTTAGAGCCGGTCGACGATCGCCGAGGCGAACTCCGAGCACTTCACCTCGGTGGCCCCCTCCATCAGACGGGCGAAGTCGTAGGTGACGATCTTTTCGGCGATCGTCGCCTCGAGCGCCTTCACGATGTCGGCGGCGGCGGCGGTCCAGCCGAGGTGCTCGAACATGAGCACTCCCGACAGCAGCAGCGAGCCCGGGTTGACCTTGTCCTGACCGGCGTACTTGGGCGCGGTGCCGTGGGTGGCCTCGAAGACCCCGTGGCCAGTCACGTAGTTGATGTTGGCCCCCGGAGCGATGCCGATACCCCCCACCTGGGCGGCCAGCGCGTCAGAGAGGTAGTCCCCGTTCAGGTTGGTGGTGGCGATGACGTCGAAGTCCGACGGGCGGGTGAGGACCTGCTGAAGGGTGATGTCGGCGATGGTGTCCTTCACAAGCAGCCGGTCACCCGGCTCCCCGCCGGAGTCTTCCCAGCTCACCGCTCGGTCGGCGAACTCCTCTTTGACAAGCTCGTAGCCCCAGCGCGTGAAGGCACCCTCGGTGAACTTCTGGATGTTGCCCTTGTGGACAAGGGTGACCGAGCGCCGGTCGTGCTCGAGGGCGTAGTTGATGGCCGCCCGGATGAGCCGCTTGGAGCCGGTCTCCGACACTGGCTTGATCCCGATGCCCGATCCTTCGCGGATGGGCCACCCCATCTCGTCGCGTAGGAACCCGGCCAGGCGCTCGGCCTCGGCGGTGCCCGCCTCCACCTCGTAACCGGCGTAAACGTCCTCGGTGTTCTCCCGGAAGATGACCATGTCGACCAGTTCGGGGCGACGCACGGGCGAGGGGACCCCGGCGAACCAGCGGACCGGCCGCAAGCAGACGTAGAGGTCCAGGAGTTGGCGGAGGGCGACGTTGAGCGAGCGGATGCCGCCCCCGACCGGGGTGGTCAGCGGGCCTTTGATCCCGATGAGGTGGTCCTTGAACGCCTCGACCGTCTCGTCGGGAAGCCAGCTGCCGGTCTCGTTGAAGGCCCGCTCTCCGGCCAGCACCTCCTTCCACGCAACCTTGCGGCCGTGCTTAGCCGCCGCCGCGTCAAGCACCTTGCGGGCGGCCGGCCAGATGTCCACGCCTGTGCCGTCGCCCTCGATGAAGGGGATGATCGGCTCGACCGGGACCGCGAGGACGCCGTCGGCGCCCATGGTGATCGTCTCTGCCATGGCTCTGCTCCTAGGTCACGGCGCGCTCGGGCGCAAGTCAGGCGAGCTCGGAGTCATCACCCGGCGCCGGCCCGGTCGAGCTCGGGAGCGAGGCCGAGGGCCCGGTAGATGTCGCGCGTCGCGTGGCTCTGGTTGAGCGTGTAGAAGTGCAGGCCGGGCACACCGGCAGCGAGCAGCGCCTGGCACAGCTCGGTGGCCAGCTCGATACCGCAGCGCCGCACGGCCCCGCGGCCGCCGGCGGCGTGCGCCGTCTCGAGGCGAGCGACCATCCAGGGCGGGACCGCTGCGCCCATGGTGGCCATGCGGGAGATCGAGCTCATCTGGGTCACCGGCATGATGCCCGGGAGCACCGGCTTGTCGATCCCCCGGTCGGCCAGCTCGGCGACCAGGCCGAGGTACTCGTCGGCCTCGAAGAAGAACTGAGTGATGGCGAAGTCGGCCAGGGTCAGCTTCTCGGCCAGGCGGTCGCGGTCGGCCCGCAGGTCCCTCGACGCCGGGTGGCCGGCCGGTTGGGCCGCGACACCGATCGAGAACCCGCCGATCGCCCGGGCCAGCTCGACCAGCTCCACGGCGTAGGCCAGCTCACGCGCTGTCCCGTCCGAGTCGGCCACCGGGTCGCCGCCGAGGGCGAGCACGTTCTCGATGCCGGCCCGGCGCAGAGAGACGAGGATCTCGGCCAGCTCCAGCCGGGAGTGGGCCACACAGACCAGGTGCGCCATCGGCACGAGGGTCGAGGTGTGCAACATGCCCACGAC